>DASWZP010000106.1:0-31456 GCA_036404395.1 Bryobacteraceae bacterium | reverse complement strand
AGTTGCAGCCCCGCCAGCCTGGGGCCGAATTCTTCCAGCACCTGCACCATCACGCTGAATCAGACAGCGCCCAGCGGCGCCAGCGTGGCCTTGTCCAGCAATGCGGCGGCACTGACCGTGCCGGCGACGGCAACCGTGGCGGCCGGTTCCGCCACGACTACGTTCAGCGCCACCAGCGGCACGATTTCAAGCAATCAAACGGCGACCGTGACGGCCACTTACAACAGCACCTCGGCGACAGCCACCATCAGCCTGGCTATGCCGGTGCAGGTCTCCTCACTCAGTTGCAGCCCCGCCAGCCTGGGGCCGAATACCACCAGCAGTTGCACCATCACCCTGAATCAGGCGGCGCCGACCGGGGGCGCCAGCGTAGCATTGTCCAGCAACAACACGATGCTGACCCTGGCAGCCTCGGTCACCGTGGCGGCCGGTTCGACTTCGGCCACCTTCACAGCCACGGCTGGCAATTGCAACACCAATCAAACGGCGACAGTGACGGCCACTTACAACGGCACCTCGGCGACAGCCAGCATCAGCCTGGTCGCGGCGGTCGAAGTCTCCGCGCTCAGTTGCAGTCCCACCAGCCTGGGTCCGGATTCCTCGAGCACCTGCACCATCACACTGAATCAGGCGGCGCCCAGCGGAGGCGCCAGCGTGGCCTTGTCGAGCAATGCAGCGGCTCTGACGGTGCCGGCATCGGTGACAATAGCGGCCGGGTCTGCCACCGGCACTTTTGGCGCGACCAGCGGCACGATTGCGAGCAATCAAACAGCGACCGTTACGGCCACTTACAACAGCACCTCGGCAACCGCGAGCATCAGCCTCACGGCTCCGGCGGCGGTGAGCAGTGTGTCGCCGAATAGCGGGTCTACGGCGGGCGGGACAGCAGTCACCATCACCGGCACGAGTTTTGCCACGGGAGCGACCGTGGCATTTGGGGGCGTGGCGGCAAACGACGTAGTGGTGGTGAGCAGTACCTCCATCACGGCCGTAACTCCAGCGGGCAGCGCCGGAGCGGTCACGGTGACGGTGACGAACCCTGGGGCGCAGAGCGGGAGTTTGGCGGCCGCGTTCACCTATGCGGTGCCCACAAGCACAACCATCACCTATGTGCAGGGTAACTATGCCACCCCGCAATCCCCCGAGACCAAGGTACCCGTCACCTTCACATCCGCCCAAATCGCCGGCGACCTCAACGTCGTCGTTGCAGGGTGGAACGATAGCACGGCCGCTGTCAGCACAGTTACGGACTCGAAGGGTAACACTTATACACGCGCCGTGGGCCCCACGGTCCAGAGTGGGTACGCGTCGCAGTCCATTTACTATGCGAAGAACATCGCAGCAGCGGCTGCGGGAGCAAACATAGTCACGGTGACTTTTGCGAGTGCCGCGACATCCGCCGACATACGAATACTCGAGTACAGCGGAGCGGATCCTGGCAATCCGGTGGATGTGACGGTTGCGACTATGGGCACCAGTTCCACCAGCAGCAGCGGCGCCCTGACCACGACCAACCCGACCGATCTGCTTTTCGCCGCCAACGTGGTTCAGACCGCTGTAACCGGCTCGTGCACCGGCTTCACCAAACGGATGATTACATCCCCGGACAACGACATCGCGGAAGACGAGATGGTCAAGACGACGGGCACTTATACCGCAACCTCACCTCTCAGCCCATCCGGGCCGTGGATCATGCAGATGGTCGCCTTCCGCACTCCGTCGGGAGGCACCGTTCTGCCGACCGTGACCAGTGTATCGCCGAACAGCGGCCCGGCGGCGGGCGGAACGGCAGTCACGATCACCGGTGCTAACTTTGCCGCGGGAGCCACGGTGACGTTTGGGACCACTGCGGCGACCAACGTAGCGGTGGTGAACAGCGCCACCATCACGGCCACAGCTCCGGCGGGAAGCGCCGGTGCAGTGACAGTGACAGTAACGGTCAGCGGACAAAGCGGAAGCTTAGCCGGCGGGTTCAGTTACACCCTTCCGCCGACGGTGACCAGTGTGTCGCCGAACAGCGGGTCGACGGCGGGCGGAACAACAGTCGCCATCACGGGTGCGAACTTCGCCGCGGGAGCGACAGTGACGTTTGGAGCGGCGGCAGCCACCAACGTGGCGGTGGTCAGTGGGACTGAGATCACAGCCACTACGCCGGCCGGAAGCGCCGGCGCGGTGACGGTGACGGTGACGAATCCCGGGGCGCAGAGCGGGAGTTTGGCGGACGGCTTCACCTATGTCGTGGAAACCACGGCGACGCCGGCATTCGTCTCGCACGTCGCCGAGTCTAACTCGCGGTCTTCTGCCGTGACCAGCCCTTACCACCTCTACCTCCATCTGGCCGACCCAGCCACAGCCGGGAATGCCATCATCGTTGCGTGCCAGTTCCAGGGTGAGGCGACGCTGACCATTACCGACAATAAGTCCGACAGTTACAAGAACGCTGAGGTCTATTACAACTCCGTTGAAAACCAGTCCATCGTGATCGCGGAAGCGTTCAACGTGGCTGCCGGAGCTTATAACTTGACGGCCACATGGAACGGCGAGACTACGCAATTCCAGTGCGTCACTTCGCAGATTTCGAACGTCACCGCGGCCGATGGCTCCGGCACGGGCAACGAAGGCTCGGGCACATCGGCAACGGCTGGCAGCATGACGCCGACGGCGGCAGGCGATCTGGTGTATCAAGTGGTCGCTAGCCTGAGCGGTTCGCTGGCGCAGAAGAGCTTCACGGCGGGATCGCAATCGAATATTACGTGGAATCTCGAAAGCGCGGACCTGGAAGACGGCATGGCCGTCCAGTCCGGCGTGTATTCGTCCACATCGGCAATCGACCCGGCGATGACCATGGGAACCAGCGCCACATGGATCTCGGCCGCGGTTCTGCTCAAATCGGGGACCGCAGGCGCAGTACCTACCGGGATGCGGGTCGCATACGAGATTCATGAGAACCTTCCGTACACACCAGCCGCCGGCGGAACGGGAAATGCCTATACAAACCCCGCGACGTTGCAGATTCCGTGCATCGCGGGAGCTACCATTGCAGCTTTGATGGACGGCGGCGGAGCCACAAACCCCAGCTTCATATCCAGCATCACGGATACCAACGGCAACACGTGGAGTCAGATCGCCCAATATGTCTACTCCAATGACGGCGTATATGCGCAGGCGTATTACGCAAAGAACGTGGCATGCTCCACTGGTTTTGAGACGCTGAAGGTCACGTTCGCCGACACTACCAACGATGACACCATCGTCTTTTATGTCATTCCGGGCGCGGGGACGAGCCCGCTGGACACGTACAGCGGCAGCGCACAGGACCTAAGCAATAACGGCTCACCCGTGACGCTGAATTACACGCTAACTCCAGCGGCGGCGGGTGAGATTGTGATAGCCGAGGAGAACTGGTACTACAACACAGCCACCGGGACTCCGGAGGCGAACTGGCTGTTCGATTCGGCATATTACTCCGGCATAGTGCTGGATGGTCCGCAACCTATCGATCAGAACGGTGGGTGGATGCATTATTACACGACTTCCACAAGCCCACTGAGCTTCACTTACAACATGTTGTCCAGCACCGATGCGAATGGACCGGCGGCTGGACTGGCGGTGGCCTTCAAGTAGGGTCGCGCTGGCGCGTGCGGCGGTGAATTTGGGCCCTCCGCCGCGCGCGCCGAATACACTCAATGACCGTGGACCCGTAGCGCGGGAAGCCCGCGGGATAGCGGCAGCGCTACAAAGCGCCCGGCCTTCCGTAGTAGACCTCCGTCGAGTACTTCACCTGCACCGATCCGTCCCGCTGCTGGCGCGCAAACAAAGCGTCGACGTCCGCCATCAGCGCGGCGAACTCACCGGTCCCAGGCTGTGGCGTGTAGGATGACGATGCCACTCGCCCGCGCAGCCCTTCGGCGTCGAGCGTCTGGTGGTGGTCGAACCGGGCCAAGCGCCAGCCGCTTCCGCCAAACAAGCGCGCGATCCGCGCCGGGTCGATGCGCGGCTGCTCGGGCGCGTGGCGCGCGATCAGCGATTCATAATCGCTCATGAAGCCGGCTTCCCGCTTGCGCTCATTCCACACCAGCATCAGCCAGCCGCCGGGTTTGAGAATTCGAGCGAATTCGGCGGAGGTCTGGCCGGGGTCGAACCAGTGCGCCGCCTGCCCCACGGTGACCAGGTCGACGCTGGCGGCCAAAAGCGTGGTCGCCTCCGCGCGTCCGTCGATCGCCTGAAACCGCACCTGCCCGGCCAGCGCTTGTCGGCCGGCATCACGCATCTCGGGATTCGGCTCAACGCCGAGAACGTGACAACCCCGCTCTAGAAACAGACGCGCCAGCAGTCCGGTTCCGCAACCGATATCGGCCACGGTTTGTCCGGCCCGTAGGCCGCATTCGCGTTCGGCGAGCGCCGCCACCTCCGCCGGATATGTCGGCCGGTACCGCGCGTACGCGTCCACCCGTACTGAAAACCTGCGTGTCGGATCCTGATCCATGTCTACAATATGGTATCCGGTTATGACCACGCAGCCTCACATCGCCGTGGTCGGCAGCGCCAATGTCGACCTCACCACTTTCACCGACCAGTTTCCGCGGCCGGGCGAAACCATCTTCGGCCGCAGCTTTCACCTGGGCTTCGGCGGCAAGGGCGCCAACCAGGCGGTAGCCGCGCGGCTGTGCGGGGCGCGCGTTTCGATGATCGCGCGCGTCGGCGACGATCTGTTTGGCAAAGCCACCGTCGACAACTTCACCGCGCGCGGCGTGGATGCGACGCGGGTGCTGATTACCGAAGGCGTGTCGAGCGGGGTGGCGCCCATCTTCGTCGATTCGGCCGGGCAGAACCGCATCCTGGTGGTCAAAGGCGCCAATGATCGCTTGCTACCCGCCGATATCGACGCGGCCGCGCCGGTGCTGCGCCAGGCGGATGCCATCGTTTTGCAGTTGGAGATCCCGCTCGAAACCGTCTATTACACACTGCGCTTCGCCCACTCGAACGGCATCCGCGCCATATTGAACCCGGCGCCCGGCCAGCCGCTCGATTTCGCCGAACTGGCTCACGCCGATTACGTCATCCCCAATGAAACCGAGGCCGAGGCGCTCACCGGCATGCCGGTGAACAACCTGCACGAAGCTCGCGACTGCGCCGTGCACCTGTTACGCAGCGGCGTGCACCGCGTCATCATCACGCTCGGCGCCAATGGCGCCCTTTGCGCCGCCGAGACCAGAGTGGACCACGTTCCGCCGTTCGCCGTCGAAGCCATCGATACCACCGGCGCCGGCGATGCCTTCATCGGCAGCTTCGCCGCGTTCCTGGCCGCCGGCGAGAGCGAAACCAACGCCATCGCCCGCGCCAATGTCTATGCCGCGCTTTCCACGCTGGGCGTGGGCACCCAGGCATCCTTCGTCACCCGCGAGCGGCTGGAAGAAGCATGGAGAGAGCGGGCGAAACCTTAGCTCGCCGCGTTAAGTGAGTTGGCGGAAGGCAGTGCGGATCGAACGCACCAGCGGCCGAAACGGCCGCCGAACGGTTTTGAAGACCGTCCCGGACACCAGTCCGGATTGCCTTCCGAAAACAGTCTAGCAGCCTCTGCCAAAACCTACCTGGCACGCCCGAGGTAGGATAGACGATCGGTTTGTGTCGTCTGTCAGGGCGTCGTCCTATAGCGAAAGCAAGACAGACCACAAAAGGCGATGGTCTGTCCTACCATCCCTGCCCGGCCCCCCACCAAGCTAACATTGTTTCTTGAAAGGCTGGTCCACTTGATCACCAACGGCGAATACATCAAGGACATCCTGGCGCGGGAGCCGGGAGCGAAAGTCGCGGCGCGCGGCTGGGTGAAGACGCGGCGCGACGGCAAGGGCGTGCACTTCGTGCAACTGCAAGACGGATCGTCGGCGATCGACCTGCAAGTGGTGATCCTCGCCGGACTGTTGCCAGAAGCGGTGCTGGCCGCGGTCACCACCGGATCGTCGCTGCGCGTGGAGGGCGAGGTGGTGGCGTCGCCTGGTCCCGGCCAGCCGGTCGAGTTGCGCGCCGAAGCGATCGAAGTGTACGGCGCGGCCGATCCGTCCACCTATCCGTTGCAGAAAAAGGGCCACACCATGGAGTTCCTGCGTGAGATCGGCCATTTGCGCTCGCGCAGCAACACGTTCAGCGCGGTGTTCCGCGTGCGCAACGCGCTCAGTTTCGCCATTCACCGGTTCTTTCAGGACAACGGTTTCGTGTATGTGCAGACGCCGCTCATCACCACGCTCGATTGCGAAGGCGCCGGCCAGATGTTCCAGGTGACCACGCTCGATCTCGCCGCCACGCCGAAAACGCCGGAAGGGCGGCCCGATTTCAGCGGCGATTTCTTCGCCAAACCGGCGTACCTGACGGTGAGCGGGCAGCTCGAAGCCGAAATGTTCGCGTCCGCGTTCGCCAACGTCTACACGTTCGGACCCACCTTCCGCGCGGAGAATTCGAACACGCCGCGCCACCTGGCCGAATTCTGGATGATCGAGCCGGAGATGGCCTTCGCCGATCTCGACGACAACCGGCGCCTGGCGGAGCGTTTCCTCAAGGCCGTGTTAGCGGAAGTGATGGACCGCTGCCGCGCGGATCTCGAGTTCTTCAACAAGCGCGTCGACAATACCTTGCTTGCGACGCTGGCCAACGTGGTGGAGAACGACTTCGTGCATTTGCCGTACGCGGAAGCGGTGCGCATCCTGGAAGACGCCGCGGCCAAGGGCAAGACGTGGGAGTTCCCCGTGAGTTGGGGCACCGACCTGCAAAGCGAGCATGAGCGCCACCTGACCGAAGAAGTGTTTCGCAAGCCTGTGGTGGTGACCGATTATCCGACCCAGATCAAGGCCTTCTACATGCGCCTGAACGACGATGGGCGCACGGTAGCGGCGATGGATGTGCTGGTGCCGCGCATCGGCGAAATCATCGGCGGCAGCCAGCGCGAGGAGCGCCTGGACGTGCTGCGCCAGCGCATCGCCGGGCAGGGACTGAAGGAAGAGGATTACGCCTGGTATTTGGACCTGCGGCGCTTCGGCTCGGTGCCGCACGCGGGCTTCGGGCTCGGCCTGGAGCGGATGATGATGTACCTGACCGGCATGAAGAACATCCGCGACGTGATCCCGTGTCCGCGCACGCCGGGCTCGGCGGCGTTCTAAATCGAACCGTGGCGCAGGCTGCCAAGCCTGCCGAGCCGAGATTCGTCTCGGCTTTTCTTCGCAGGCGCCGCGATCACCGAGGGACAGTGGAGTGGCGTGCGCGTCCCCAAGAAATGTCGAGACGAATCTCGACACAGCAGGCAGAACTGCCCGCGCCACGTGCTCACACGGGCAGGTCGCGCGTCCCGCCGAAATCCTTCTGCAAGACCAGGGCTACGGTGCCGCGCAAGCGGGCCATGCCATCCTCGTGCGCCGGAATGAGGCGTGGCGCCCGTCCACCCGGCAGCACCTGGGCCTGCAAATCGGATTCGATCACCGGACCAAAGCGGTGCCAGGAACGGGTCAGATCGCCGATGATGATGATGCGCTCCGGGGCCAAGCCCGCCACGATCATCCGCATGCCCCGGCCCAGGTAGTGGGCCATCTTCTCCAGAGCCGCCACGGCGCACGCGTCGCCTTGCTCGGCCAGGCTCAGCAGGTCAAGAAAGCTCAACCCCTCCGTATAGGAGCTGGATTCGTGATAGTAGCGAAGCGCCGCGCGGTTGGAGGCGAACACTTCCCAGCAGCCCCGGCCGCCACAGCCGCACAGAGGGCCGGCCGGATCGAGCGGCACGTGGCCAAATTCTCCCGCCATGCCATTGCGCCCCCGGACGAGGTGGCCGCCGGTCAAAATTCCGGCGCCGATGCCCTCGGAAACGGTGATCACGACAAGGTCACGGCCGAGTTCCGCGCGATCGAACCATACCGCTGCCAGCACGCACGCGTTGGCGGCATTCTCCAGCTCGACTTCGAGGCCGGTCGCATTGGCGATGGGCTTGCGCAAATCGAAATCGCGCCACTTGAGGTTGGGGGCAAACACCAGGTGTCCCGCGTGGGGACGGCCTGGCAGGGAGATTCCAATGCCCTCGATCTTCTTTCCCCGGCAGGACTGAATCAGCGGTTGGATGCGTTGGATCAAGGCGTCCGTCGCCGTTTTGGGGTCGGCGGGCGTGGGGATAACCTCTTGCGAACTGAATCTTCCGTTCACATTGGCCAAAGCCACGGTGATTTGGGTGGGCCGGATATCGATGCCGATGATCACACGGTCGTCGTTTAGCCGCAGGAAGGTGGGCCGGCGGCCGCGCGGCAGGCGGCCGGTGGGACCTTCCAGCACCCAATGCTCCTCGATCAACCCTTCGACGATGAGGGAAATGGTGCTGCGCTGCAAACCCGAAACGCGCGCCAGGTCGGCGCGCGAGATTGGCTGGCGCGTGCGGATCAGGTTGAGAACGATGCGTCGATTGATATCGCGAACGACTTCGCTGGACGCTCCCTGAGTGCGGTCCAAATCCGTCACGGCCATCTCATTCCCGGTTCGTATTTTTGACTGCACGCCCAGTGTAACAGAAGGGTCGGGCGGCGCCTCAGGCAATGAGGGCGCCGGACAGTCAATCAGGGTGAAGAGTCGGGCTTCGCGCGAGGTCATAGGGCGGATCGAAGCCCATCACGCGAGTCTATATCCTCGCGAACCTGCACGCATGGTAATGGGATAACGGGGCCGAGAGGCGCCTCAAGAGTTGCCGAGGCGCCTCTTCCCCGCTTTCAGGGGGCTCGTTAGAACCGCAGGTATCCGCCCACCTGCAACTGGCGTTGGGTGGAAGCGGTGCCGGTGATCACGCCGAAGCCGTTCAAGCTGGTCACGCCAGTCGTCGCATTGGTCGTATAGCAGCAGGTGGCTGCGGGATTGCTGAACGTGGGCGTGTTGGTAATGTTAAACGCCTCGCCGCGTATCTGGAATGTAACTCCTTCCTTGAAGGTGAAGATGCGGGAGATATTCGCGTCCAGGTTAAACAGGCCGGGGCCGAACAGAATGTTTCTGCCGGTGCTGCCCAGTGTGCCGGTTGCGGGATGGCCGAATGAGGCGCCATTGAAGTAAGCGACATTGGTGCCGATACCACCCGGGAACGTTACGACGGGATTGATTTGGTTGGCGGTCTGACCCTGGCCGCCGGCGTTGGTTGCTGTGCCATCACCCACGGTGAAGGGCAGGCCGGTGTACCTGCTCAGATTGCCGGCGAGCTCCCATCCGCCGATGATCCAGGACGCAGCACCATGATTGAACATGGTGTGGCCCTTACCGAACGGTAATTGGTAGACGTAGAAGAATTGGAACGTCTGCGCGCGGTCGAAGCCGGCGAGCTGCTTGTTCAGGTAATACGACACCGGGAAGGCGCGGAACAACGTGCCGTCGCCGTTGTCGCCATTGGCTTCATCGATGGCCTTGGAAAACACGTAGTTGAAGCCGATGATCGACGAACCGATGGTCTTGCGCAACTGGGTCTGCAAGGCGTTATACGTCATATCGCCAAACGGCTCGTAGGAATTCATGTCGGTTTCGTCGTACGGAGCGAGCTGGCGGGCGGTGTTGGTATTGGTTCCGGGAGCCGACCCGTTGATATTGACACCCATCATGTCGTGGATGCCATGCGTGCCCACGTAGGCGGCTTGTGCAATCAGGGTCGGAGAGAACTGGTGCTGGAGGGTGAGATTCCAGCTCTCATAATATCCGCGGTCCATGTTCGCCGGGAAAGTAGTCGTGCCGGTGGCCGGACCGTATGTGGTGGGAGAGGCGGTAGTGGACGGGGTGATCTTGCCGGCCTGGAGATCCGGGAAGGTGGGCAGCGGAATGCCGTCATTCAGCGATACCTGCGTGGCTCCATCCGAATTGGCAACTCCCGCATAGCTGATGAATTGGTACGCTGTGCCCGGTTGGTAGAAGTTATTGACGATCGAGGGGAACGCATTCCGCTGGTCGCGCATGTTATCCGGATCGTCGGTGATGCCAAACCCGGCGCGAACCACCGTTTTCGAACCCAGGCGATATGCCAGGCCGAAACGCGGGGCGAAGCCCTTCTTGCTGGCGGTGGCGCCGGTATCCCAGGGAACGCCGCCGTATCCGCCGATCAGAACGTCGTCGGTTGTGGGATCGAACCGGACTGCGCCGTAGTTGCCATGGGAGAAGATCGGATAGTATTCCCACCGCAACCCATAACTGACGGTGAGATTCTTGGTGGCCTGCCACTGATCCCGCGCATACATCGACCAGACCGAAAAGCGCAGGGCGTTCGGATTCTCGATCTGCGTGATCTTGCCGGTCTCGGAAGGATAGCCGAGCAAGAACTGCGCCCAGGAGTTGATATCGGTGTTCCCGTTGTCGGGGACCGCGCCGCCATTGAGCGCCGTCAGATAGCCGTTGAATCCGAAAGTGCCGCGCGCGGTGCCGAAGGTTCCGCCCTGCGGTTGGAACTGATTGAGCGCAAACTTGTCGTATTCGAAACCGAATCGCAGGTTGTGAGAACCCTTGAGCTTGGTCAGGTTGATGGCGGTTGTGTACTGGTTGTCGCGGAACTTGAACGGGCTGCCGGTATTGGTATTGCCGATGTTGGCCATATTGGTGATCTGGAATCCCGGGATGCCCTGATAGTCCACGCCGGTGCCATTGGTGCCCGGAATTTTCAGCGTGTTGAGTCCGACGTCCCCGGCCGCCTCGTCGCCGTTGGCGCCGATGCTCTGGCGTGTGTAACCGACGTTGCCGTCCAAAACGAGCGTGGGCGAAATGGTATCCGTGAAACCGGCTGCGGTGGTCTGCACGCGGCCGCCGGCGTTGATGGGATTACCTCCGCCGAACGCATCGCCCTCGGCCTGTCCCAAGACAAATGGGGCGACAATGTTAATGGGCGAAAAGCTATAGCGGCCCCAGATCATTGCCTTGTCGTTGGGGTTGTAGGTAACCTTATAATCCCAGTTGTTACGGTTGTATTGGGTGTCGCCGTAAGCGTCGTAGTTGAGCACATCGTTGGTCGCATTCGGCCTGGTCAAGTTGGTGGGCAGAAAAGACGCCAGCGTGGCGGAGGCCTGGTTGATGCGGCTGGTGGGAATGATGTCGCCGGCGAAAGGTGTGCGGCCGGTGCCATTCGCGTTTCCGGTTAGCGGATCGTAGATTTGGACGGGCGTAGCGAAGTTGAGGGCCGCGCTGAGGTCGCCCGTGCGCATGGCCGTGGTGGGCAGCGTCAGGTTCGTGTCGGATGAGTATACGCGGCGCTTGGTTCCCATGAAATCCAGGAAGAAGAACAGCTTGTTCTTGCCATGCACCACTTTGGGAATCCAGATCGGGCCGCCCAACGCGAACCCATAGTTGTTGAAAATGTTCTTGCCCAGCCTGCCGGGATGCGAGAAAACGTTATTCACCGCCTCAAGGTCTTGATTCTGGTTGTTCTCGTACGCCACCCCGTGCAATTGGTTGGTGCCGGACTTGATGGTGACGTTAGTCGCCACGCCGCCCGCCGCGCCCTGCTCGGCGTCGAAGTCGTTGGTGGTCACGTCGACGGCTTGGATGGCTTCCGGCGGCGGCACGTAAGCGACGTTGACGGGCAGCCACGGATACGAAATGAAGGTCCCGTCCAGCTTGGTGGCATTACCGGTGGAGGAGACGCCGTTCATGAATAGCGTGATGGCGCGCATCGGATTGCCGGCTTCCGAATTGGCTTCGGGGTTGGCAATCATTCCCGCCCCGGGAACCAGGAACAGGAGGCGCTGGAAATTCTTACCTTCACCGCCGGTAACCGGCAGTTCTTCGATTTCCTGAGGCGTGACTTCGGCCTCGATATCGGCCTTGTCGGACTGCAGCACCACCGCATCGGCCCGAACCTCCATGGTCGCGGTGGTTTTGGCAATCTGGAGCTGCACGTCCACGCGCCGAACTGCGTTGTCGTTCACCTGGACGCCGGTCTCGACGAAGGTGGTGAACGATTTGGAAGAAATGGTGACCGTGTAGAGTCCCGCTTGGATGTTGTTGAAGCGGTATAGTCCGTGCTCGTCCGTGGCGGATTCGCTATGCACACCGGTGGCTGTGTTCAGCGTTTCGACTTTGGCGCCGGGAATCGCGGCGCCGGTCGGGTCGGTCACGTTTCCGGTGAGCGATCCGTACAGGACCTGGGCGGCAGCAAAGCGTCCGGCGGACGCGACTGCGAGTAAAACGAAAGCGAAGCGGATCAGATAAAGACCCCATTTTCTCATCTTGGTCCCTAACCTCTCGAAATTTAGTTGGACACTCAAACTAAATATACGGCTACTCGGCAAAATGTCAAGCAGAAAAACAAATGATTTTCAGATCCCGTTGGCGGAGTTCGCCCGCTCCGGAAGTGCGATTGAGAAAATCCGGCGGGTGGTTGCCGCGTCCCCGCCGCCGCGTCACTGCTGGCGGTCATCCCTTCGGCGCACCGCCGCACCCCGGCGAGGGCGGCTTGCCGTCCGGTCTTCAAGCGATCTTCCAGCGAATGACTGGGACTCAAACTTAATAGTAAGGTCTGTCAGTTTGAGTGCGCCTGGTCAACTAAAGGTCAGTTCACGTTAAAGTGCGACGGACCTGTGCGATTTTACAGATGTGCCAACCCGGCGGCAGACGGCTGTTGGCGCCGCTCGAAGCTCCCCGTACCTGGGACGAGGGACCGCCTGGAAATTCTCGGCGTGTGCTTGAGAGCCGCCGGTCCCTGGCTGTTCCCAAGCGAGCACTAGAGCGGGGACGAAGAGGGCACCTGAAACCTCACATCTGAAAGGCCGATTTGGTGTGGCTCGGCGGCACGGATTCGAACCACGGTTAATAGAAGCCGTGTGGAATGTGTGACTTATAGATTTCAAAAATGCCGAGACCGCCTACAGGGACACGAGATAGCCCAATCGTACAGCACTGGTAGATTGCGACGGTGAATCACTTGCCTCACACCGATGTTCTCGACCGATCTTGGGCACCGGTCAGGGGAAGCCACGTCCACCGGGATCACGCATTTGAAGGAGAGCCAAACCGCCATCTAACCGGGCCTCTCATCGCAGGCGCAGCCCCGGCCGCGCTTACGATCGATTCTTGAAAATCGCCGCGCGACGGGATACAGTATTGGTAATAAAGAAGCTGAATAGCCTAAATTACCGGAGCGGATCCCCGTGACAGGCAGCGCTCGAAAGCAGCCTGATCCTCTCGGAGTTTTCGAAAGGGCACCATGATCCCGGCCTGTCTAACGCAGGGCAACGCGCCACCGGCCGCACTTGCCCACCCCGGTCCGATGCCCTGGCTGATACCGTCCAGTGCGGAATCCTGCGGCGCTGCCAAGGAGCCGGTATGATCCGCCGTCAGGCCGGACGAACCAGGGCGAAACCATCCGCGCGAGCGAGTTCGGGCGCTCCCGTGCGCAAACAGGAACTCCTGCTCGAAGTGGAGGCACTCCGGCAGCGGCTGGAGGAGGCCGAGGGGGCGAGCGCCTACCTTGCCGCGATTGTAAATTCCTCGGACAACGCTGTCTTCGGCAGAGATCTGGACGGCACGATCCTGACCTGGAACCCCGGCGCGGAGAGGATCTTTGGGTACTCCGCCGGGGAAATCGTCGGTCACTCTTCTTCGATTCTGCAGCCGCCCGATCGCGCCGGCGACGAGCTCGAAATCCTCGAACGAATCGGCCGTGGGGAAGCGATCCAGCACTACGAAACCGAGTTGCTTCGGAAAGACGGGCAGCGGATTCACGTTTCTCTCTCGGTTGCCCCCGTCCGGGGCCGGGAGGGCCAAGTTGAGGGATCCTCCACCATTGCGCGGGACATCACCGAGCACAAACTCGCCGAGGAGGTCCTGCACAAGCAGCGCCAATGGCTGGAGGTGACGCTCCAGAGCATCGGCGATGCGGTGTTAGCCACGGATGCCGGCGGTAGAATTACTTTCCTCAACCCCGTGGCAGCGACGTTGACCGGCTGGACGGAGGCGCAGGCACTGGGCCAGCAGGCCCAGGATGTGTTGCGCACCATCAACGAGCAGACGCGCGAACCGGCCGAGGACATCATTTTACGCGTGTTGCGCGAAGGGTGCGTCGTTTCCATGGCCAATCACACGGCGCTGGTGGCGCGCGACGGGCGCGAAATACCGATCGAGGACAGCGCAGCGCCGATTCGCGACGGCGCGGGCAATGTGCTCGGTGTGGTGCTGGTATTCCACGATGTCACCGAGAAGCGCCGGGCCCACCGGGAATTGCAGAACGTGCTCAACAGCATCAGCGACGGCCTGCTGGTGCTGGACCGGGACTGGCGCCACATCTACTTCAACGAACAGGGCGCACGAATGATCGGGATGCGCCGGGAAGACCTCATCGGCGCCTGCATCTGGGAGGTGTTCCCGCATGCGAAGGGCACCAGGTTTTACGAAGAGTATCACCGCGCCGTGGAAACCGGCCAGCCGGTTACGTTCGAGGAGTATTACCCGGAGCCGTTGAACAAGTGGTTCGAATGCCACTGCTATCCCTCCGAAGCGGGCCTCTCGGTTTACTTTCATGACGTGACGGAGCGCAAGCGGGCGGAAGAGGAGATGGCATGGCTGGCGTCGTTCCCCGAGCGGAACGCAAATCCCATTGCGGAGATCGAGCCGTTGACAGGAGCGGTCCAGTATGTCAATGCGGCGGGCCGGCGGCTTTTTCCGGACCTGCGGGAACGAGGGCTTTCCCATCCCTGGCTGGCGGGATTGGAGCAGGTGGCGGAGGCGTTGGCCCAAGGAAATGGGAATAGCGTTTGCAGGGAGGTCATGGTTGGCGACCATTGTTATGAGCAAACCGTCAACTACATCGCTGAGAAGGAGCGGCTGCGAATTTACGGCATCGATATCACGGAGCGCAAGCGGATCGACGAGGCCCTGCGGAGATCGCGCGACGAATTGGAGCTGCGTGTCCAGGAACGGACCAGGGAGTTGTCCAACTCGAACATAATTCTATCGGCGTACATCAAAGAGCGGGAGCGGGCGCAGGCTGCGCTACATGAGAGTGAAGCCGCGTTTCGAACGCTCGCCGAGTCCGTTCCGCAGTTGGTCTGGATCTGCAATCCCGATGGCCTGAACGTCTATTTCAACCAGCGGTGGGTGGAATACACCGGGCTGACGTTGGAGGAAAGCTATGGCAGGGGCTGGAACACGCCCTTCCACGCGGACGACAAGCAGGCCGCCTGGCAGGCTTGGAACCATGCAGTCGAAAGCGGCGATACATACCGCGTGGAGTCCCGGCTAAGGCGGGCGGACGGCAGCTACCATTGGTTTCTGATCAGGGGGGTGCCCTCGCGCGACGACGCGGGACAGATCGTCAAATGGTTCGGGACCTGCACCGATATCGACGATCTGAAACAGGCTGAACAAGAGGCTCGCTCGGCCAGGGAGCGGCTTGCGTTGGCCTTGAAGGTGGGACTTTCCGGCACCTTCGAGTGGGACATCCGCAACAACGTGAACGTCTGGACACCCGAAGTGGAGGAGCTGTACGGACTCGCGCCCGGAACGTTCGGCGGCAGGTATGAGGATTGGGAGGCATTGGTGTTCCGCGAAGACCTGCCGCACGCGCGAGCCTGTCTGGAAGAATCGCTCAAGACCGGCGAGTTCTTCTCGGAATGGCGGATCCGCCACGCCGGGAGCGGTGAAATCCGCTGGATTGTGGCGAACGCTCAAGTGTCCTTCGATGGGGAGGGACGGCCCGTTCGCATGATCGGGTTCAACCGGGATATAACCGACCGCAAGCAGGCGGAGCTGGAAGTGTTGCGCCTGAACCAGGACCTGGAGCGTCGCGTGGCGGAGCGGACCATCGAACTGGAGCGCACGGCCGCCGAACTGGAGAAACGCAATCGGGAAGTGGAGCGCGTGAACCGGATGAAGACCGATTTTCTGGCGCGCAGCAGCCACGAATTGCGGACGCCGTTGAACGCCATCGTCGGCTACGCCGACCTGCTCGGCGAGCAGTCCGCCGGACCACTGCCTCCGCCATACCCGCGGTTTGTATCCAACATCCAGGAGGGCGCCCGCCACCTGCTCGATATGGTCAACGATCTCCTGGACATCTCCCGGATCGAAGCCGGCCGCATCGAGTTGAACCTCGAGCGATTCGAGGTTTCCGAGGTGCTGGACGAAGTCCTGTCGGTCATCACACCGTTGGCGGAGATCAAGCGCATCGCGGTGGAGAACCGCGTGGCTCGCGACACGGCGGTGGTAGCGGACCGCCTGCGGTTCAAACAAATCCTATACAACCTGACGAGCAACGCCGTGAAGTTCACGCCGGAAGAAGGGCGGGTCTGGATCGAGACCGCGATGGAGGGAGAGATACTCACCATCTCGGTGGGCGATACGGGCATTGGGATCGCCGCCGGCGAACAGGAAGCCATTTTCGAGGAATTCCACCAGGTGGCGTCGGCAAGAAAACTCGCCCCGGCGGGCGCCGGACTGGGCCTGGCGATTACGCGCAAACTGGCTCGCCTCCACGGCGGCGAGGTTCGCGTCGAAAGCGAGTTGGGAAAGGGCAGCCGGTTCCTGGTCTCGCTGCCGGTTGCGGCGAAATCGGTGGCGCCGGAAAGAATGGAGGCGAATGCGCAAGGTGTTGGTAGTGGACGATAATCAGCCGAGCCGCGATCTGATCGTGGACATCCTGCGTCCGCTTTCGCTCGAAGTGACGGAGGCGCCGGATGGAGCCACGGCGCTTGCCGCCGCGCGCGAGACGAAGCCGGATCTGGTTCTTCTCGATCTTTCCATGCCCGACATGGATGGTTTTGCGGTTCTCGACGAACTGCGGCGCGACCCGGACCATGCCCGGACGCCGGTTTTGGCCGTCACCGCGAACGCCATGCCCGGCGAGCGGTCCAAGGCGCTCGAAGCCGGGTTCTCGGATTTTCTGACCAAGCCGGTGCGCATCGCAGAGTTGCGGCAACGGGTGGAGGCGCTCCTCGATGGCTCTCATGGCTGAACTCTCATTCACAATCGTGGCGATCGACGACGACCCGCGCGCGCTCGAACTGGTGCGCGACGTTTTCGCCGCGGAGCCTGACGTATCCGTGGTGACCGCCGCGGACGCTTCCTCCGGCCTCGACACGGTACGGCGTTTGCGGCCCAGAATCGTCCTATTGGATCTGGTGATTCCGGGAGCCGACGGCCTGTCGGTCCTCGAGGACATCATCCGTTTTTCTCCGGAAACCGATGTCATCCTGGTGACGGGCAATTACTCCACCGATTCCGCGGTGGAGGCCATTCGCAAGGGAGCGAGCGATTACCTGACCAAGCCGGTGGGGGTATCGCTCTTGCGTGAGCGGGTGGGCAAGTTGCTCGAGGCGGAGCGCCGGCGCGCACGCGCCAATCGATTGAACGCCGAGTTGATGGAGACCTGCCAGTTCCAGGGCATGGTCGGCAGCAGCCCTCTCATGCTGGAAGTATTCGACCGGATCCGCCGCGCGGCTCCGCACTTCCGGACGGCGCTGGTGACGGGGCCGACCGGCACAGGCAAAGAGCTCGTAGCCCGCGCTCTGCATAGCCTGAGCCCGGTGCAGTCGAAGGCGCTGGCTGTTTCCAACTGCTCCGCGATTGTGGAAACGCTCTTCGAGAGCGAACTGTTCGGGCACGTAAAGGGCGCCTTCACGGGCGCGGTTTCCGATCAGGTGGGCTTCTTCGAACACGCCGCGGGCGGGACGGTTTTCCTGGATGAGATCGGCGACATGCCGCTCACCACGCAGACCAAACTCCTGCGCGTGATCGAGAATCGCGAGTACCAAAGAGTCGGCTCTCCGGTGGCGCGCAAGACCGACGTTCGCATCATCGCCGCCACCAACCGGGACCTGCGGAAACTCGCCAACCAGGGCACCTTCCGCGAAGATCTCTATTACCGCCTTTCCATGATCGAGATCAAGCTGCCGTCCCTGGCCGAGAGATGCGAGGACCTGCCGCTGCTGGAACGCTACTTCCTGGAGCGCTTCGCCAGAGAATACGCCAAGCCGATCGAACGGTTGACGCGCCGCGGGGAAGCCGTGCTGGCCCGCTACTCGTGGCCGGGCAATGTGCGCGAACTGGAAAACGTACTGGGGCACGCCTGCATGATGACGGACAGCGATGTGATCGACGTCGCCGATTTGCCGGAGCATCTGCACAATCCGCCGCCGCGTTCCCAACCCGAACCGGTTGAATTTGTGCCTATGTCGGTGGTGGAACGGCGCCACGCAGCCGCGGTGCTGGCGGCTATGAATGGAAACAAGGTGCAGGCAGCCAGGATACTCGGGATCCACCGTGCGACGCTGGCGCGGCTGCTTCAGGAGGATTGGCCCGCCGGCGTGGCGCGCGACGCGGAAGAGGACGCTGGCGTCCTCCCCGGGTCTCATCACGCGGGGTAAGAAGAACGCCAGCGGCCTATCCGCGTTTACGGTTTCGGCTGCTCCAGCCCCCTCAGAGCCGAACCGCCACAATACTGCGTGCGCGCTCCACGTCTCTCGAGCGCCCGTGCACGATCACGAGCGGGCGCCCCTGCAAAGCCGTGAGTTCATAGTCGCGCGCCTCGTTCCGTGGAATTCCAAGATTGTAGAGACCGCCCGCTATCGGGCCCAGGTCTCCGAAGAGTCCTTCGTTACCCAGCGTCCGCACCACGGACGCTGCAAAGGGACCGGCCAGGAAAACTGTCCGTTCGCCGGGGATGACCAACACCGCGCACCCGGAAAGCGCTTCCAACAGCCTCCACGAACTTCCCCGGGCCGCCGTTCGGCGGAGGCGTCCGCCGTCGAAATAGTATGCGACGGGCATCAATCCGCTTTGCTCGTCAACCGCAACGAGGGAGATGCAATCGAGTTCCAGACCCTGTTGGCGGAGTTCGGCGATGGCCGCCGCGGCGTCTGCCGCCCCACTGCATACGGCGACAAACACGTTTTCCGAAGGCATATGTCCTCTCCTGAGCACGCCAGGAGCCATCTTCCAAAGTTTCATTAAGCCTTTGAATCGGTGTTCAATCCGCGAAAGCCCGGGAGGACTTGGCACATTCTCCGGCAGCGTGGCGTTTTTTTCATCACCGGGCGAGGATGGGACACTTGCCCCGGCGCTTGCCAACCGCGTAAGTATTGAAACCTTCGGCTATTGAGGCCCGTAAGTCCGATGGCCAGTGCGTTGCTAGAACATTTGCCATGTACAAGATCAGGCACTCGCCGAGCGCATGCTCCGTGGTCCATCTACACGGATGGGACGCGCAGGCAGAATCATGGAACGGGCCGATTCCGTTGGCGCCCTGCAAACGCGGAGATCGCCTTACGGCAAAAGTCAGGGCCGCGCAGGGTTCTTTCCAGGGAAAGCTCCAGTGTTCCGTGCCCGGACTGCCCTGCCTCGAATTCTACACGTCGGTTTACGATCTCAGAGACGCGGGCTTGGCCATTGTTCACTTGGACGGTTCGCACGGCGGTCCGGTGGGGATTGTGGCCGTTATCCCCCGCGACAGGCGAAGACTGCTGAGAGACGATTTCGCTTTTGAGTTGATGACCCTCGTCAGCTTTCTTGGCGCGCCGATCATCAGTGGCTGCGAGCTCCCAATCAACGACTACATCGACGAGGTTCTGCGGACGGAGCCATCGGCCACGCAGGTTTTTGCGGTGGAAACGGCGGAACTCGATTCCGATACCGGCATTGTGCTGTCGGCGCATTTCGAACACCTGGCAGCGGCGATGCTGGACTGGATGGCGAACCGGGAACCGCAGGACGACGCTGTTTTCGAAGGCGAGGAGTGCGAGCGCCGCGCAACCGTCCCTGTTATGTGCCCGCCCATCGAGATTCCCGCGCTGCCGCTTCACGGCAGCCTGGTGTGTTAGCGAGCCGGCTGCTCGGTTGCGCCAAAGGTCCAAGGGTTAATGGAGGGGAAGACTGTGCACAGAACCTGTCTTATCGTCGACGACGAACCGGCTATCCGGGCGTATATCAAGGCGGTCCTTCGGAAAGAACAGTACGAGGCGTTGGAAGCCGAAAATGCGGCTCAAGCGTTCGAGCTCGTCAAGAGGCTCGATGGTGGTCTGCATCTTATTGTCAGCGATATCGACATGCCGGGGGACATAGATGGGCTCGATCTGGCCTACGCCGTCCAAAATGCGTTTCCGACCATTCCTGTCGTGTTGGTCTCGGACTCCGCGGACACGGAATTGGCCCGGAACTTCGCGTTCCTAAGAAAGCCCTTCAGTCCAACAGCGATCTTGGGAGCAGTAAACAAAGCCGCCGCCATTGCGGCGTGAACGGCCGCAAGGCTCGCAAATCCACCGGGAGGCGCCCAATATCCGGCGCCGGAATTCACCGTGCCAAGGTCCAGGCTCTGGCCACTCTTCCACGCGGCGAAAGGGTATGCCATGAGGGAGCGCCGTGCCCTTGCGGACCACTATAGGCCTGGCATTCCGGATTCCTGCAACTGGTGCAATTCACCTGCTCGCAGCGGCGGTCTTCTTCACCTCCGTTGAGACAGATAATGACAACCGTGCAGGCGCCGCCGAGATACTCGGGCGCGTCCTGGGGAGCTGGAATCCAAACGTCCGCTTCGCCCCTGCCATCCGCCAGAATGGCGTTGCCCCTGGTCACGAACGCCGCTTTCGGTAAGACGTATAAGGTGTTTTCTCTGCCCTTCTGCGCGTAGAAGCGGTTGTCCGCCATTCCGACAACATGCGCCTCAATCGGCAGACGAGCAACCTCTTCCGGATAGGACACCTCCTTGTATTCCCGCGACGGCATCAGGGACGCCCTGCGCATGGAATCATCGGGCACTCTGTGGAGATGGATGCCGAGGCGTTCTACCGGTGCGTACATGGCTTGTTGCATGGCGGAAGATGTAGCAAGGCACTGGCCATTGGATTCACGGGTTCAATTGCTTGGAGACATCGGAAGATTGGGCAGGTGGCAGGCAGCGGCACGAGTGCCGCACATTGTGACTGGTGCTGAAAAACGAGTCACGCTGTCGGAGAATGTGGCAGCGAGGTCTGCGTCAGGATGAGATTACGCCAGGAAAATGAGTCGATCAAATCGCCTCGAGGGTGATTCAGCCGCGGCGAGGACACGTTGTGGTATCGGAGAGTCCGGCGGGTAAAGGTCGCGCCTACGCGACCATTTCGCTGGAAACCAGTTCGCGGGAAACCAGCTCAAGCCCGCAGATCCCTTCCAATTCCAGCGTGCCGCAGCCGTGGCTTTCGCAATGCTCGGCGATTTCGCGCAGCGCAGCCAGCCGGTAGTCCTCGACCCGGTGCAGCTCGGTGGTTGCACACTCGATGTTCATCCGAGTTACGGCGGTGAGGAGCCGGTGCTTCGCCCGGTCCACAAGATCAAGAACCCGCAGGTATTGGGCGGTTAGTGCTTCTCTAAGTTCACAGGACATTACGATACTTAGTATATATAGGATTATTGCCTTATAGCAAGTATAGCCAGTACTACTTTAGATGGTAACGAATTTGGTACTACGGGCAACTCATTAGTACCAGAAGTACTGAATCGTTGGGGTGGTTCGGGGCGGCGAACCGGCGTCGGCAACGTAAGATCGTCGTCAATCCCGATTCAGATCGGCGCTCACCGAGTTCCCGACGCACGTCAGACAGACGGAACCGCCGGGCCTGATCTCGTGACGGGTGTAATCGTCGCAAGTCTCACAGAACCGGACGAATTTAGGAAGGCTGCCGTTGTCGGCGGGCAAGGGCGTTCCCCATCGTTCCAAGCCACTGGTCGAGTTGGCGCGCTCGTAATTCCGCACATAGGCGGCCATCATGCGGTCGGTGAGGCTGGTATGGTCCCGCAGCCATCCTTCCAGGAAGTCCAACAGGAGCTCGGCGGCCTCGGATTCGCCACCCTCGACGAGAGGAGCGAACAGCTTCAGGCGCCTTCGGGCAGTATTGTGCTGTTGCATGTGCCAGCCATAGGCTGAGTACTTGACGGATTGCATCAGCCACTCCTCATGCGAAAAATGCTCTTCCGCATGAGCCATCAAGGCATGTAGATCCTGATTCACGACGGCCGCGGCTTTGCGGGCCACGGCCTGCTGCAGCGCATCGGCAATCCGAAACAGGTCACGATGCTCGAGATCGATCTGCGCCAGGAAAACCTCGTTCTCCTCGCTCCACCGGAAATGCCGCATATTGCATTTTAACGTATTTTCAGACTCAAAAAACCGTTTTATCAGGTTCACCAAAAGACGCAGCCGCGGAGCCTTGCAGGCTACCGGGATGGGTGGGACCATATCGGTATGCCCCCGCGGGTTGTTCTCCTGGCCTGGCTGATCGTCCTCCCGGGTTTCGCGCAGGTTTTGCACACCGACTTTCGTTTCGACTCTCTCGTCAACGAGTCCGCCAGCGCCCTCACCTTCGGCGGTTCGGGCAATGATTCCATCAACGCCGCCGCGGTGGATTCGGCCGGAAACATTTACGTGACCGGCACGACAACCTCTTTCGACTTTCCGCTGGCCAATCGGTTTCAGGGTGTAAACAGCGGCACGCAAGTGGTCGTCAGCAGCGATGCCGGCGCGACCTGGCAGCCGCTCCGGACGCTGTTTGCGGACGCCACTTATCCGGTCTCGATCGCAACCGACCCAACCAACGGCCTGATCGTTTATGTAGCTTCCCGGAACAGCGTCTGCAAGAGCACGGACGGCGGCCGGCAGTTCGATTGCTCCACCATCACCTTCCCTTTTTCGTACGCCTTCATCACTTCCCTCGCCATCGACCCGCAGCAACCGCTGACCGTTTACGCGAGTGCCGAGTCAAACGGCGGCGTGTTCAAAAGCGTGGATGGCGGCCAGACCTGGGCCAATGCGAGCCAGGGCCTCCCACAGGGAGGGTACATCGACACGGTTACCATCGACCCGTTTCACACCAACGTGCTCTACGCCTGGGCGGGTTACAACGCGTCCGTATCCACCGACGGCGCAGCTTCGTGGGCGCCCCTCGCCCTGCCGTGGCCGCTGGGCTCGTCCGTTGCCGGCGGTGTGCACTTCACCTTCGACCCGGTGACGCCGGGGATTATTTATGGCCCGTCGCTTTCGCTTAGCCAGCTCGGCGTCCAGAAGAGCACCGACGGCGGCGCGACGTGGAGCCAGTTGAACACTCCGTTCATCGGTTCCAGCGTCGTCCCCGACCCGAAGGTCTCGGGGCTCTTGTATGCGGTTGCTCCGCCTGTCAACAGTCAAAGCGCTTCGTTCCCTTTCTGGAAAAGCACCGATGGCGGGCTCACCTGGACATCTTCTCCGAGCCCTGCCGACTCGCTCAGCATTTTGGCCGTGGATCCGGCGAACCCGCGGATCATGCTGGCCGGGGCGTTTCGCAGTACCGATGGCGGCCAAACCTGGAGCCCCACCAACGTCTCCCGCGATATTCAGCCCGTCTTCGCGGCCTCCACCGCCGGCCTGGTTTATGCAATCGCGCCGATTACGTCCGATGCGTTCGTCGCGAAGTTTCGGCCCGATGGCAAGACCCTGATTTTCTCGACTTACTTCGGCGGCATGGGAGACGATACGGGTCAAGGCATCGCTCTCGATGGCTCCGGCAATATCTGGATCGCCGGCAGCACGTCATCTTATGATCTGCCGGTTACGCCAGGCGCATTTCAAAGCACGCTTCCCGGCGAACAGAATGCGTATGTCGCGAAATTCTCGAATGACGGACAGTTGCTGGCCGCGACTTACCTGGGTGGCTCCGACCGTGATTCCGGCTTGGGAATCAAGATTGACCCACAAGGTAATCCGTGGTTGATCGGCAACTGGAACTCGGCCGACTTTCCGTTCACCACCGCGGCACCGGCGGCTCTGCCGACTACGCCGGTCGGATTCGTGAGCAAACTCGATCCATCCGCTTCGCGGCTGCTTGATTCGACCAACGTCGGCGCACCGTTCGACACCGACGGAAAAGGGATCGCCATCGATTCCTCGGGGAACATTACGCTGACGGGCTCGGTCTGGGGCGCTTTCCCGGTCACTCCCGGCGCGTTCCAGACCGGCGAAGCCGACCCCAACGCAGCCAAGGTTTTCGTCCTCAAACTCGCGCCATCCGGCAGCGTGATCTACTCGACTTTTTTTGGCGGCACCGCGGGCTCGCCGACCACCGGCGGCTATGAGCCTACTCGGGATTACGGCGTGGCAGTTGCAGTGGACGAAGCAGGCAACGCCTACCTCACCGGCAACACCGACGACACGAATTTCCCCACCACGGCCGGCGCTTATCGGACTACCCTCGCAGCGGGGTGCACGTATCCGGCTTTTTCGTTCGCCACCGGGTTCATCGGCTCGATTTACGAGTGGTACGTGGACGACGTCTTCGTGGTCAAGCTCAGCCCGGATGGCAAGTCCGCGTTGTTTTCGACTCTGCTCGGCGGGTCCTGCTATGACCGCCCGACCAGCATCGCGGTCGATGCCGCGGGCCGGATTTATATCGCGGGAGAAACCGATTCCGAGGATTTTCCGCTGATCTCCAACCTGGAATCCGTCGCGCGGGACGGTCAATTCGCTTCCTTTGTGTCGGTGCTCGATCCGACGGGATCGGGCCTCGAGTTTTCGACGTACCTTTACGCGGGCTCGGCGCCCACCGTCGCCGCCGGCCCAGGGAGAACCATCCGCATTGCCGGCAGCACCGGCACTGGGGCGCAGAGCAGTGCCTATGAAGGCGGCTGCTACACGGGCCCTTGCCCTCCCACCTTCAAGCACGGCGACCTGGTGCAAATCGGGCCGCGTGAAGCACTGCGGGTTTCCGACTTTGCGCCGGGCCCAATCGTCCGCGGCGGCTCGGCGAGGCCATAGGGCTTGTCAGAAAATAGCCCGGCCATTCCGACGCAGGGCTGCCCTGCCAGAACTGGTGTCGAGGGGAGTCTCCGAACTCTTGATGTTACCCGGCTTTTTCCGCGCGCTGAGCGAAATGAGCTGACCCACCTTACGGGAATCGGTAGCGCAGGCCAGGTAGGATAGACGATCGGTTTTTGTCGTCTGTCGCGCCTCGGCAGGGGACGCGCCGCTTGACAGACGACAAAAACCGATCGTCTATCCTACCTCTGACGGGAGCCGCCCGGCTCAACCCAAATTCAACCGCATCAGGAGTTCGGAGTCTCGACACGGCACGCACGAGTGCGTGCGCCAAGCCGCCGGAGCGAACGGGCCGCTCACTGCGCGGGCGGCGAGGGCGGGGTTTGCGCCGGAGGCAGATGCGCGGGCGGCGGCTGGCCGGCGGGAGCCGCTTTTCCAGCGGCTTTCACCGGGCTGATCAAAATATGCGCGTTGCGGCCTTCCAAGCGGGGCATGCCTTCCACCGAGCCATACGCCGTCAGGTCGCCGGCAAAACGCATCAGCAGCTTCTTGCCTAAATCGGCGTGGGCAATCTCGCGGCCGCGGAATTGCACCACCGCTTTGACCCGGTTCCCATCCTGCAGGAAGCGAATCGCGTGCTTCATCTTGAAGTCGTAATCGTGGTCGTCGGTGTTGGGGCGGAACTTCAGCTCCTTCACCAGCACCACGTGCTGCTTCTTCTTGGCGTCATGCTGCTTCTTCTTCTGGTCGTACTGATAGTGGCCGAAGTCGACGGCCTTGGCCACGGGAGGCACCGCCGTGGGCGCAATCAGCACCAGGTCGAGACCCAATTCCTGGGCCTTGCGCAGGGCCGCCGCGGTTGGCATGATTTCGCTGGTGCCGTCCGGGAACACCGCACGCACCTCGCGCGCGCGGATGAACTCATTCACATTTTCTCTGCGGTTTTGCCTGCGAGGAGGAAAATTTCTTGGATACATTCGTTATGGGTGAGTCGAGGATTGCCGGCCAACGAGAGGCGCCGCAGCCGGGCGTTCGAGATCGCCTGACGCGAGCGGCGGGTTGTGAGAAGAAAGATGCAAGCGCAAGTAACGTCAGTTCCAGTGTACACCAAAACCGGCGATGGAAGTGTAAAAAGGGCGGGGGTGGACGGCGTGGCCCGCCCGGCGATCTCAGCTCTGGTAGGCCGGCTTGGGGTGGAAGCCGGTGCGGCGGAGCGCGGCAGCGCAGGCGCGGCGTGCAGCCCGTCGGCAGGCCGCGGACCCGCACTACGCGGCGGTTAACAAAAATTAGTAGTGACTCGGCGGGCGGCCTGAAGCAGCATGGTTAGTTTGGAGCTAGTCGGCTCTTAATGGAGGTCCCTGTTTGCACGCCGTCATTTTTTCGACGATGAGCGCTCCCGCCGTTTTCGCCGAGGTTACCGAGGCCGCGCATCTATGAAAGCCACCCGAATCCTGCTGTTGATGTCACCGCTATTGTGGTTCGTTCCGCCACTGATCCCCATGGCGCAGGTCCCGCTTGGACTGCAGATGCTCAACATGTTCTACAAGGGGCTGCTGGGGCGATTTCCCGAAAATGCGATCATGGCGTACCTGTGCTACACGTATGCGGACCAGTTGGGGCGCGAGTCGTGGTATTGGGTGATCCTCTCCCTATTTTTCCCCTATTTGACTCCCTTCGTCCTGGCATTCGTACCGCCGAAATATGGCTCCACGGCAGACGAAATGAGCCGGGTTGGTAAACGTCCGCCGCAGGCGAAAGCCGCTGCGGGAGCCTTTGACGCGCGCTTCCCCTTGCTCGACGCCTATCTCGCGAACGTGCCGGAAGCCACGCGGACCGAGGCGCGGGCGCGGATGGACCGAGTGCCGGCGAACTTCGAGTTTTCGGTGTTTGCCGGGCCAAATTGTCTCGATGCCCTACTGGCCGGCGCGGCGGCCCGGGCTTTGACGGTGTGGACCAGCGCAGAAAACGGGGGCATGCGTGTATTCGGTGCGGGATTGGTGGAGGATAGGGCGCTTCCGGAGGTTACCGCGTGGTTGCTAGCGGCTGCGCCGGAGCGGAAGGCCGCCACCGCTGTACATCCGGCCGAGGGGCCACCGAAGTATTTCGAATACTATCGCGCTGCGAATTGAGCTAGCCGGCCGCCATCGTCGTCGTGGTCTTCGTGATGGTGCTGGTGGGCAGGTTCGTATTCCTGAAGTACGCCGGGTAAGGGCGCAGGGAAGCTCCCGTTTCACGGTGGTGCCACATGAGAGACACAAAGGACGCCGGACCGCGTAGAGCGCACGCATCTCGTACAGCAGGCCCGGGGGGAAAACGAATTCTCGCGCTTAGAAGGGTCCTCATCTGGCTCTTCTCGGCATCCCTGCTAGGGGGCGAAGCAGCATCAGTCACTCGATCGATCCAGGACGCCTACGTGGACGAAGCCGGGCACATACATATTGTTCGCAGCGACGGCCACGAAATCCAAATCGCTGGAGAGAAGGACCAAGTCTCAGCCGATCCACCTGTGATCGCGCCGGATCGCCGGACACTGGGCTGGCTCGTCGAGATGCCGAACTGTTGCACTTCCTATCCCATTCCCACAACTCTCATCGTCTACAGGTCGGACCGAATCATTCATCGAATCAACGACGGCATGATGATCTACAAGTGGGCGTTCCTCGATCGCGGCCGCCGGATCGCGGTCTCTTCAGGAACGGTTCATGGGATGACCCGGATTCATCTGACACTTTACGACTCGCAAACGGGTAGAGCGATCGGGACGTGGGATGGCGACGCCGGCGAGGTCCCGCCGAGTTGGGGGGTTGGGGTCTCCCATTGATGACGCATCGCCCAGGGGCCGTGAGGTCTCGGGCTGTGAAGCGAAGTCCGGTGAGCCGCATCACGACTGCGCCGCCTGCCTTCACCGGTAGTCCTTGTCATCCAGTTTACTCAGGTCCAGATCGTCGGGCAGCACGCCGACCGTCACAATCGCGAAGGTGAAGACTCTGGTGCCCGGCTCCAGATGGCCGCCGAAGGCGTTCTGCGGTGTGGCGAGCGTGATGTGCGGGTGCAGGCGGCCATTCATGATGTAGCCGTTCATGCCGATGAGATCGGCGGGCGAGTCCGCCATCTGCTCGAACATGATCTTGGATGGAAATGTGCCGTTGACCACCTGGTGTACCTGGTAGCCGGTCACCGATCCAACGGCGGCCAGGATCACGCCGTTCTGAATATGATTCTGCTTCACCATCTGCTCCAGCCCGGCCAGCAGATCGGCCTGGTACTTGAAGCGGAAGATGAGCACGCGCTCGAACTTGCCAGCGTCCACCGAGTAGACGTCGGGCACCTTGGGATCGTTGGGCCTGGCATCGCCAGGCGAATGGTTGGTGACTACGCGGGTCTGCTGCGCGGCAGCGATCGCGAGCGAGGCGAGAAGCAGGATGAATGTTCGCATGGTGACAGCATAGCGGGAAAGAGGGCCCGCGTGCCCACAGATCTTTTCGATCCGGCGCAACCAACCCAAGAAAAGCCGAGACGACTCTCGGCTCAGCAGACTGGACAGTCTGCGCCACGGTAGCGCTCGCGGTGTAGTGTGAAGATATGCGGTTTTTGGCGGCGGTTCTGTTGAGCGCTTCGGCGCTGCTCGGGCAGGGCCAGGATTTTAACGGGGATCTGCTGCAAGCGGCGCTGCGCGGGCGCAATGACCAGGTCAAGGCGTTTCTGGACGACGGCGCGGACCTGGAAGCCGTCGACAGGAACGGCCGGACGCCGCTCATGCTGGCGGCGCAGCACGGGCAGGTCTCGACCGTCGAGCTGCTACTGGGCCGCGGCGCCAACGCCGCGGCGCGCGACCATGAGGGAGCCACGGCTTACGTCCTGGCGCTGTTCTCTCCCGAGGGCCACGGCAATCACGAGGCAGCGCTGAAACTGCTCCCCGTGCCGCCACGGCCGAAGATGGCGCTCGACGTCAAGTGGTCGCCCATCAAGCTGGTCAGCTCGTGTTTCGGCACCCGCGAGGAAGTGGCGCGCATGGTGGATGGCCTCCATCTCCCCGAGCAGTTTCTCCGCGCATTTGGCGCTTACGTGCAATCCTCCGGCCGCAACCTGGTGGAACTGGTGGGCGAGCCCGCGGACGCGGACGCCCTGCTGCGCGTCGAGTTGCAGCCGGCATCCGCCTGCGTCGCGCAGAGCGGCGACAGCCTCAGTCTATCCATCGAGGCACGTGTTTTGCGCGAGCCGGGCGGGGAGACGATCTTTCAAAAAGTGTTCGGCGGCGGTCTCAAAGGACTGCACTCGCAGACGGCGAACAACCTGGAACAATATGCGCCGATCTTCGAGCCCTGGATCAAGCCGCACGCCGGTCCCATCTACTGGGCTGCCGCCGGGGAAATCTACCGCCTGACGATCACCCGCTGAGCCCGGGCCACGGCTGTGGGGCGGGTTGATTACCTGCCCCACACGGCGAATGCCCACAAGGCTGACACGGCCGCGACCGCCCTGCTCACATTTCGCGGCGGCCTTCCATGGCTTTGGAGATCGTCACTTCATCGGCGAATTCCAGATCGCTGCCGACGGGGATGCCCATGCCGATGCGCGTCACCTTGACGCCGAGCGGCTTCAGCAGGCGCGCCAGATAGACGGCGGTGGCTTCGCCTTCGGTGGTGGGGTTGGTGGCCACGATCACTTCCTGGATCTCACCCTCGCCGATGCGTTCCACCAGGTTCTTGAGCTTGAGCGATTCCGGCCCGATGCCGCGCAGCGGCGAGAGCGCGCCGTGCAGCACGTGGTAGCGGCCCTCGAACTGGCGGGTGGTTTCGATGCCGACGATGTTATGCGGCTCTTCCACCACGCAGACCACGCGCGGATCGCGGTTGGAATCGGCGCAGCAAGAGCACACGTCGCTATCGCTGATGTTGTTGCAGACGCGGCACAGGCCGAGCTTGTCCTTGACGTCGAGGAGGGCCTGCGCGAGATGCTCGGCGTCTTCGCGGCCGGCGCGCAGAACGTGGAAAGCCAGCCGCTGCGCGGACTTTTGCCCGATGCCGGGCAGGCGCTTGAATTCGGCGATGAGACGGGCCAGCGGTTCGGCGAAATCGGGCATCGTCAGAACATACCGGGAGGCAGGCCGAGGCCGCCGAGCATGCCGCTCATTTTCTGCTTGGTTTCGTCCTCGACCTTCTTAAAGGCCTCGCTGTGCGCGGCCAGCACCATGTCCTGGAGCATTTCCACGTCGCCGGCGACCTCGGGATCGATCTTGACGCTGAGCAGATTCTTCTGCCCGTCCATGGTCACCGAAACCATGCCGCCGCCGGCGGTGGCCTCCACTTTGATCTGCGCGATTTCCTGTTGCAGGCGCTCCTGCATTTTCTGCGCCTGCTGCATCATTTGCTGCATGTTGCCGGGTAATTTCACTTGGGCTGCTCCTTCAAATTGCGAACGCGGCGGACTTCGCCGCCAAAGACCTCGCGGAAGCGCTGCACCTCCGGATTGGCCAGCGCGCGGCCGGCGGCCTCATCGGCCGGTTCGGCTTTCCCTGCGGCAGCCGGGGCTGCTTCCTGGGGCGCCGTTTCCGGCGAATCGTCGGCAACCAGCTTCAAATTGAGCGGGCGCGCGAAAACTTCGCGCAAGGCTTCGGCGAGGCTGCGGTCCTTCAAATACAGGTGATAAGACTTGGGTGCATGGATTTGGAGGTCGCCCCCGCTGATGACAATGCGCGCGTTCTCCACGGCGTCGGCCAGGTGCGTCAGGCCGCGCTCGGTGAGCCAGGCGTGGAGGCGCTCGCGGGGGTCGCCTTGGACGAGCGGCGCCGGAGCCAGGGCGTTGGCGCCGGAGTTCTGCGGCTCGGGCTGGCCGGATTTCTTGGCGCGATCGGCTTCGAATGGCGATGGACCGGTGCGCAGTGGCACAGCGGGGACGCGCGCCGGTGAGCTGGTACGCGCGGCGGCCGGAGCGGGACGCGATTCGCCTCCGCCCAGCTCGGCCAGCGCCTGTTCGATGGGCAGCAGGCGGCCCGCGTGCACCAATCGCACCAGGCCGATTTCCAAATGGAAACGCGGTTGCAGCGAGAACTGCAAATCGCGAAACAATTCGAGCGTCAGGTGCAGGTACCGCGTCAGGTCCTCTTCGGAAAAACGCGCTGCAATCTGGGCGAGCCGTTCGCGCTCGGCCGCGCTGGCGGCGATCAGCCGCGTATCGGAGCCGGCGATGCGCGCCACCAGAAGGTTGCGGAAGTAGCGCGCCAGCTCGCGGCTGAAGTGCTGCAGGTTGTGGCCATTGCGCTCGAGTTCGTCGACCATTTCGAGCATCCGGCGCGCGTCGCTCTCGGCCAGCGCGGCGGTGACCTCGCCCAGCGATTCGAGCGAGAACGCGCCCAACAGTGCGCGCACTTGAGCGGCATCGAGCTTCTGGCCACAGCAGGCGATGGCCTGGTCCAGCGCCGAAAGCGAATCGCGCACGCTGCCTTCGCCTGCCTGCGCCAGCACGGCCAGCGCTTCGGGATCGGCCACTATCCCTTCCTGCCCGCAGATCCAGGCCATGCGCGCGATGAGATCCTCGAAATCCACCGAGCGAAAGCTGAAGTGCTGGCAGCGCGACGCGATGGTGGCCGGAATCTTGTGCGCCTCGGTGGTGCAGAGCACGAAGACCACCCACTCGGGCGGCTCTTCGATGGTTTTGAGCAGCGCGTTGAAGGCTTCGCTGGTGATCTGGTGCGCTTCGTCGATGATGAAGACCTTATAGCGGTCGCGC
>DASWZP010000105.1:0-2452 GCA_036404395.1 Bryobacteraceae bacterium | reverse complement strand
TGCGTTGCGGGTGGCCGGGCTTCGCGGACTTAGCGCCGTGCGTATCGGCCACCCGATGATTTGAGTAGAAACTTCGATGATTTAGGCCCGCTGGATGGCGGGCACATCCTTGCCGATTCGTTCCTTACTCTCTGTTATCCGGCGGGCGGCGATAACTGCTATCCGTATACCGCCGGCGGTTATGAATCCCGAGATCCAAAGTCTTCCGTCGAGAGTCCAGCCCAAGGGGGACCCCGCATGCCTTTAACGGGCGCCGGAAGTTCAGCAACACCTGAGTGCAACGGTCTCTGGCCAAAGAGAAGGACTAGCAGCGGAGCCTGGCGCCACAGTCCCAATTCAAGGATAACGGGTATGTCAAGGGTATTGAGGGCTAAGTCATTGGATTAGTGGGGGAGATGGGCTGTGACTGCGCGGTAACGCCGGCGGTCTTTGCCGCCGGTGTTTTGTGTTTTGCGGCGTCTGCGGTGGATAAGAATGGAGACGAAGAAAGAGAACCGGCGACAAGATCGCCGGCGTTACCAAGAGCAAACCGGCTGCGCCCGGTTGGCAGGCGAAAGCGACTGTACCACAGGATTGAACCAGCGGGCCGGCATTTGGCAGGTCGGGGACCTGCCCCACGTCACCAGAGGTATTCCTTGGCGATTTCGCGCTTTTCGTGGCCATCTAAGACGTGGACTACGCGGATTTTCTTCAGTGAGACTGGCGAAAGCTGGCCAATGGGGATGTAGACGATGGTGCGAGCGACGCGGTTGGCGATGGTTTTGAATATGGTGCGCGGCGGTTTGGCGGCTACGTAGACGACATAGTGGTGGATGGAGTAATCGAGCGCGGCCAGTAACAGGCGTTCGGATTTGCTCTCGGCGTCTTCGTAATCGGCGTCGCGCCAGACGTCGTACATACGGTGCGGCGGCAGGCTCATCAGAAAGCCACCGTATTCGGCGCGGCCGATGCCGGGGCCGACCAGGTTGTCGAAGGGGAAAGTAGAGTAGAACGCCATGTCCGATTCGTTCTGGGTCTCACCGGTCCAGGTGGTCATGAAGGGATAGCGATTGTCGCGGTCTTCGTCGAAGATGACCACCACAGACCCGACCTCGCCGCGCATCTTCTGGAACTGGCGCACGTAGATGCGGTGTTCGTACCATTTGCGAATGGTCTCGCGCATGTCGATGCCATCGAGGATCGAAGTGGTGAACGGCTCGACGCGGACGCGGTCTTCCGAGAGCAGGTTCTTGCCCTTCTTCTTGAGGAAGCGGCCGTAGTCTTCAACCACCAGGTCTTCGGGCGGATAGGAGCAGATGCCGGTGCCGTTGACCTGGCTGGCCCACTCGCCGGGGAATTTCTCCTTCTTGCGCGGGCGCAGTCCAAACGGGCGCAAGCGGCGCTTGGTGCTGGGAAGGCGGCGGCGGAGGCGTATGCGGCGGGTGTCGCGCCACATCTGGTCACCAGAGATGCGGACGGTGAGCAGCGGCGGCGCTTCCAGCTTCTGCGGCGGATACTTGTTGGCGGCTTCCCAAACGTCCCAGGCGTAGTTGTCGTCGGCCACGCCCCGCGCGGCCACGGCCATATCGAATATGCCGGCGCACAATTCGCTCGCGGCCAGCGCCAGGTTGCGTGTGTAGCGGGCCAGCAGACGGCGCTGCCAGTGGGCCATGCGTTCGCCGGTGGAGGCCTCGTACTCTTTTTCGCCGGCGAGCAGCACGGCCAGTTGGGCGTGGCGCCGGTCGATCAGGTTGTGGTCCGCCATGGCGGCGCGGTAATTCTCGTAGCGCCACTGAAGCAGAGGATACTCGACGGCAATTTCGGCCAGCGACTCCGGGTGCGGGTTGAGAAGCTCGATGTCCTCGCGGCGTGTGCGCGAAAGGGGCTGCGCCTGCGGTTCCTCCATGGCGTCGAGCAGCGGGTCGAGCAGATTCAGCGAAATCACCACCAGAACGCTGGCCGAAGGGTCAGTTCCCTGCAGCTTCCAGGCGATACCGGCGGCATGGCGCGCGATCTCGTCCGAGCGCGGCTGCGGATACACGCGATAAGCTTCGACGTAGCGCTCCAGGCCGATGGCGCGAATGGCGTAAGGATCGGGATAAGCGTTGGGCAGGTGCGGGCGCTCGCCGGCTTCGGGATCGGCGAAGACGATCTCGGCGCCGATTTCGAGGCCGGTGCGGATGGCTTCGGTGAAGGGATCGGCCGGCTCGACGAGCACGTAAGTCGCCTCATCGTCCTCCGGATAGAAGATCAGCGACATCTCCGGCAGGCGTTCGACGGCGCGGATCCAATCCTGTTGCAGGCTGACCGGGAGCTCGAGCGCGACCACTTGCGGGCGTTCGCGGAGAATGGCCCGGCGCACCTCGATCGCAAACTCGAGGCGTCCGGGCGCCACCGGGAAATAGGTGAACCGGCCGCGCCGCAGGCTGCCGGCTTCAGGAATCGGCGGGCCGTCGTCGGGCATAGCGCAGCG
>DASWZP010000104.1:0-6154 GCA_036404395.1 Bryobacteraceae bacterium | reverse complement strand
GCTCGACATCCAGCGGCTCCAGAACCACCTGCCGGCGGTCGATCGGTTCGTAGCGAGGGGAGGCGTCGTTGATCACGAATCCAGTTTACGGACCTTGAAACAGAATTCAAGAGAAATGTTTGATTGTTTCACAGCTTCCAGGTCCCCGACCTGCCAACAGTTGCTTGGACCTGCTGGCTATTGAGAAGGCCCTCGGCAATGCCGTTGAAGTCATCTCCCGAAAGGGCTGATCGGCCGATGCCCCTCGGTGGCCAACCCAACTCGCAGATGCCCGCAACGCCCCAGCCAGCTCCCCTCGATTGACAGCCCTACCTCCCGCTGTTAGCCTGAATTTGCATGTCTCAGGCTTCGCCGTTGCGCCGCACGGCGCTGAACTCCGTCCATCGGGCGCTGGGCGCCAAAATGGTCGAATTCGGCGGGTGGGAGATGCCCGTTCAGTACTCCGGGATTCTCTCGGAGCACATGGCGGTGCGCCAATCGGTGGGAGTGTTCGATATCGGGCACATGGGCAAGATCGAGATCCGTGGGCCGCAAGCCGCGCAACTGATCGACTTCGTCACCACCAATGCCGTTCCCAAGCTGAAGATCGGCCAGGCGCACTATACCGGGCTGCTCTATGAGCACGGCGGATTCGTCGACGATATCCTGGTACACAAAGTGGCTGACGACGATTTCTTCCTGTGCGTGAATGCCGCCAACCAGGAGAAGGATTTCGAGCACATCTGCGCGCACAACCGCTTTGACGCCACGGTCGAACTGACGAGCGACCATTACAGCCAGCTCGCCATCCAGGGCCCGCAAGCCCGCGCCACGCTGCAAAAACTGACGTCGGTCGATTTGAGCGCGATCAAGTATTACTGGTTCACCGATGGCGAAGTGGCGGGCGTGCCTGCCCGCATCGCACACACCGGCTACACCGGCGAAGACGGTTTCGAAATCTACTTTCCGCCCGCCGAATCGGAACGCATCTGGACGCGGGTGTTGGAAGCGGGCGCGGAGTTCGGCATCAAACCCTGCGGCCTGGGCGCGCGCAACACGCTGCGCCTGGAAGCCAAGATGGTGCTTTACGGGCACGAGATCGACGCCTCCATTTCGCCACTCGAAGCGGACCTCGCCTGGATTGTAAAGTTCGACAAAGGCGAATTCGTGGGCCGCGAGGCATTGCTGCGCCAGAAAGAAGCCGGCGTGCGGCGCAAGCTCACCGGATTTGAAATGACCGGCCGGCCGATTGCGCGCGATGGCTATGAAGTGCAAGTGAATGGCGTTGCCGCGGGGTGGGTCACCAGCGGCTCGCCCGCGCCGGCATTGAACAAGAACATCGGCCTCTGCTACCTGCCCGCGGAATTGGCGCGGCCCGGGCTAGCCATCCAAGTCATCGTGCGCGGCCAGCCCGCCGACGCGATGACCGTCGAAACCCCTTTTTACAAGCGAGCGAAATGACCATGTATCCAGAGAATTTCCGGTATACGAAGGAACACGAATGGGTCCTGATGGAAGGCGGCATCGGCACCATCGGGATCACCGATCACGCCCAGCAGGAGCTCGGCGATATCGTTTATGTGGACCTGCCCAAGCCCGGCACGCGCGTGGAGCAGGGCCGGTCGATGGGTTCGGTGGAATCCGTCAAGGCGGTTTCCGACATTTACTCGCCCGTCTCGGGCGAAGTGGCCGAGATCAACCCGGCGCTGGCCGACGCGCCCGAAAAGCTCAACGAGGATCCGCACGGCGCGGCCTGGCTGGTGAAGATCAAGCTAAGCGCGCCCGGCGAATTGCCGGATCTCATGTCGGCCGCCGATTATCAAGCTTACATAGGAGCCGAAAAATAGTTGCGCTACCTGCCTAAATCGGATTCCGAACGCCGCCAGATGCTGGATGCCTGCGGCGTCGAGTCGGCCGAAGACCTGTTTGCCCATTTGCCGGAGGCGGTGCGGTTGCGCCGGCCGCTGGATCTGGCGCCGGGGATCTCCGAATACGAAATCGTCGATTATTTCCGCGCGCGGGCCGCCGAAAACGCGAACGGATACGCATCGTTCCTCGGCGCCGGCGTGTACCGCCATTACCGCCCCGTGCTGGTGGATACGGTGGTTTCGCGCGGCGAGTTCCTGACTTCGTACACGCCCTACCAGGCCGAGATCTCGCAGGGCACGCTCACCACCATCTTTGAATTTCAGACCATGATCTGCCAGCTCACCGGCATGGACGTGGCCAACGCTTCCATGTACGATGGCTCGACCGCGGTGCCGGAAGCGGCCATGATGGCGGCGCGCATCACCGGCCGGCACCGCGCACTGGCCGCGCGAAGCGTGCACCCGGAGTATCGCGAAGTGCTCCGCACTTATGCGCTGCACCAGGGGATGCCGGTGGAAGAATTCGGCTACGCGAAGGATTCTGGCGCCATCGACCTCGAAGATCTGGAGCGCAGGATCGACAGCGAGACCGCCGCGGTGATCGTCCAATCGCCCAACTTTTTCGGCGTGATCGACGATGTGAAAGCGGCCGCGGAGATCGCTCACCGCCGCGGCGCGCTGCTGGTGGTGGTGTTCACGGAAGCCGTGTCGCTGGGGATTCTGGAACCGCCGGCCGATGCCGATATCGTCGCTGGCGAGCTGCAATCCTTCGCCATCTCGCCGAGCTACGGCGGTCCATACGCCGGCATCATCGCCACGCGGGAAAAGTTCGTTCGGCAGATGCCGGGCAGGCTGGTGGGTCAGACCGTGGATACACACGGCAACCGCGCCTTCTGCTTGACACTTTCCACGCGCGAGCAGCACATCCGCCGCGAGAAAGCGACGTCGAACATCTGCACCAACCAGGCGCTGATTGCCCTGATGGCCACCGTCTTCATGACCGTTTACGGCAAAGCGGGCCTGCGCGAGCTGGCGTTGCAAAACACCGCCAAGGCGCACTACCTGGCCGGGAAGGTCAGTGCCGCCTTCACCGGGAAATTCTTCAATGAATTCGTCGTCAAGTGCGGGAATCCGGAGGCGGTCAACAAGGCCCTGCTCAAGACGAAGATTATCGGCGGCCTGCCGCTGGGCCGCTTCTATCCGGAGTTGGCCGATTCGATGCTGGTCTGCGCCACCGAAATGACGCGCCGCGCGGACATGGACGAGCTGAGCGAGGCGCTGCGCGCGCCGGCCGCCGAGGAGGTGCTGGCGTGATCCGGAAAGTCCGCAGTCACCCGTCGCAAAACGAAGCCTTGCTGTTCGAGCGCAGCTCGCCCGGCAAGCGCGCCTGGCAGCTTCCCGAGTTGGACGTGCCAGCCGTGGACGCCTCCGTTGCGCTGGGCGCCGGCAACGTGCGCGCCGAAATTCCCGGCTTCCCCGAAGTGAGCGAGGTGGAAGCCATCCGCCACTTCACGCGCCTTTCCACCTGGAATTACGCCATCGATTACGGCATGTATCCGCTGGGCTCCTGCACCATGAAATACAACCCGCGCATCAATGAGCTGGTGGCGCGCATCGAAGGCCTGGCGTGGGCGCATCCTTATCAGCCCGAAGCGCTGGCGCAGGGCGCCATGGAAGTGATGGCGCGCCTCGAAGCCGCGCTCGCCGAAATCACCGGGATGGACGCGGTGACGCTGCAACCATCCGCCGGCGCGCAGGGCGAGCTGACCGGCATCCTGCTGGTTCGCGCGCTGCTCGAACAGCGCGGCAACCCGCGCCGCAAGATCCTGATTCCCGATTCCGCGCACGGCACCAATCCCGCTACCGCGGCGATTGCCGGCTATGTAGTGGAAAATGTGAAATCGACCGACACCGGCGTGCTGGATCTCGGGGCGCTCGCGCGCTCGGTTGACCCGGACGTGGCTGCGCTGATGGTGACCAATCCCAACACGCTCGGCGTCTTCGAAGAGAACATCGTCGAGGCGGCGGAAATTCTGCACGCGAAGGGCGCCCTGCTCTACATGGATGGCGCCAATATGAACGCGCTGGTCGGCATTGCGCGGCCGGGCGATTTCGGCGTCGACGTGATGCACCTCAACCTTCACAAAACGTTTTCGACGCCGCACGGCGGCGGAGGCCCCGGCGCCGGTCCGGTGGCCGTGAAGAAAGCGCTGGAGCCTTTTCTGCCTGCGCCGCGCCTGAAGCGCGTGCGCGGCAAGTGGGCGTGGGATTTCAAGCGCAAGCACTCGATCGGCCGCGTGCGCGCTTTTTACGGCAACTTCGGCGTGCTGGTGCGCGCGCTGGCGTACATTCTGGCGCATGGCGGCCCCGGCTTGCGCAACGCCACGGTGGATGCGGTGTTGAACGCGGTCTACATCCGCAAGCAGCTCGAACCTTACTTCGACCTGCCGTACCCCGCGCCCAATATGCACGAAGTGGTTTTCAGCGACGAGCGCCAGGTCAAGCTCGGCGTCCGCACGGGCGATCTGGCCAAGCGCCTGATCGACTACGGCTTCCATCCCTATACCGTCAGCTTCCCTCTCATCGTGCACGGCGCGCTGATGATCGAACCCACCGAAACCGAAGGCAAGCTGGAGCTGGATCAATTCATCGACGCCATGATCTCGATCGCCAAGGAAGTGGAGACCGATCCGGAGCTGGTGAAGCAGGCGCCGCATTCGACGCGCACCAGCCGTGTGGATGAGGTCGCCGCCGCGCGCAAGCCGGTGCTCCGATGGAAGCCGGCGTAAGAACGATAGCCACAGATGAACACAGATGAACACGGATAAAAACAAGAAACTAGTTCCTTCGGGTTTCTTATCGGTGTTCATCAGTGTTCATCAGTGGCTAAAGATTTTTTTCGACGACCCCTCTCGCCGGCGCCTGGCGCGCGACCTGCTTCTGCTGGCCGTTTTCACGCTGGCGCTGCACGCGCCTTTTCTGCGGCAGCCGGTGCAAGGCGATGAAGTCAATTACCTGGATTTCGCGGCCCATGTTCTGAAGCAGCCGCTCGAGCCGCTCAACTTCCAGTTCGTTTTCCAGGGGCACATGGTGGACGCGGCGGGCCATCCGCATCCGCCCTTGAACGCTTACATTCTGGCCGGCGCCTGGCTGCTGCGCGGCCATTTCTCGGTTTTCTTTTTCCATTGCTTCTACCTGCTCTTTACGCTGGGAATCAGCTTCGCGGCGTATGCGCTCGCCGCGCGCTTCACTTCGCGTCCGCTGTGGGGAGCGCTGTTGATCGCGGCGTCTCCCATCGTGCAGGTCAATACCAACACGCTGGCCGGACCCGAGGCGCCTGCGCTGGCGTTGTTACTGATCGGCGCAGCGGCGTTTTTCGGGCGGTGGTTCTGGCTCGCCGGAATTGCGCTGGCGCTGGCCGGTTTGACGGAATTGCAGGCGCTGGCGCTGCCGCCGATACTGTTGCTTTCTTGTTTCATTGAGCGCCGGAGCGCGGCGACGGCAAGCGGGCCGGGCGGGCCCGGCCCCTACGGGCGGATTCGGATCCCGCCGCGTGCAGCATGGTGCGCGCTGGCTGCGCCCTATCTCGTGCTGGGCGGATGGCAAGCGCTCGAATGGGCGCTCACCGGGCGCGTCCCGTTCGTTGTGCTGGCCGGATACGCCAGCAATCCCAACCTGTCGCGCATCGGCGTGAAAGCCGCGAGCGCGCTGGCGTTGCTCGGGCACCTCGGCGTTTTGGTCACGCTGGTTCCGCTGGCATGGCGCCGCTTGTGGGGCCTCGCGCCCGGTCTGCTGGCAGGTTTCCTGGTGACGGATTATCCGTGGTGGGAGCGCGCCCTGCTGGTGATCTTCGTGGCGCTCGGCGTCAACGCGCTCCTGTGGTTGTGGGAATCGCGCCGCCAGCCGGTGCTGGCCGCGTGGTGCCTGCTCTATTTCGCTTTCGCGTGCGTAGCCTTCTTCGCCGGCGCCGCGCGTTACCTGCTGCCGTTGGCCGCGCCGATGGTACTGCTCTTCGTGATCCAATTCCGCGACCGGCCGCGCATCGTGTGGCTGGCGCTGATGGTGAACATGCTGCTCGGTCTCGACATTTCCTTCGCCGCGTACGAATTCGCGCGCGTCTACGCCAATGTCGCGCCTCCGCCGGGACGCCCGTTCTTGGTCAACGGTGAGTGGGGTTTTCGCTATTACATGGTGGCGAAGGGAGGTGAGCCGCTGGAGGACGTGAGCGTACCGATACCTGGTGAGTGGATCGTGGCCTCCGACCTTTCGCTCGCCGGCAAGTATGACAGCCTCGCCGAAGAGACCGC
>DASWZP010000103.1:0-8309 GCA_036404395.1 Bryobacteraceae bacterium | reverse complement strand
GGGCTTCATCGCTCACGCGGCGTCGCTGCATCAGGGTTTCCCCCATTGTGCAAGATTCCCCACTGCTGCCTCCCGTAGGAGTCTGGCCCGTGTTTCAGTGCCAGTGTGGCCGTGTGCCCTCTCAGGCCGGCTACCGATCTTTGCCTTGGTAGGCTTTTACCCTGCCAACTAGCTAATCGGCCGCGGACTCCTCTCTCAGCGCATTGCTGCTTTCTCCTCACGGACTTATGCGGTATTAGCCACGGTTTCCCATGGTTATTCCACACTAAGAGGTAGATCATCCACGTGTTACTCACCCGTACGCCACTTTACTCACTGGATTGCTCCAGCTTTCTCGTTCGACTTGCATGTGTTAGGCGCGCCGCCAGCGTTGATTCTGAGCCGGGATCAAACTCTCATTGAAATTAATGAGAATGGCCGGGACTAGCCCGACCTAATTCGCTCCGCTATTTACTCAGAGTTCTCTGACGAGTTTTCCTTACTGCATCCAACCAGATTGTCAAAGATCTGCGCAGCCGGCGCCCGGCATCGATAATACCGGAGCTGACTGCAGGCCTCGAAACTTGATATCGGCAGCGCCCACAAAGATGGACACCACCGAAGAAATCGGAATTTCAAAAAGATCCAAACAGGAAGGCCGTATTCCACTTCCCCGGTGGCCCGGGAAAGCTTTGTTACCATTCCTTACAGAGGTCTCTCTCTTTGTACCACTCTTCGCCCAGCGGTTGCAAACACCGTCCGCTAACCGGAAGACCTCAAATTGGGCGGCTTTGTTAGAATATCAGAGTTTCAAGACCATGTGCAACATATTTTCAAAAAAATGACAACTATTGCGTAATCATCTGAAAACAGGCTACTTATAAATCGGCATCCGGCCCCCTCGCTTGTTACAATGAGAGCCATGCGGCTGGCTTTCGTGGCATTCCTGGCGCCGCTGGCGCTCGCCGGCCAAGTCTCTCCCTCGGCCGCCGCTCCCGCAAAAGCGGGTCTGGAAGCCGCCGCTCCCCTGCTGGCGCGGGTGGCGGAAGAGGCCGATGCGATGGCGCACAACATCCCCAGGACGCTGACGCTCGAAACGCTGGAACAGCGCAGCCTCCGCCCTCCGGCGCGCTTCCGGCCGCGCGCTGGAGCCGCCGCCACTGCGCCCGCGGTGCGCTCCACGGTGCGGCAAATCGTCTCCGAATACAGCGTCGGCACGTTCAAGGAAACCGATCCCGGGGACCTGCATGAGTTTCGCCAGGTGATCGAGGTGGATGGACAGCCGGTGCAGTCCGAGGAGAGCGCGCGGCGCGCCTTGTCGCTCGGCATGCAGTCGCCGAGCGATCGTATCCGCAAGCGGATGCTGGAGCAGTTCGCCCAACACGGCCTGGTGGATATCGCCACCGACTACGGTCTCATTTTGCTCGAATTCACGCGGCGCGGTTGGGAGAACCTGCAATTCGGCCCCTCCGAGAACGCGCGCCTGGGAACTTATGCGGCCGTCGTGCTTGGATGGAAGCAACTCTCGGCGGCCGGCGGCGAGTTGGAATTCCATGGACGGCGGGCGGTGCGCCAATCGCTCCAAGGCCGGCTCTGGATGCGCAAGTCCGATGGATTGCCGCTGCGAGTGGAAGCCTGGGCGGAGGTCGAGGACGGCGGCCGCAGCGTGCGCGACCAGGCCAGCGTGGATTACGTGATGTCGCCCCACGGCTTTTTGACGCCGGCTTCGGTGGTGCATCGCCATTCGGTGGACAAGCAGTTGATGACGGAAAACCTCTACCGGTATGCGCCCTTCAAAATGTTCAGCGCCGAGGCGGACATCAAATTCACCGAAGCGCCGGAGCCGCCACCCGCACCGTCGAAGCCATGACGCGCATACTGTACCTGCACGGGTTCGCCTCCGGTCCGGGATCGCACAAGGCCCGCTTTTTTTCGCGGCGCTTGGAAGCCGCCGGAGCGCGTGTGGCGGCGCTCGATCTGGCGCGCGGCGATTTCGACCACCTCACCATCACCGGCCAATTGCAAGCGGTCGATGAGGCGGCGGCCGGCGAACCGGTGGCCTTGATGGGATCCAGCATGGGAGGCTACGTGGCTGCGCTTTATGCCGCGCGCCACGCCGAAGTGACGCGGCTGGTGCTGCTGGCTCCGGCTTTCGGTTTTGCCCGCCGCTGGCCGGAACGCCTGGGACACGAAGCCGTGGAAAGCTGGCGCCGCACCGGCTGGATGGAGGTGTTCCACTACGCCGAAGGCCGCCACCACGCTATCTCCTATGCGCTGTTGGAAGACGGCGCGCAATATGAGGACTACCCGGATTTCCAACAGCCGGCTTTGGTCTTTCACGGCGCGCAAGACGATGTGGTTCCGGCGGAGCTGTCGCGCCGCTTTGTGGCGGCCCACCCCAACGCCGTGCTGGAGATCGTCGATTCGGGCCACGAAATGCTGAACGTCCTGGATTTGATCGCGCCCAAGGTGACGGAGTTTCTCCTGCGGTAAAGTGGTGGGGCCTGCTTTATGAGCTTGCTGAATAACGCCAAAAGCATGATGGGCCACAGATGAACACAGATTGAAAAGAACTGGTTTATCCGTGTTCATCCGTGGCCTAAAAAATGTTTTTTCGGACTTTTTCAGCAGCCTCTTTAAGCTTGCCAACGCTCTGCACAGATCAGCCTCGCCGTGCTGCGCTCGGCTGATAAGCGATCGCGTCAATCTCCACCTTGGCGCCCGGCAGCGGCAAAGCGGCGACCACCACGGTGGTGCGCGCCGGCTTCGCCTCGCCGAAGAATTCCGCGTACACCTCGTTCATGGGCTTGAAATCGGCCGCGTCGGTGAGGTAAACGGAGCACCGCACCACGTCCGCCAGCGACGCTCCGCAGCCCGCCAGAATGTTGCGGATGTTGGTCAGCACCTGTCGCGTCTCCACCTGCACATCGCCCGTCACGATCTGCCCGGTGATCGGGTCGATGGGGACCTGGCCCGAAACGTAGATGGTGTCGCCGGCGCGCACCGCCGGCGAATAGGGGCCACGCGGCGCGGGTGCGCCCGCGGGGTGTATGCGCTCGATCATCTTCAGAGTCCTTCCGCTTCCAGAAATCGCTCGACTTCGATCGCCGCCATGCATCCTGCCCCGGAAGCCGTGATGGCCTGCCGGTAACTTCGGTCCTGCACGTCGCCGGCGTGGAAAACGCCCGGAATATTGGTGCGCGCGCCGCCGTGCGAGAGGATGTACCCCTCGGCGTCGGTTTCGATTTGCCCCTTGAAGATTTTGGTGTTGGGGATGTGCCCTATGGCGACGAAAAAGCCATCCACGTCCTGCTCCCACACCTCGCCGTTTTTGACGTTGCGCAGGCGCACGCCGGTGACCATGTGTTTCGACGCGTCGTGCACTTCCTCTACCACCGTATTGAGAAGGAATTTGATCTTGGGATTGTGCTGCGCGCGATCCAGCATGATCTTGGACGCGCGGAATTCGCCGCGCCGGTGCACCAGCGCGACTTCGCTGCCGAACCGCGTGAGGAAGTTGGCCTCCTCCATCGCCGAATCGCCGCCGCCCACCACCATGATTTTCTTGCCGCGGTAAAAAAAGCCGTCGCAGGTGGCGCAGGAGCTGACGCCGTGCCCAATCAGCTTGTGCTCCGATTCCAGGCCCAGCCACCGCGCCGAGGCGCCCGAGGCGATGATCACGGTCCGCGTTTCCGTCCACTCGCCTTCGATGTTGAGGCGGAACGGACGCGCCGAGAAATCCGTATCGAGGACCGCGCCGTGGACATACTCCGCGCCGAAGTTCTCCGCCTGCCGCTTCATGTTTTCGACCAGCTCCGGACCGTTGACGCCCTCCGGAAAACCCGGAAAATTCTCCACCAACGTGGTCATCGAGAGCTGCCCGCCCGCTTCGTGCCCGCTCACCACGATTGGTTTCAAACTGGCGCGCGCCGCATAAATAGCCGCTGTATTCCCCGCACACCCCGAGCCGATGATGACAACATTCCGCATAGAGAAATTCAGCGTACCACAGGCAGGCGTTGGTAGGGCATGCTTTAGCTTGCCCGGCATGCCACCTGTAGCCTTCAATTCGTGCCACGCTCACCTTACCACCCACCGTTCAATCACCGCTCTCCCAGAATTCCCCTAACTCATTGCCCCCACAGCTCTTATATCCTCTTTCTTCGCTCCGGACAGCGCGCTCCCTCTTACCTTCCGGGTATATCCGCGTGTGAACCTTTTGGTAATGGACACCACCTTGCCCTGAGCGGTACAACGAGTCATGCTATTGTGCCGTAGTGTCCGCTCCGTACTCTTCCTCTCTTTGTTTGCCTCGGTATTGCCGGCCCAGCAGGACCGCATCACTACCGCAATCGATGCCCGCCGGTCGGTGGTCGTCAGAGGCAGCGTTTCTCCTCAGGCGCGGCCGGAGTTCGATCGGGGGGCGGTGGAACCGGATTTCCGGCTCGGCAACATCACGCTGATGTTGCGGCCATCGGCCGCCCAGCAAGCCGCGCTCGAGCAATTGCTGACGGAGCAGCAGGATCCCGCGTCGCCGAACTACCATAACTGGTTGACGCCGGAGGCTTACGCCGAGCGGTTCGGGACGAGTGCGGCGGATCTCGAAAAGGTCACCGCCTGGCTGCGTTCGCAAGGCTTCGCCGTGCAGTATACGGCGCGCGGCCGCGACTTCATCAGTTTCAGCGGCACGGCCAGCCAGGTGCAGGCGGCCCTGCATACCGAAATCCACCGCTACCAGGTGGGCGGCAAGACTCATTTCGCGAACGCGACGGAAGTGTCCTTGCCGGCAGCCATCGAGCCCATCGTGGCGGGGCTCCTGGGGCTGCACGACTTTCACCCAAGGGCACCGCGGCACCAGGCCCTGCCGAACTTCACGGCGTCTGACGGAACCCACTACCTGCTGCCGGACGACCTTGCGACAATTTACGATCTCGCCCCGCTGTATGAATACGGATATACGGGCGTGGGTCAGAGCATCGTGATCGTCGGACAGAGCGACATCCACCCCAGCGACATCGCGACGTTCCGCAGCAGTTGGGGCCTTTCACCGACCAACATACAGTTGATTGCCACTGGCACGTACCCGGGCTTCGACAGCGACAACGAAGTTGAGGCGGATCTGGACCTGGAATGGTCCGGCGCGATGGCTCGGTCCGCGACGCTGATCTTCGTTTTCAGCGACGACGCGGACTACTCGGCTTACTATGCGATTGACAACAACCTGGCGCCGGTGATCAGCGAGAGCTTTGGCCTCTGCGAATACCTGGTGGGAATCGAGCGGTTGGGCCTTTACTACTATGAGGTGGAAGCGCAGAAAGGCAATGCACTGGGAATTACCTGGCTGGCTTCGTCGGGCGATTCGGGAGCGGCGGGCTGCGACTATCAGGTCCCAATCGCTACCCAGGGTCTGAATGTGATCCTCCCCTCGAGCGTTCCCGAGGTTACCGCGGTGGGCGGGACGGAATTCAACGAAGGAAGCGGCAACTACTGGAGCGGCACCAACGGGCTCTACGGTGGCTCGGCGCTTTCGTACATACCCGAGACGGCGTGGAACGATACGGTGGCGGCCGTGGCGCAGGAGGGGCCCATCGAGTCCGGCGGCGGCGGACTGAGTGCGGTTTACAAGAAGCCCGCGTGGCAAACCGGCCCTGGGGTTCCCAACGATGGCGCGCGCGACGTGCCCGACGTCTCCCTGACCGCGTCGGCCCTCCATGACCCCTACCTCATCGTTACGGGAGGCGAGGTAGGTGGCATCGGCGGCACGTCGGCCTCCGCGCCTGCTTTCGCCGGAATGATAGCCGTTCTCAATCAGTACCTGGTGCAGAACGGGGTGCAGGCAAAACCCGGCTTGGGTAACATCAACCCGAAGCTGTACAGCATGGCGGCGTCCGGCAAGTCCGGAGTTTTTCACGACGTGACCACAGGAAACAACATCGTTCCGTGCCAGGCGAATTCGGCGAACTGTGTCAACGCCCAGTCTGGGAATACGGCCGGTGCGGGCACGGGAGTCACCGTCGCTCCGTGCCAGACGCCGAACTGTGGCGGCGGCAGCTTTGGGTACACCGCCGGCCCGGGTTACGACCTTGCCACGGGCCTCGGTTCGGTGGACGCGTACAACCTGATCACGGTATGGGGCGGTATTCAGGTTATCCCCACCACCACTACGCTAACCGTGAACCCGGCCGTCGTCGTGGCGAACGGGTCCGCGGTATTAACCGCTGCCGTGAAGGCCGCTAGCGGTACCAGGTCGCCCACCGGACCGGTTTCGTTCACGCTGGGGAGCAATATGCTGGGCACCGCGACGCTGGCGGGCTCCGGAGGAACCGCCACCGCGTCCATCACGGTCTCCGGCGGCCAGTTGATAGCGCCAAACAACACGGTACAGGCCAACTACGGGGGCAGCCCCACGTTCGGTCCCTCGTCGGCAGCGGCCACGCTCACCGTGGACAATCCTGCGATCTCCCAAGTGGCCGTGTCGGTGACGCCGAATCCGGTCTACCAGCAGGCGCCGGATGCCAATGGCGCTACGTTCTCTTTCACCGTCAGACTGAGCGATACCGCCGCGGTTCCCACTACCGTGACCGGGTTCACTTTCGACGGGGTGAGCTTCGCAAGCTCGATCGCGCAGTTCTTCGGCAGCACCACGCTCGCGGCGCACGGCTCTCTTTCCGCGAATTTGAAGGCGGGGAACATCACCGTGCCGTCAACGGTGACAATGGTATTCACCGGCCAGGATGCGACCGGAGCGTCGTGGAGCCAGCAGATCGCGGTTCCCTTCCTGCCGCAGCAGACCAGCAGTAACTGACAGCGTGCAGAAAAGTGGCGGCGGGACGCCGGGCGCGGCCGGTGAGTCCGCGCCAGGTGAAATAATACTGGCGTGCGCACTATCATCGAACCGTTCCGCATCAAGAGCGTGGAACCGCTCACTTACACCAGCCGGGAAGAGCGCGAAGGTTATCTGGAAGCGGCCGGCTACAATCTCTTCCTGATCGACGCGCGTCACATCCTGATCGATCTGCTCACCGATTCCGGCACTTCGGCCATGTCGACCGAACAGTGGGCGGCGGTGATGCGCGGCGACGAATCCTACGCGGGCAGCGAGAGCTTCTTCCGGCTGCGGCGAGTGGTGGAAGCGCTCACCGGCTTTCGCCACATCATTCCGACGCACCAGGGACGCGCGGCGGAGCGCATCCTGTTCACCGTGCTCACCAAGCCCGGCCACATCGTTCCTAATAACACGCACTTCGACACCACCCGAGCCAACATCGAATTCACCGGCGCCCGCGCCGTGGACCTGCCCATCCCGGAGGCGGCCGACACCCAGGCGCGCCTGGATTTCAAGGGCAACATGGACGCAGCCGCGCTGGAAGCCCTGATTGCGCGCGAGGGCGCCGAGAAAATTCCGCTGGTGATGCTCACCATCACCAACAATTCCGGCGGCGGCCAGCCGGTCTCGATGGCGAATATCGAAGCCGTGAAGCGGGTTTCGTCGCGCCATGGCATCCCGCTGTATCTGGATGCCTGCCGTTTCGCGGAGAATGCCTGGTTCATCCGCGAGCGCGAAGCCGGGTATGGGGATTGGACACCGAAGCAGATCGCGCAGAAAATGTTTTCACTGGCCGACGGGTGCACTTTTTCCGCCAAGAAGGACGCATTCGCCAACATCGGCGGCTTTCTCTGCACCAACGACGGCCGGCTGGCGCAGCAGGAAACCAACCTCTTGATTCTCACCGAAGGCTTCCCGACTTATGGCGGGCTGGCCGGCCGCGACCTGGATGCCATCGCGGTGGGCCTGGAGGAAATCCTCCATCCCGACTACCTGCGCTACCGGATCGCTTCCACGGGCTACCTGGGCCGCCACATCGCCGACCGCGGCGTGCCGATCGTCGAACCTCCCGGCGGGCACGCCATCTATATCGATGCCGCCCGCATGCTGCCGCACATCCCGCCCCATCAGTTTCCGGGACAGGCGCTGGCGGTGGAACTGTACCGGCACGCGGGGATACGGTCGGTGGAAATCGGATCGGTGATGTTCGGCGCGGCGGCGCGGCATGAGTTGCTGCGCCTCGCGATTCCGCGCCGGGTCTACACGCAAAGCCATATCGACTACGTGGTGGAAGCGGTGCTGGAGGTCAACGCCCGCAAGCGGGACATACGCGGTCTGGAGATCGCCGAGGAACCGCCGTTTCTGCGCCACTTCAGCGCCCGCTTCCGGCCGCTATAATTGAAGGTCCCGCATGACAGCCGATTGGTCGCCGTTGTGGCTCAGCCTGCGCGTGGCGCTGCTGGTGAGCGTTCTGGCGCTGGTGGTGGCGCCGTGGCCCGCGTGG
>DASWZP010000102.1:0-7196 GCA_036404395.1 Bryobacteraceae bacterium | reverse complement strand
CCGCCCCGCCGCAAAACGCCCACTAACCCGCCAGACGCCCCCTTCCCCATCAAGCCCCGCAGAGCCCTCCCGCATGAGTTCGTGCTCGACGCGATGGCTGCGGTGTCGCCACGGACTAACCCTATGTTCGGCTGCCTCGCGGTCTATGTCGGGAATAAGATTGTCCTCATCCTGCGCGACAAGCCCGCACCGGATGCGGATAACGGGGTGTGGCTCTGCACTACCGAAGAGCATCATGAGAGCTTGCGCCGCGAGTTCCCGAACATGCGATCCGTTCAAGTATTCGGCAAGAAAGTGACGGGCTGGCAAGTCCTTCCGGTGGATGCGCCGGATTTCGAGGAGGCCGCGCTGCGCGCCTGCGAGCTCATCGCCGCCAGGGATCCTCGGATCGGCAAGGTGCCGAAGCCGCGGCGGGGCTCGGGATCGGGAGCGAAGGCACAGCGCGGCAAATAGGTTCGCGGTTGCCTTCATGGCGCGCGCACTCGTGCGTGCTAGCGTCGAGACTAGAGTAGAGTGGTCTCGACGCGTCTTCGTCCCGCGAGCCCCTGCGTCGGCAGGAGTGCCGACGCGGCACGCAAGAGTGCGTGCGCCACGAGAGCAGCAAGTGCCGCACTTCCCTATGCAGTTTCTGCACACGTCGCAGGTAGATTCCTGCCTCTGTCACGCCGCACGCCACAACCGGCCGCGCCGGAGTCCTTACTTAAGGCCCGCGCCAGCCTCCTTGCCGAACGGCCATCAAAGTGCCTTCCGTCCCCAGCGAGAGCCGCCTACGGCCATGAACTTGCTGGCCTATGCCGGTGGCAGCTTGATGCGGATTCGACCCGGTTGCCTTTTCGCTTCAGTCTCCGCCCGAGGCGGCGGCTGAAGCCGCCAAATGACCGTCACGCGTGACGGGCGGGAGCCCTGAACGTACGGAGGAGGTTTCCATGTTCCTAGCGCTGTTTGTTATTTTGCTCGTCTTGTGGCTGCTGGGGTTTTTCGCGTTCCATGTGGCCGGTGGATTGATTCACCTTCTGATCATCGTCGCGGTGATTGCGTTAGTGCTACACCTGGTCAGGGGTCGTAACTAACGGCAGAGCGGCTTTTGGCCGTTTGCATGCTCGTTCAGACCGGCTGTCCCGGCGGTGACCATTTTTGCTGCTTCCGGAACATCCTTGGCCGCGCCGAAGAAGAGCAGCGTCAGGCGGGGCACGGGACAGTCCAGGAAACCTCTCGTGGGCGCGCGCGGAAGCGTCGGCTCCCCATAGAGCGTCGAATCGAGCAGACTGCCCACGCTGAGCAAGATCAACTCCGCCGAGGCTCAAGGTACTTGAGCCGCGCTGAGTCTCCCGCGGCACACTGCCAGAAGCGCGGCCGGTCCCGCCAGCAGCACTCCCACGCCAATGTCAGCCGACAACCGGCGCTGGCCAGGAGCGTTTGCGCCGCTTTAATGCATGGTCGCGGCGATGATCCAGCACAGGCCCAGCGCCACCGCACCGGCCAGAATCGCGGCGGCGATATTGTGCTCCTGGACAACTTCCTTCCACAACTGGAAGGGCGCCAGCTTGACGACGATGGCGAAAGCCGCCACGAAAGCCGCCACGCCGAGCGCCGTGTACAGGATGGCATTCAGGATACCGGATTCGGTCATAACCGCCTTCCCTACTGTAGGCGGAGCGCGTGGCGCGGGGCAACTGCCGTAGCTTCGCCGCGGATGAGCGTGAGTGCATGCCGAACTCGCCGGCCGGTTCGAGGAATCGCCCCGAGACCGGGAATCGTCTCCCGGACGAGAACGATGCGCTAAGCTGGTGTACTTGGAATTCACTACCCGCACTTCCGAGTTCGCGGCGGAAGCCTCTCAACGGGTCCGGCGCGTGTGGCCGCGCCTCTGGCCGCCCCTGTTGACGGTGGCTGGCGTGGTCACGGTGTTCTGGAAGCTCGTCCTCACCAAACAGTACACATTCCTGGGCACTCCCGATCTGGCCAACCAGGTGATGCCGTGGCTGGGGGCGCAGGTGCATGCGATTCGCCACTGGTCGATTCTGCTTTGGAGTCCGTATGAGTGGTTCGGCCAGTCGCTGATCGGCCAGGTGCAGCCCGGAGTGACCAGCCCGTTCACTTTCCTGCTGGCGCTGGCCCCGCTGCACAACGGCCAGATTCAGGTCTTCTATGTGCAACTCTGGTACGTCCTGATCCATTGCGCCGCCGGCCTGTTCGCATATTGGCTCTTCGCCGATCTGGGCTGCGCCGCCGGGCCAGCGGTGCTGGGCGCCATTTTCTATTCGACCGGCGGCTTCTGCGGCAACACCGAATGGCCGCAGCAACTGGCGCCGGCCATCTGGGCGCCGCTGGTATTCCTATTTCTGCTGAGGTCGCTGCGCGGCCGGGCTCCGCTCAGGAACGCCGCATGGGCTGGCGCGGCGCTGGGCGTGTCCTGGCTCTGTGGCCATCACGCGCCGTCGCTGGCGCTCACATATGCCGTTGCCGGAGTGGGCGCGGTCGCGCTCTTCCGCCGCGGCGCGCGTGCCCAAGCGGCGTTGCGGCTGGGCGTGCTGTTCGGCGTGATGGCTCTGGTAGCCGCGGTACAGGCGCTGCCCGCAGCCGAGTACGGCAAGCTGGCCAAGCGCTGGACGGCGACCGGCGCCCTCACCTGGAAAGACAAGGTGGAATACCCCGAGCACCAAGACAGCGGCCTGCGTCCCACCGACCTGCTGCACCTGGTGATGCCCGGCGGCAGTGGCTTGCGCTCCGACCCGTTCACGGGCACGGTAGCACTCAGCCTGGCTGGGCTAGCGGTCTGGAGCTCGTTCCGCCGGCGCGAGGTGAAGATGTTCCTGCTGCTGGCCCTCGCCGCGCTGCTGTATGCGTTGTCCAGGTACGATCCTCTCTACGGGATCCTGTACGCCCTGGGGCCGATGATCGAAAAATCGCGCGCGCCGATCGTGAGCCTTTCCATTTTTCATTTCGCTGTGGCGTCGCTGACGGCCCTTGGCGCCAACGCCCTGGTTTCCGGTGGCGCCACCCAGTGCCGCGCGATTGCGAAAGTGCTGCTCTGGTTCGGCGCCGTCACGTTCGGAATCTTCACGCTGGTGACCTACCTCCAGCCAACCGTGACGAGCGTGATCGTGGAAGGCGATCCGCGCCCGGGTATGATCGGCCTGGTGGCGCTGCTCGCGGCGGCGCTGTATCACGCCTGGTTCCGCGGATTGCTGCGCCGCCAATGGCTGCTCGTATTCGCCGCGCTGCTGCTCATCATCGAGCAGGGAAACGAAGTGGGGTGGGCCTGGGCGCACGTCCGCGACGTCAATCACAGGGCGCTGCTCAACGCCCTCTACGACACTCGAGATCTGGCGGTTTATCTGCGTTCGGTGCCCGGCGAGAAGCGCCTGGAGATCAACGACAAAGACGTGCCCTTCAGTTTCGGCGACTGGTACCAGATTCCCGCCGCTCACGCCATGACCGCCAGCATGTTGACGGCGACCTCGGAGCTGGGCGGCTGGTGGGACGATCGCCTGGTGCGCATGTACGGCATGAACTATGCGGTCAGCCGTGCTCCCACGCGCGGCAGCCAACAGGAACGGTTCACCGGCAAGAGCGGCATCAAGATCTGGCACATGGCGGACACCTTTCCGCGCGCCTGGACCGTGCATCAGACGGTGGTCGCGCCCAACGACAGCGCGGGTCGAGACATGGTCCGCTCGCCCGATCTCGATCTGCGCAAGACGGCGGTGATGGCGAAAACCCAACCCTCCCTCGCACAGTGCGGCGGCGAAGATCGCGTGACCGGCTTCTACGAGAACCCTTCCCAGGTGTGGGTCAATGTCGAGATGGCGTGCCAAGGGCTGCTCATCGTCAGCGACAACTGGTATCCCGGCTGGCGCGCCGAGGTGGATGGCCGGGCGGCCGAGATCTGGAAGGTCAACACGGTGATCCGTGGCGTGGTGGTGAATGCGGGCAAGCACACGGTCGCCATGCGCTACCGCCCGCTTTCGGTTTACTTCGGCTTCGCGTTCACGCTGGTGGGGTTGACGGCTGCTATCGTGCTGCACCGGCGCCGCGAGACCGACGGCGCGGACACGCTCGGCGACGCGCCGAAAGAAGACTGACCGAATTTTGCCGCACGCCCGGTCCGCGGCAGAACTTTGGCCCGACCGGCCGGCGCTGCCGTACTGATTTCAAGCAACTTCGCAAGCGGCACCCAATCTGCAACCAGAACCCGCATGAGCATCGGTTCGCTTTCCAACATCGCCAGCGGTTATGTCGAGTCGCTGGTCGGCAACATTCTGGCCAACCAATCGACCGGCAAGACCACCAGCAGCAGCGCCTCGTCCGTCTCCACGACGACGGACGTCAACCAACTTTCGCCCTTCGCGGAGCTGTTGAGCACATTGCAGCAACTTCAGCAGTCGAACCCGACCCAGTATCAACAAGTGACGCAGCAAATCGCCACCAATCTCACGACGGCCGCCACTGCCGCGACGTCGAACGGCAACACCACGGCCGCCGCCACGCTCACCCAACTGGCCAACGATTTTACGAACGCCTCGCAAAACAACACGCTTCCGAATATCCAGGATCTGGCGCAGGCGGCTCAACACCATGGCCACCACGGCCACCACTGCCACGGCGGCTCCGGCGGCGGCGATCCGACCGACCCAACTTCCAGCAGCTCGACGAGCAGCTCAACCAGCAGCGCGACGAGCGACTTGATCAGCCAACTGATTGCCAGTTACCAATCCAACGCCGCCAGTCTCAACCAATCGACGGACCCGATGGCCATCATCACCAGCACGCTGGCCAGCGCGGGAATCGATCTGTAAGTTCGCGCGCGTAAGCCGTCGAGCCGGCTGAGCCGAGAGTCGTCTCGGCTTTCCCGGCCACTAGTTCGGCGAACGGCATTAGTGCTAGATTGGTGGTTGCCGCGCGTTGACGCGCCGAGGTTGCGGGGTTGGCCTAGTGGTCGGGCGTCAGCCTTCCAAGCTGATTTACACGGGTTCGAATCCCGTACCCCGCTCCATCCACTGGAACTGCCGACGTCATCGAGCGGGGTTCGCGCATGGCCGATAACGTTCGCATCCGCGTGTTCACTACCGGCGGCACCTTCGACAAAGAGTACAACGAACTCACCGGCGAGCTGTTCTTTCAGCGCTCGCACCTTCTCGACATGCTGCGCCTGGGGCGCTGCCATCTGGAGGTAGCGGTCGAGAACCTGATGATGGTGGACAGCCTCGAGATGAGCGACCAGGACCGGGAGCTGATCGCCAGGCGCTGCCAGGAGGCCGGAGAAGATCGCATCGTGATCACGCACGGCACCGACACCATGGAGCGGACGGCGGCGGTATTAGGACCCAGATTCGGGCACAAGACGATCGTGCTAACGGGCGCCATGGTCCCGTACACGTTCGGCAGCTCGGATGGTCTGTTCAATCTGGGAACCGCGCTGGCTTTCGCGCAAACGCTGGCACCCGGCGTTTACGTGGCTATGAATGGAAGGTGCTTCCCGTGGGACGAGGTGCGAAAGAACCGGGAGCTGGGCATCTTTGAGTCACTAAGGAAATCTTAGCGACTTCTTGTCAAGTACTATAAATAACTAATATAGAGCAGTTTACAAGAGAATCTTGTCACTCTCACGCGGAGTGTGCTAGAAATAGATGAGGGAACTCCGCGGGAATACTGCGAGCGGGGTTCCACCGGTTTACCTGGTAATCAATATTCACAGGAGGTTTAATTTGATGAAGATTCGTCCGCTCTACGACCGAATCGTGGTCAAGAGGATTGAAGAGAAGGAACAGAAGGTCGGCGGCCTGTATATCCCCGACAGCGCCAAAGAGAAGCCCCAGGAGGGCGAAGTAGTGGCGATAGGAAAGGGCAAGCGGCTGGACGACGGCAGAGTGGTACCGCTCGACGTGCAGGTTGGCGACCGGATCCTGTTCGGCAAGTATTCCGGCACCGACGCCCCCAAGACGGTGGGCGACGATTTTCTTATCCTGCGTGAGGATGAGGTTCTGGCCGTTCTCGAAGACGCGCCCAAAGTGGCGCAGAAAGCTAGCTAAGGAGTCAAAAACAAGATGGCGAAACAGATTGTATATGCGGAAAACTCACGGCAGGCAATTTTGCGCGGCGTCAACCAGCTTGCCGACGCGGTGAAGGTTACGCTCGGCCCCAAGGGCCGCAACGTGGTTCTGGAGAAAAAGTTCGGCGGGCCGAACATCACCAAGGACGGCGTCACGGTAGCCAAGGAAATCGAGCTCAAGGACCCGCTGGAGAACATGGGCGCGCAGTTGGTGCGCGAAGTCGCCTCGAAGACCAGCGACGTAGCCGGCGACGGCACCACCACGGCGACCATTCTGGCGCAGGCTATCTTCCGCGATGGCGTGAAGGCAGTGGCAGCCGGGGCCAACCCGATGGCTATCAAGCGCGGCATCGAAAAGGCCGTGGCCGCGGCCACCGAGGAAGTCAAGAAACTCTCCAAGCCGGTTACCGGCGACATGATCGCGCAGGTGGGTACGATATCCGCCAATAGCGATGCGACCATCGGCAACATCATCGCCGACGCGATGAAGAAGGTCGGCAAGGACGGCGTGATCACGGTCGAAGAATCGAAGACCATGAACACGGAGCTGGAGACGGTCGAGGGCATGCAATTCGACCGCGGCTATCTCTCCCCGTACTTCGTCACCGACGCGGAACGCATGGAAACCGTGCTCGAGGATCCGTACATCCTGATCCACGAGAAGAAAATCAGCAACATGAAGGATCTGCTGCCGCTGCTGGAGCAGATCGCGCGCTCGGGCAAGCCGCTGCTGATCATCGCCGAGGAAGTGGAAGGCGAAGCACTGGCCACCCTGGTGGTCAACAAGCTGCGCGGGACGTTGAATGCATGCGCCGTGAAGGCGCCCGGCTTCGGCGACCGCCGCAAGGCCATGCTCGGCGACATCGCCGTGCTGACCGGCGGCACGATGATCAGCGAAGAGATCGGGCTCAAGCTCGAGAGCGCGACGATCGACCTGTTGGGCCACGCCCGCCGGGTCATCGTGACCAAGGACGACACCACGATCGTCGAGGGTGGCGGGAGCGCCGAGGACGTCAAGGGCCGCGTGGCGCAGATCAAGCGCGCCATTGACGACACCGACTCCGACTGGGACCGCGAGAAGCTGCAGGAGCGCCTGGCCAAGCTGGCCGGCGGTGTGGCCGTCGTCAAGGTCGGCGCGGCCACC
>DASWZP010000101.1:0-25412 GCA_036404395.1 Bryobacteraceae bacterium | reverse complement strand
CGGGGTAGCGAGTTCCGCGTGGTGGGCGAGGCCGAAAGCGGCGCCGACGCGGTGAATCTGTGCAAGAAGACCCAACCGCACATTGCCTTGATGGACATCGGCCTGCCCGGCATGAATGGCATCGAAGCCACCACCGAGTTGCTGCGCCACTGCCCCACCGTGAAAGTCATCATCCTTTCGATGTACGACGACGAGAACTCCGTCGTCAGCGCCATCCGCAGCGGCGCGCGCGCTTTCGTTCTTAAGAAGGCGTCTTCCACCGAACTGCTCGACGCGCTGCGAACGGTGGCTCGCGGCGGTTCCTACCTGAGCTCGCAGGTTTCCGACCGTTTGCTGGCCCGCATTCAGCGCGGCGATCTGGACACCCATGACCGCAGCCCGCTCGAATCCCTCTCGCCGCGCGAGTTGCAGGTGCTGCGCCTGGTGGCCGAGGGCAAAACCAGCAAGGACATCGCGGTCTTGCTCGACCTCGGCCTGCAAACCGTCCGCAGCTACCGCAAGACAATGATGAAGAAGCTCGGCGTCAACAACGTGGCTGGGCTGACGCAGCTCGCGCTCGCCGCCGGTTTGGCTCACTGGAACACCAGCGACGGCAACCCCGCCGTCTGAAATCCGCTGTAGGACAGACGATCGGTTTTTGTCGTCTGCCATGTCGTCTGTTGGGATGGCCGCCGACCCGCGAAATTCCGTGCAAACTCGGTAACGCCGGCGGTCTTGCCGCCGGTGATTTGCCGTTGATCCCCGCAGCTTCGAGGCGGTCTTTCGACCCTGTCAAGGCGCCGCGCTTCGGCGAGGCGTGACAGACCACCAAAGGCGATGGTCCTACTTGAGCCGCCTAGCGCTTGCGCAGCCAGAGGTAGCAATCGTTGCCGATGCGCGCGGCGCGCGGAGTCCGCAGCAAAGGCAGGTCCAGGTAGCGCAGCGGAAACAACAGCCAGCCGAGCACGCCATGAACCAGTCCGCGCCACGCGCGCCACGGCAGCAGCAGCTTTGCGTATTCGATCGTGAATACCAGCATCGTCGCCGTGGGGCCGGTCCGCCAGCCCTCGGCCACCGGCTCGAAACCGCTGGCCAACTCCTTCAATCCGTCCAGCGTGTAGCGCCGGTAATCCTTCGGATACTCGTGGAAGGGATGGCAGAACGGCGTCACCAGGTGCAGGTAGCCGCCGGGAGCGAGCACGCGTTCGATTTCGGCCATCACCCGTTCGGGACGGCGCACGTGCTCCAGCACCGCATCGCATTCCACCCGTTGAAACTGGTTGCCGCGAAACGGCAGGCATTCGGCGTCGGCGGCCACATCCACTCCCGGCACCGCAAACAGGTCCAGGTTGACGTAGCCGGCTGGCCGGCTCCCGGCCCCGCCCAGGTAGAGGTTCCAGCGCCCCAGCGGAAAGTCCTTGGGCTCGGCCGGGTTCATCACCAGTGGCGCGGGCGGAGCCAGCAGCCGGCGCAGCCGGTCCTGCCAGCGCGTCGAGCGGCGTCGGCGGTAGATATCCTCAAGCGAATCGGGCGGCACTTGCCTCAAGCCTCGAAAGAGAGTTCATCATAGCAGAGGCCCTGGGAACGCCGGCGGGATCGAAAAACTGGAAACTCCGGACGCCGGGCATGCCGCGGCGCGCTCTACGCCTCCGGCAGCAGTTCCCGCAAGCAGTCGATCAGTTGCGCCGGGAAAAACGGCTTGCGCAGGAAACGGACCTGGCGCGACTTGGACAAAACCGGCGCTTCCTTTGCCTCCCCCGAGATCAGCAGGATCTGAGCATGCGGATGCAGTTTCAGCACGCGCTCGGCCAGCTTGATTCCATCCATCTCCGGCATGACGATATCGGAGATGAGCAGATCGACCGTCTCCCGCTGGCAGATTTCGAGCGCCGCCGAAGGCCGCGGCGCCGTCAGCACGTTCACCTTGCGCCCGCCGAGCATCCGTTCGACCAGCCGCGGTATCTGCGGATCGTCGTCCACGATTAACACTGTTTGCGGCTGGCTCATGCGAATCTATCGATTCTACGAGCGCCCCGCGCGGGGCGCAAGGGGCGCGCCGCGAATCGTAACAAAACGACCCCGGGAGAATTCGCGCCAGAGGATTGCCGAACACCGAAGCCGCCTCGGCAAAGCTCACGCCAACCAACCGACTACAGCGGAGCCCTTCTCTCCCTTACCTCGCAGCCAGGGCCTTGGACGGGAACGTCCCTCAGGTGAGTATCGATCTTGAGCTGGAGTTGGCCCAGGGCGGCCAGTTTTGCCGCGTCGGTGATTTGCACGGTGAAGGTGAACGAACCGGTTTCGGTTGGGGTGCCGCTGATCACGCCATTTGCCTGCACACCTTCAGTCTGACCGATGGCTGCTCTCCGCACCAGGGCTCTTTCGAGCTACCCGCCGTCGCCCGGGCCGGCCGATCTGCGCGCTTCTCGCTACGAAGCCACCCGCAAAGCGCGCTAGATACCCGCGCTGCGTTGACAGAATCGCGTTCGGTGGCATTGCGAAAACTTACACGTCCGACCCGTTTAGGCTGACCTTCTCCGTCGACCGTTCGTTCATCAGGGGCTGGGCGGTGCGGTGACAGACGCACGGACAGGCGCAACAAGATCGCGGCATGAAACTGAACTCGTATGTACCCGGATCACCCGTTTGTCGACGCACGGCGGGCCGGCATCGCGACCACTAACGCGCGCAGAACAGTGTTTACCGACTCCGCGCTCTTAAATACTCGTGCCACGTCCGGGTCCAGCAGTATCGCGACCGCCCCTGGCCGAGTGTACTGGGCGAACCGGTTTGGCTTGGACTTTGCGTAATCGAAACGGTATTCGGCGCGAAGCTCGTTGCCTCGTTTCGCCTTGAGCTTAGTTTGCGTCGTGTTCTTTATACGAAGCGCCCCACTGCGAAGCCACGCGCAAAGCGCGCTGGAGTTCGATTGGCAGAACGAGTTTCCGGAAAAGACGGGCGGGGTACAAATAGTCCTCACCCGATTCGTCGATCACGCGGATGAGATCGTTCGCCGCCGCATCTGGGTCGCTCACCACTGGATACAGCTTGCGGACCTCGAGTGACGCGGCGTAGCCGCGATTCCGGAGGCACACCGCGAAGCCTTCCGTTCTCGCCCTATGAGCTCGCATGGCTAATCCACAAAGCGCTTAATCTTCAGTTCTTTCTTTCCAATGCCGGCTGCTTCGTACCAGTGGATCTCTGCTTCCCGTATCGTACCATTGGGAAGCTTCACTGCCGCATACCCTTTGCGCTTTCTCCACCGTCCTGGGCCGTACAACTTTCGCAGCCGGGGCAGTTCGCGAATGGAACCGCCTGCCGCGAACGTTTCCGCGCCGACAATCTCACCGCAGACCTCGAAGAACACTCCGCCGGCATTCTAACATCATGACGGAACGGGAGCGCCGCGGATGCCGGTGCGGGAATTCCACCGGCCACATGGTTTGGGGGATCTCCAGGGTCGACGACGGCCGGTGGTTGATTTGGCTGGGACGCAGGGATTCGAACCCCGATACGCAGATCCAGAGTCTGCAGTCTTACCGTTAGACGACGTCCCAACTGCAAGCTCATTTTAGCACCCGCCGGTAGCGGAATTCATCCGCCGCGCGTAGTACACTGGATCTTCAACATGCGGAACTGGTTGCGGGCAGGCCTGGCGCTCGTGGCGTGTGCGGCGGCCTCTCAAGCGGTGGATTGGAAGACGCTCCAGCCGCAAGGTTACGTGAGCGACTTCGCGGGCGTCATCCCGGATTCCAATCGCGCGCCTCTGGAAGCCTACTGCGCCGCCGTCGAGCAATCGACCGGAGCGCAGATGGCGCTGGTCACTATTCCGTCGCTCGAAGACGAACCCATCGAGGACGTGGCCAACACCATTTTCCGCGCCTGGGGCGTAGGCCAGAAGGGCAAGAATGAAGGCATCCTGATGCTGCTGGCGGTCCGTGACCGCCGCAGCCGGCTCGAGGTCGGTTATGGGCTGGAGCCGATTCTGCCCGATGGCCTCAGCGGCAGCATCCTGCGCCAGATGCGCCCCGCCCTGCGCCAGAACGATTACGGCGACGCCATGCTGGCGGCCGCCGAAACCATCGGCAACGCCATCGCGCAGGCCAAGCATGTGACGGTTACCGCCAGCCTGCAGCGCCGCTACCGGCCCAGCGCTTCCGATTCCATTCCCTGGCCGATGATCCTGGGTGGCATCGTCCTGCTCTTCTGGCTGCTGCGCGCGGGAAGGCGCGGCGGTGGTGGATCCGGCGGCGGTATTCTCACCGGCTTGATTCTGGGTAATTTGATGGGCGGCTCCTGGGGCGGACGTGGCGGCGGCGGATTCGGCGGGTCCGATTCCGGCGGCGGATTCGGCGGTTTTGGCGGCGGCGATTCCGGAGGCGGCGGCGCCTCCAGCGACTGGTAGGTGCGGCTATGGACAAGCGACTCGATCAACTGGTGGAAAAACTGAAGAAAGCCTTCGGCGAGCGGCTGGTATCGGTGGTGCTCTACGGCTCGGCCGCCGCCGGCGATCATCACGCCGGCTTTTCCGATTTCAACATTCTGTGCGTCCTCAGCGAGCTGACGCCGCGCGAGCTGGCCGCGGCCGCCGAGCCGTTCCGCTGGTGGCGCGAGCAGGGCAGCCCGGCGCCTTTGCTCCTCACCGAACACGAGCTGGCCACTTCCGCCGATTGCTTCGCCATCGAGTTCCACGACATGCAAAGCCATCACCGGCTGCTTTTCGGCAAGGACGTCATTCCGGCCCTGGTGGTGGAGGACACTTTCTATCGCGCGCAGGTGGAGCATGATCTGCGCGCCAAGCTGTTGCGGCTGCGCCAGAAGGCTTCCGGGATGCTGGCCGATCAGAACCTGCTGCGCCGCCTGCTGCTCGATTCGGTGTCCACTTTTTGCGTGCTCTTCCGCCACGCGCTGCTGCTCCATGGCGTGGAAGTGCCTCCGCAAAAACGCGAGGTGGTGCGGCTGGCCCAGGAGCGTTTCCGCATCGATCCGGCGCCGTTCGAAACACTGCTGGATGTGCGCGAGGCGCGCATCAAGCCCAAGGAGATGGACCCGCTCGCCGTGCTGGCCGCTTACCTGCGCGCCATCGATACGGTGATCGACGCAGTCGACCGACTGGAGAAATAGGAGAGAGACGTGAAAATTGCCCTGATTGTGATTCTGGTGCTGGTGCTGCTAGTGGTGATTGTGGGCGCGAAATTCGTCGGCACCCGTAACGACCTGGTGACCCAGCGCGAAGCGGTGACCAGTCAATGGTCCGACGTGGATGTGGCCCTCCAGCGCCGCGCCGATCTGATTCCCAACCTGGTGAACACCGTGAAAGCCTTCGCGGCCCACGAAACGGAAGTGTTCAAGGATATTGCCGACGCCCGCGCCCGGCTCGCCGGCGGCCGCACGCCGGGGGAGAAAATCCAGGCCAATCAGCAGCTCGATACCGCCATCTCTCGGCTGTTGGTGATCGCCGAAAATTATCCCCAGCTCAAGTCCAACGAGAATTTCCTGCGCTTGCAGGACGAGCTCGCCGGCACCGAAAACCGCATCGCGGTGGAGCGCCGCAAATACAATGAAGCGCTCCAGCGTTACAATACCTCCATCGCGCTCTTCCCCGACAATCTGGTGGCCGGAATGTCGGGCATGACGCGTAACGACGCTTATTTCCAGACCGAACCCGGAGCCCGCACCGCGCCGAAGGTGCAGTTTTGATTCGAGCCAGCCAGCCAGCGGGCGAGCGGCCTTGAGCCTCGGAGAAGCATCATGCGTTTGGGACAAGTAAAAGTCGAAGGCCGGTTGATCGCGGCGGTTTGGGAAGGAGACTTGGCGCGGCCCATCCCCAGCCACACCACGCTGGATCTGATCAAGCGCGCGGGGACCGAGAACCGGCCGCTGGCCGCTCTGGCTGCCGAGCTGGCCAGCCGCCACGCCGAAAAACTCGCGCCGGCTTTGCCCGTGCAGCCCCCTGAAGTCTGGGCCTGCGGGTGTACGTACGAAGCCAGCTCCAGCTTTCGCGACGCCGAGCATGGCACGCGCGAAGGTATGTACGCTTACGTCTATCGCGAGCCGCGGCCCGAAATCTTCTTCAAGGGCACCGCGCGCGTTTGCGTGGCTTCGGGTCAGCCCATCGGCATTCGCGCCGATTCGCGCTTCACCGCGCCCGAGCCGGAGCTGGCCGTGGTGCTGGGCAACCGTGGCAGCATCGCCGGCTACACGCTCGCCAACGACGTTTCGGCCTGGGACATCGAGCGCGAGAATCCACTCTACCTGCCGCAATCCAAGGTCTACGACAGTTGCTGCGCGCTCGGGCCCGTCATCCTCACCGCCGACGCGCTGCCCGATCCGTATGCGCTCGAAATCACCTGCACCGTCGAGCGCGGCGGGCAGGTCATTTTCCAGGGCTCCGTTTCCACATCCACGCTGCATCGGCGCGTCGATGCGCTGATCGCGGCGCTCACCTTCGCCAATCGCGTGCCCCTGGGAACCGTGCTGCTGACCGGAACCGGAATCATCGTTCCGCGGGAAGCCGCACTCGCGCCCGGCGATATCGTGAGAATCCGCGTCCCCGAAATCGGCGAGCTCGCCAATACGGCCGCGATCGTCGGATAGCGGATCCGTGGGGGCAGGCGCCCCGGTTTTCGGGTCCGCTGCGGATTTCGCCGGCCAACCGCCGGCCGCAAGCCCGGCCACCGCAGCCCTCTGCCCTGCGCCCCCGCGCCCTGGCCTAAAATAGAGTTCTCACCATGAAATTCCTCGCCAACAGCCTTTTGGAACTAATTGTCCAGACATCCACCAACCTGCCGCCGGACGTGCGCGCCGCCATGGGAATCGCCGCCGAGGGCGAAACGCCCGGGACGCAGTCCTCGCAGGCCCTCAACATCATTCTCACCAACATCGACATGGCCCACGACGACACCGGCCCCATCTGCCAGGACACCGGCATGCCAACCTTCCTCGTGCACGCGCCGGTGGGCTTCAACCAGCTCGTCCTCAAACAGGCCATTCGCGAAGCCGTGGCGGAAGCCACGCGCCTCGGCAAGCTGCGCCCCAATTCGGTGGATTCCATCACGGGCAAGAACAGCGGCAACAATCTCGGGCCCGAAACGCCCGTCATGCACTTCGAGCAGTGGGAGCAGGACGAGATCGAAATCAGGCTGATCCTCAAGGGCGGCGGCTGCGAAAACAAGAACATTCAATACTCGGTGCCCGCCAACCTGGATCACCTCGGCCGCGCCGACCGCAACCTGGAGGGCGTACGCAAGTGCATTCTGCACGCGGTGTGGCAGGCGCAGGGCCAAGGCTGCGCGCCGGGCGCCCTCGGCGTCTGCGTCGGCAGCGACCGCGCGCACGGCTACGAACTCGCCAAGGGCCAGCTCTTCCGCACCCTCGACGATGTGAACCCCGACCCCACGCTGGCCAAGCTGGAAGCGGAAATCCTCGAGGAGGCCAACCGCCTCGGTGTCGGCGCCATGGGCTTCGGCGGAAAAGCCTCTCTGATTGGATGTAAGATCACGGCCGCCAATCGCCTCCCGGCGAGCTTTTTCGTTTCGGTAGCCTATGAATGTTGGGCGTTCCGCCGCCTGGGCGTGCGCCTGGATGCCTCGACCGGCGCCATCACCGAGTGGTTGTACCGCGATCCCGCCAGTCCCGTGGAGCGCATGGCGCGCGGCGAAGGTTTCCCGCTGACCGGCCGCGAAGTGATTCTCACCGCCCCCCTCACTGAGGCGCAGGTGCGCTCGCTCAAGGTCGGCGACGTGGTGCTCATCAGCGGCGAGATGTACACCGGCCGCGACAACGTACACGCCTATCTCATGAAAAACCCACCGCCGGTCGATTTGCACGGCGCGGTGCTGTACCACTGCGGCCCCGTGATGCTGCAGGAAGAAGGCCGCTGGCAGGTGAAAGCCGCCGGACCCACCACCAGCATTCGCGAGGAACCCTACCAGGCCGATGTCATCGGGCGCTATGGCGTGCGCGCCGTCATTGGCAAGGGCGGCATGGGACCCAAGACGCTGACCGCGCTCAAGGAATCGGGCGCCGTCTATTTGAACGCCATCGGCGGCGCCGCCCAGTATTACGCGCGCACGCTGCCCGAGGTGCTGGGCGTGAACCTGATCGAGTTCGGCGTCCCCGAAGCCATGTGGCACCTTCGCGCCAAGGATTTCCCCGCCATCGTCACCATGGACGCCCACGGCAACAGCCTCCACGCCGACGTGGAGAAGTCAACCGGCGAAGCCCTGGCCGAACTGGAAACCGCCGCCAAACGTTGAATAACTTTGGTAGGGCACGCTTGAGCTTGCTGAAAAACACCAAAAGCATCTTGGCCACAGATAAACACAGATGAACACAGAATAAAGTACGACATCACACGGTCGGGAACCTTTAGGTCTCGACCGGCAGATTCGGTTCTATTCGGGCACCGAATCCGAGGAGGCGCGGCTCCATTCCTCGGCGAGGATCGCGTAGAGGAAACTGCTCTTCCACGCTCCATGGATTTTCAGGTTCTTGACGAGGAAACCCTCTTTCCTCATGCCGGCCTTTTCCAGGACCCGGGCCGACGCGGGATTCTCCGGAAGACACGTGGCCCAAATCCGATGCAGCCCGAGCTCCGCGAATCCGAAATCGAGCAGACGCTTTACTGCTTCAGTCGCAAATCCCTTACCCCAGGATTCCGGCTCGACCAGATACCAGATCTCGCCTTCTTCGGCGCCTCTCAGGATCGCCACGCCGCAGAGCCCAACCAGATCACCCTGTGGCTTATCGCTAATTGCCCGGACGACGGACCTCCAAGGACTCGATGGGGATTCAAGCAGCGAATCGCGCAGGAATGTCTCGCTCTCCTCGCGCGAGCACAACGGCAGCAGCATGTGGCGGACCACATCCATTCTCGAAATCAAGGCGTGAACCGCGTCGTGGCGGACCACATCCATTCTCGAAATCAAGGCGTGAACCGCGTCGATGTCACCCGGCTCCAAACTGCGCAGCTTGACCACTCGCGAGCTTCTCCTTCAAAAGTATAGGCGCAAGGGCGCGGCAAAGTCACGCGTCGCCGGTATCGGCTTACGCTTGAACCTATCGTCGCCAATTCGGATCTAGACTTTGCCCTGCGCGTGTTTCTTCACCAGCGAATCGAGAAGCGCTTCCGGGATTCTGAAAGTCGTCTGCCGAAGGCGGCTAACTACCCGAGCGAAGTCAACCAGGCCGCGCTCAGCCGCAATATCAAGAACACCCAGCGTGCCCGTTACACGGAGTCCCTTGCCTCGTGCCACACTCACGCCCTTACGCTCGTCCATCAGCAGCAGATCGGCACCGAGCGAAATGGCCAAGGCGATTGCTGCGGTCTCACCCTCATCGAGCCCTTCCACGGAACCATACTCGAATTGAGGGCCTGACGGTTCGCGTACCTCAAGCCAAGCCGGAGAATTGGCGATCCAGCTCCGTACCGAAAGCGGAGCGTCCGCGTTCACCAATTCGGCTTGCACGGCGGATGGCAGGATAACTTGCTCGAAGAGAATTGGAAGAAGATCGATACTCCCGATCAGCGCCAAATAGTTGATCGGTCCGGTATCGGCGACTATGAGCCGCACGGGTTAGAATCCCAGTTGTTTCAGGGCGTCGCGATCACGCTCAAAATCTTCCATGGTGTAGTCTTCATATACGCCATGCGCTTTGAGGAACCCGTCGAGCCGGTACCGCGTTCCAAAACCTAGCAGTCGCCGCAACTCGGGTTTAGTAATGTGCCCGTTCTTGAATTCCTCGAGAGCCAGCGCTTCGAGGGCGCGCCGCGTCAGGTCCCCACCGGAAGCGCTCATGCTCCTGGCGAGGTCGTCGGGAATCTGGACGGTGAGATCCATGCTGTCTTAACTTACCGTACCGGCCGGGTGCAGTCAACCGTACGTCTGCCACTCCACTGAACTGAGCTCCCACTAATCCCGCCACCACAGCACGCGGCGATCATATACAATGTCCCGCATGATCCTCGATCGCCGTGGTTTTCTTTCGGCCGTGCCGGCGCTGATGGCGTCGGGCGCGGTCTCTGGTGCCGAAGCCGAGCGCAAGACGCGCTTTTACGTGCTCGAACAATTCCAGTTGGAGCAAGGACCGCAGACTTCCCGCATCCACGATTTCTTTTCGAAGGCGTTGCTGCCGGCGCTTGACCGCGTTCATCCAGGGCCGAAGATTTTCCTCGAAGCGGTAGCCGCGCCTCACTTGCCGACCGTCACTGCAATTCTCGGCGTGGAATCGGTGGGGCAAATCTGGGAGATCTCGCAGCAGCTTTTCGCCGATAAGGACTTCAGCCGCGCGTTCGATCAATGGGAAGCGGGTGATGAGCCGTATGTCACGTCGAGCGCGACGCTGCTCGAAGCCACCGCCTATTCGCCGGAGATCGCACCGCCGGAGAAACCGCCGGAATCGCCGCGTATTTTCGAGATGCGCACTTATCACTCGCCCACGGCGCGGCAGTGGAAGGCGCTGCACGCGCGCTTCAGCGGCGCGGAAATCAAAATCTTCCACCGCGTGGGGGTTCACCCGGTGTTCTACAGCTCGACCGTTTTCGGCGCCAACCGGCCCAACCTGACTTACCTGATTCCCTTCGACAACCTGGCCGCGCGCGAAAAAGCCTGGAACGCGTTTGGCGCCGACGAAGAATGGATCAAGGTGCGCAAGGAATCCGTGGAGCGCGATGGCCAGATCACCGCCGTGATCGACCTTTCGCTGCACCGCGCAATGGGGTATTCGCCGGTGCGGTAACGGCAGGGCGAAAGCGCCTGCCCCACTTTTGTCGCGCGCGCGCGCCATGGCCCTAAGATTCGCGTCTGCTACGATAAGAAAACAACCTTGATCGATACTGTTCCAGGCATACTGGCGAGAATTGTCGCCCAAAAGCGCGCGGACCTCGCGGCGAAGCCGTCCCCTGTCGCGCAATGGGAGCGGCTGGCGGAAATGCGCGTGCTCGAACGCCGCGATTTTCGCGCGGCGCTCGGCGCGCGCGCGCCGGCCATCATCGCGGAAATCAAAAAGGCGTCGCCGAGCAAAGGGCTGCTGGCGGCGGATTTCGCGCCGGCGCGGATTGCCGCGGCTTATCAAAGCGGCGGCGCGGCAGCGCTTTCGGTGCTGACCGACGAGCGCTTCTTTCAAGGCAGCCTGGCAGACCTGGAGCAGGCACGAAATGCGGTGAGCGTGCCGGTGCTGCGCAAGGATTTCACCATCGCGCCTGAGCACATCCTCGAGGCCGCGGCCCACGGAGCCGATGCCATCTTGCTGATCGCCGCCATTTTGAGCGAACGCGAGCTGCGCGATTTCCGCGAAGCCGCCGCGCGCTGGCAAATGGCCGCGCTGGTCGAGATACACAACCGGCGCGAGCTCGACATGGCGATTGCCGCGGGCAGCGACATCATCGGCGTCAACAATCGCGACCTCACCACCTTCGAGGTGACGCTGGAGACTTCGCTGTCGCTCGCGCCCTACATGCCGCCCGGTGCGATGCTGGTCAGCGAGAGCGGCATACATAGCGCGGCCGACATCGGCCGGCTGCGCTCCGCCGGTTACTCCGCGTTTCTGGTGGGTGAGCACCTGATGAAGTCGGGCGATCCCGCCAGCGCGCTCCGCGAGCTAGGCACATGAGGCGAGATTCGGTGGGATCGCGGTCTACGGTGTCATCATGATCGTCAAAATCTGTGGCATCACCAACCAACAAGACGCTACCGCCGCTGTTGAGGGTGGCGCCAACGCCATCGGTTTCAATTTCTATCCGCGCAGCCCGCGTTACATTGCGCCGGAGCGCGCCGGCGAGATTGCCTCGCCAGCGGGCGTGCGGCGCGTCGGCGTGTTCGTCGATGAATCGCCGGAGCGCATCGAGCGGATCGCCCGCATGGCGTCGCTCCACGTGGCGCAACTGCATGGCGCGGAAACGGCGGCGGGTTATCCGGCAACGCTACCAGTGTGGAAAGCCGTGCGCGTGGGCCCCGATTTCGATTTCGCACAATTCCGCGATTGCCCCGCCGAGGCGCTGCTGCTGGATGGAGCGGCGGGCGAGCTGTTCGGCGGCGCGGGTGAGCCGTTCGACTGGAAGCTGGCCGCCGGCGCGCCCAAGCCGATTATCGTAGCCGGCGGTTTGGACGCTTCGAACGTTGCGCTGGCTGTCGCGCTGGCGCATCCCTGGGGCGTGGACGCGTGTTCGCGCCTGGAGAGCGCGCCGGGAAAAAAGGATAATCGAAAAATGACCGATTTTTTGCGCGCGGCACTGGAGGCGCTCGGCCGATGAGCCCGCAACCGGATTCCACCGGCCACTTCGGACCGTACGGCGGCCGCTTCGTGCCGGAAGTGCTGATGGCGCCCATCGAGGAGCTGGAGCGCGCCTACCGGGAAGCGCGCCAGGATCCGGCATTTCAAACCGAGCTGAGCGATCTGCTCCGCACGTATGCTGGCCGGCCCACGCCACTCTACTGCGCTGAGCGGCTTTCCCGCACGCTGGGCGGCGCGCGCCTCTGGCTGAAGCGCGAGGACCTGCTGCACACCGGTGCGCACAAGATCAACAACTGCCTGGGCCAGGGGCTGCTGGCGCGGCGCATGGGCAAGCGCCGCATCATCGCCGAAACCGGCGCCGGTCAGCACGGCGTGGCCACCGCCACCGTGTGCGCGCTGCTGGGCCTGGAATGCGTGGTCTACATGGGCACCGAAGATATGCGGCGCCAGCGGCTCAACGTCTTCCGCATGCGGTTGCTCGGCGCGCGCGTGGCGCCGGTCGATTCCGGCAGCCGCACGTTGAAGGACGCCATCAGCGAAGCCATGCGCGATTGGGTGACCAACGTCGGCGATACCTATTACCTGCTCGGCTCGGCGCTGGGCGCGCACCCTTATCCCATGATGGTGCGCGATTTTCAAAAGGTGATCGGCGAAGAGGCGCGGCGGCAGCTTCTGGCTTCCGTTGGCCGCTTGCCCGATGCCGTTTTCGCCTGCGTCGGCGGTGGCTCCAACTCGATCGGCATCTTCCACGCGTTCCTGCCGGATGCGGCCGTCGAGCTGATCGGCGTCGAAGCCGGCGGCCGCGGCTGCGAGCTGGGCGATCACGCGGCGCGTTTCCGCGGCGGCGCTCCGGGCGTGCTGCAAGGCGCTTACAGTTACCTGTTGCAGGATGAGAACGGCCAGGTGTCGCTCACGCATTCGGTCTCGGCGGGTCTCGATTACGCCATGATCGGCCCCGAGCACGCCCTGCTGCACGACCAGCACCGCGCTGAATACGTCGCCGCTTCCGATGCGGAAGCACTCGCCGCGGCGCTCCAGCTTTCGCGCGTGGAGGGCATCATTCCGGCGCTCGAGAGCGCGCACGCCGTGGCGGAGGCCATTCGCCGTGCGCCCGCCGCTTCGGGCAAGATCTTCCTCATCAATTTGTCCGGCCGCGGCGATAAGGATATCGACATCTACCGCGAGAACTTCCCGGAGATCGACAGGCCATGACGCGCATCGGGCAGATGTTCGAAGAGCGGAAACGCGCCGGGCGCAAGAGTCTGATCGCCTATCTCACCGCGGGCGATCCGACGCCCGACCGCACGCCCGCGCTGGTGGAAGCGATGCTGCGCGGCGGCGCGGACCTGATCGAGCTGGGCGTGCCGTTTTCCGATCCCATCGCCGATGGGCCGGTCATCCAGCGCGCCGGTGAGCGGGCGCTGAAGGCCGGCACGTCGCTGCGCTCGGTGCTCGAAATTGCGCGCGAGATCCGCCAGCGCTCGGAGGCGCCGCTGCTGCTGTTCACCTATCTCAATCCGGTGCTGCGTTACGGCCTGGAGCGCCTGGCGCGCGACGCCGCGCAGGCCGGCATCGATGGCTGCCTGCTCACCGACGCCTCGGTCGAGGAGGCGCACGAATATGTGGGCGCCATGCACGGGCAGGGCCTCGACACGGTGTTTCTGGCCGCGCCCACTTCCACGCCGCGGCGCCTCGAATTGGTGGCGCGCTATTCCACCGGCTTCGTGTATCTGGTGTCGCGCACCGGCGTCACCGGCGAGCAGGATTCGCTTTCCGGCTCAACCGCGCCGCTGGTGCGAGCCATGCGCGCCATCACCGATTTGCCGCTGGCGGTGGGCTTCGGCATTTCGAAGCCGGAACAGGTAGCGGAGCTGGCGAGGCAGGTGGACGCCGTGGTGGTGGGCAGCGCGTTCGTCCGCTTGATCGAGCGCTCGAGCGATAATGCGTCGCTCGAGATTCAGCTCGAAAGTTTCACGCGCGAGTTGAAACACGGTTTTGGAGCACAGGCATGACGGAAGAAGAAGCGGGGCCCCAGTTGGACGGGCTGCGCACGCAGATCGACGTGCTGGACCGGGAGATCGTGAGGCTGCTCAACGACCGCATGCGCGTGGTCGAGGACATCGGCCGCATCAAGCGGCTGGCCGGCCTGCCCATTTACGAGCCCAAGCGCGAGAGCGAGGTGTTTGCCAACGTGATCTCGTCCAACGGAGGCCCGCTGCCGCCGGATGGTCTGCGCCGGGTTTTCGAGCGTATTATCGATGAGGCGCGCACCGTGCAACGGATGCGCATGAAACCGGACGGAGCGAAGCCATGATCGTGGTCATGCAGGCAGGCGCGACTGAAGAGAACATCCAGGCGGTGATCGACCGCATGGTCGAGATGGAGTTCAACGTCCACCGTTCCACCGGGCAAGTCCACACCGTGCTCGGCGGCGTGGGAGGCAATCCGGAGTTCGACCTGGCGGTGTTCGACGTGATGGATGGCGTGAAGGAAGCGCATCGCATTGCATCGCCGTACAAGCTCGCCAGCCGCCATTTTCGTCCCGGCGGGACGGTGGTGAAAGTGGGCGGCTGCGAAATCGGCGGCGGCCGCGTGGTGGTGATGGCCGGGCCGTCGAGCGTGGAAAGCCGCGAGCAGATCGACCGGTGCGCTGAAATCGTGGCCGCCGCCGGCGCAACCGTCATCCGCGGCGGCGCCTTCAAACCACGCAGCTCGCCGTACGGATTTCAGGGACTGGGCGAGGAAGGCCTCGCGCTGCTGCGCACCGCCGCCGACGCCCGCGGCCTGCTGGTGGTGAGCGAAGTGATGGACACGGCGCAGATCCCGCTGGTGAGCCAGTACGCCGACATCCTGCAAATTGGGGCGCGCAACATGCAGAACTTCAACCTGCTGCGCGAGCTCGGCAAGCAGCGCAAACCGGTGCTGCTAAAACGCGGCATCGCCGCCACCATCGAGGAGTTGCTGCTTTCGGCCGAACATATCCTGGCCGGCGGCAACTATGACGTGATCCTGTGCGAGCGCGGCATCCGCACCTTCGAAACCTATACGACGAATACGATGGATATCTCCGCCATCCCGGTGGTCAAAAAACTTTCGCACCTGCCGATCGTGGCCGACCCATCGAACGGCACCGGCCGCCGCGATAAGGTCGCGCCCATGGCGCGCGCCGCCGTGGCCGCCGGCGCCGACGGGCTGCTGATCGAAGTCCATCCCGATCCGGACCACGCCTTGAGCGATGGCGCGCAGTCTTTGCGGCCGGAACAATTCACCGAGCTGATGGCGCAGTTGCGGATCATCGCGCCCGCGGTGGGAAGAAGCATTTAGCGAGGGACTTGTCCCCAGCGTTTCCAGCGTTTACTACAATGCCGCGTAGGTCTTGGTGAAGTCGTTGCGCGGATTCATTGCGGGCAATCGAGGGCGGATTAGTCTTGAATTGGTTCGTGGAACGGTGCAGAATCATCGTTGGACCCCCAAAAAGGAGAGGATTGTGAACGATAATTCGGTATCTCGTCGATTGTTCCTGTCAGCCGCGGCTGCGGCGCCGGCGGTTCCCGTCCTGATTGCCTCGGACAGAATTGCGATATTCGACCCGCCGCCCGCCCGGGTACGAATCGTGACGGCAACGGCATCGTCCGTGGTCCCGCCGCCCAGGTACACGCCGGCGGAGATTCAGCAGATCGAGTCTCAAGGCAAGGATGTCAAGATCGCGATGCCGGCCAGCCGCGACGAATTGAACCAGTTGCTGCCGGAGGCCGACGTGGTTTTCGGCGCGGTCAGCGCCGAGATGCTGGCCAGGGCGAAGAACCTGCGATGGATGCAGGCCACCGAAGCGGGAATGGAGAAGTTGCTGTTTCCGGATCTGATCAAGAGTAGCGTGGTGGTGACTAACATGGCGCGGATGTTCGCGCCGGCCATCTCGGAGACAGCCATCGGAATGCTGTTGAGCCTGACGCGCGGCCTCAATAAGTACTACGTTCCCCAGTTCGAGAAACGGACGTGGCATCCTGAACGCAACCTGGTGGAGGTGGACGGCGCAACTATGGGGATAGTCGGGATGGGTGGCATCGGGCAAGCTACTGCCATGCGCGCGCACTATGGCTTCAACATGCGGATCCTGGCTACGGATGCGAAACCCATGGCCAAGCCGATCTTCGTGGACACGCTGCGGGAACCGGCATGGCTGACGGAGATGGTCCCGCAAGTGGACGTGCTGGTAAGCGCGGCTCCGTGCACCAAGGAAACCGAGGGGATATTCAATGAGAAAGTGTTCCGGGCGATGAAGAAGACGGCGTATTTCATCAACCTCTCCCGGGGGGCGCTGGTGGAAGAGCGTGCGCTGGTCCAGGCACTGAAGGAAGGCTGGATCGCCGGCGCCGGGCTGGATCCCACGCGCGACGAGCCGTTGCCATCAACCCACCCATACTGGGATTGCCCGAACCTCATCCTCACGTGCCATAGCGCTGGATACTCGCCGCAGCGGCAGATCCGTCTGGTGGGCCTGCTGGCCGACAACGTCCGGCGCTATTCGAGCGGCTTGCCGCTGATGAACGTAGTGGACAAACAGCGCGGTTACTGACCGCCGAGGAGATCTTATCGATGAAACGAGCACACCTGTTACTCCCGATTCTCTTGACCGCCACGGTAGCGCAACAGCCTGGTCAAGCGCAGAGCGCCACCGAACCCAAGCTGTATAACACGGCCAAACAGAAGCTGCTGGAGGGCAAACAGATCTTCAGCTTCACGCAATCGACGATGGATATCAAAGGCTACTGCGAGGCGGCCAAGCATTACGATTACACCTGGTTCGAGATGCAGCACAGCACGCTCGAGTTCAAAGACATCGAGGCGATGATCGCGGCGTGCCCGCACGTTGCCGCTATTCCCATGATCCGGCTGCCGGACGCGCAGGAATGGCACATCCAGCACGCTACCGATATCGGCGCGCTGGGCGTGATTGTCCCCACGGTCGATGACGTGGACCGGGCGCGGGAGGCCGCCAAGTGGGCGCGGTATCCGCCACGTGGAAGGCGCAGCACGGGGCAAGGCCAGGCAGCTTCCATTTGGGGCATCGACCGCGCAAACTACCATCGGACCGTCGACGACAATATGCTGGTGGTGATCATGATCGAAACGCCGACCGGCGTTGCGAATGCTTTTGACATCGCCTCGGTGCCCGGCGTGGATGTCATTATCGTCGGCAACAACGATCTGAGCTATTTTTCGGGATTCGCTCAGACCGACGAGCGGTATCAGCAGATGATCACGAAGATTCACGACGACACGCTGCGGGCGGGAAAACTCTTCGGTCAGGCCAACGCGAAGTATGCGACCGGACATCCGCTCAGCAAGGATGCCAAGTTCTTCCAGAACGGCCCATCGAACGATGGCTGGAAGCCGCCCGCCAGTGGTGGCAACGTGAGCGCCCCGCCGCCGGGAGAACGCTAGGTGGACAACACAATGATGTCTGGATTATTAGTGCGTCCGATTGGACTATTCTTGATGCTTCTGCCGGCGGCAGCCATCGCCGCGGTCATGCCTTATCCACCTTACCCAGGCGCGGTGCCGAGCGTGGCTTATAAGGTGGCGGTCGACGGTCAGCCCGTGTTCGTGCATAACTATCTGACTTATGACCAGTTCAACTGGATGGATTATGCCAGCTTCTCCATGAGCGGCAAAGTTCACGTCACGATCACCGTGCTGGTCAGCGACAGGAAGGTGCTCACCTGTCACGTCAGGCCGCTCGAATACGATATCCAGCCGCAGATCAGCGGTAATACGGTCAGTTTCGATCTGGATCGCCCACGGTATCTGCTGCTATTCTTCAACGACGAGCCGGCTTTCTATACCACCGGGTTGATGTTGTTCGCCGAACCGCCCGAGAAGAATCCGCCCAGGCTCGGCGATCCGAACGTCGTCAACATTCAGGACTACAAGGTCGACAGCACGGGCAAGACGGTCGAAACCGCGACAATCAACCGGGCCATCAGCGACGTGTCGGCACGGACCGGAGGCGGCGTGCTCTTCTTTCCCGCCGGCATTTACCTGACCGGAACGGTGCTGATGAAGAGCAACGTCAAGCTCTATGTTGACGTGGGTGCTTTGATTCGTGGGTCGGGCAAGAACGCCGATTACACATCGGCGCCTACGCCTGCCGGGGGCAGGCCGATGAGAGCCCAAGTTGTGTTTGACAATGTCGAGAATGCCGGCCTTATGGGACGCGGAACCATCGACATGGATGGCTACCCGAAACTGTGGCATGACTTCCAGCCCGACACATCGGACGGAGCTGCAAGAGACGCGGATGGAAAGGTATTGGATCCTCATGGAACCGGAATCAGAGGCTATGTGGTGAATAACAGCCGCAACATTTCGTTTCAGGATCTGCTGCTTCTGCGATCCGCTTATTGGACCGTGTTCGTAACCGGCAGCGAGAACTTCTCCACTCACAACATCAAGATCGTCAACCGCAAGCAGCAGTATCATGACGATGCTTATGACTTCAGCGGCACCAGTCATATCCTGATCGAAGACGGGTTTGCGATGACCATGGACGATACGTTTGCCCTTTATGGCGGCAGAGACAGCCGGACGGGCGCAGCCAGGATCATCGACGATTTTGTGGTGAAGGGTTTTGTGAATTACACTTACACCTCGGCACTGGCTATCGGGTATGGCTCTGCCCCGTCCGTCAAGCACCTGCGCTTCGAGGACGTGCACTTTGTTACCACCCACAATAAGTTCGCCATCTGGATTCAACTAACGCCCGCGTACTTTACGGGGCGGGGATATGCGTCAGGTTCCCGACCCAGCAGAAACGCCGATTTGGACGATTTCCGGTTTGTTAGATGCACGTTCGAGAATGACGGCGGGCATATCTATATCGATGGTGGCGAAAACTCGTTGACTAACTTCGTTTTCGACAACTGCACCTTCCATAAGGCTGCAAAGCCCGGCCTGCTGATGGGACAGCACGTCAGTCCGGTGCTGTTCAAGAATGTCAAGATCAACGGAGCGTCGATCGGAAATGCCGAACAGTTAAGGCAAGCCGGTTTCGATCTCTCGGTGCCAGTCAAGTTCGAACCATGAGGCCTGGGCGGATCATCGCTGACTTTGCGCCTGATTTAGTTCACTTATTTCTGGGACATAAGACTAGGAAACCGCGACCCGTGGCGCGGGCCGTCAGGCCTGCAGCATCCCGATTCATCGGGACGTTTCTTCCGTGTGCCGAGCATGTTCGACCCCTCGGTGGTGAAAGTCATCTTCACAGACACCAGCCTCCAGTCCCACAGGTTCGCACCATGATCCCAGAGCTCTGTATCAGTCGTGTTATGAAGCAGACCTTCACCCGCAAAGATGAAAATGGCCACCACCGCCTCACTCGAGCGAGCGAACTGGGGCAGGCGCTTTCGCCCGCCAACCGACTGTTTCGCACCATCCAAGCGGAACCAACGACCCGCGCGACCACTTTCGAGAGAGGGCGCCGGCTTCCAGCCGTGCCGGCATGGGATCTCCTAAACAGGGCCTTTAGGCCCTGCTATAGGGGGAGCCTGCCGGCCAGCGTGACCAGCCACGCCGGCAGCACCGCCCTCGCCCGCTGCGCCGCGTTCGAGGTATAGCGCATCCTGGTTGACGCGCCACACGTCGTACACCTGCCGCCCGGCCGCGATGTTCTCCACCGTCAGCATGGCGGTCATCATGGCGTGGTCCTGGTTGTTGTACTTGTGCATGCCGTTGCGGCCGACCAGGTGCAGGTTGGGATAACGCTGCAACTCGGCCCGCAAGGTCGCTACATGCCGCGCATAAGCATCGTCATAAACGGGGTAGGCCTTGGGCTGCCTGACCACGCAGCCATCCACCACGTCTTCGCGCTGCGCGAGGCCGATCTGCACCAGTTCGCGCGTGGCAAGCGCCACCAGCTCCCTATCGTCCGATTCCCATAGCTGGTTGCCCTCATTGCAGAAATATTCGAGACCGTAACAACAGTGGTCCTCGTCGGGCACCATTTCCGGCGACCACGCTTTGTAGTTCTGCACGCGGCCCACCTGGACGGACGGATCGTGGATGTAGATCCAGTTGTCCCGCAGCGCGCCGCGGTCTCTCACAATCAGCGCGACCGTTATGAAATCCCGATACCGCAACCCGGCCGCCGCCGCGGCGGCCTGCTCGGAAACGGGCGGAAATAATGACGCGGCCAGCTCCCGCAAAGGGCCTGACGAGATCACGTGGTCGGCGGAAATGGACTCGCTCGCTCCTCCGCCGCGGCGGTACTCGATCGACCACCGGTTCGAATCCGCGTCAAACCGGCAACCGGTGACCTTGCACCCCAGCAGCACGCGCCCGCCCATCGCGCGCACCCGTTCCGCGCACTTCTCCCACATCATGCCCGGACCGAGCCGCGGGTACCGAAACGAGTGAATCAGGGTCTTGACTGTCTCGCCGCCTGCCCGCGCCGTCCCGGGCCGGAGGCCATTCCTGACGGCCGACCACAGCGACAAGCCCTGGATGCGCTGCGCCGCCCAGTCCGCCGAGATCTCACGGCAGCTAATGCCCCAGACCTTCTCCGTGTAGGTCTTGAAGAATATCCGGAACAGCCGCGCGCCGAACTGGTTGCTCACCCAATCTTCGAACGAGCGCGGGTCTCGAACCGGGAACATCCGCGCCCGCAGATACGACAGGAAACAGAGTCCCGACTCGATGAGGCCAAGCTTGCGAAGCGCTTCGACGGGCTTGAGGGGATAAGAGTAGAATTTGCCGCCGTAAAGAATGCGCGACAACCGCGGCCGTTCGAGCAGGTCGTCACCGAGAATCTCGCTCCAGAGAGCTTCCACCTGCTCGGACTTCGAGAAGAACCGGTGCCCCCCTATGTCGAAGCGGAAGCCCTTATACACCACCGTGCGCGAGAGGCCGCCCACGTACGCTTCATCGGCCTCCAGGACCGTTGCTGAAAGTCCTTTCTTTACGAGTCGATAGGCAGCCGTCAAGCCCGCGGGTCCCGCGCCGATAATGGCTGTTTCGGATATATCCGGCCCCTTTTCAAGCTACGTGCGAGGGAGCGGCGCGTCAAGTCCGAAAAGGGGACGGACCCCGCGTTGACAAAGGTTAGTGGACGAGGTTTACAATCCCATGCGGCGCTTCAGCGCCAAGAACCGGGGCTCCGCGCGCAAGCTGGCCAGCATGGGCATAGACTATCGCGCGCAGGATGTCATCCAGGATGTCATCCTGCCCCCACACGCAACGAAGATCAGTCTCCACCGGCAAGCTGGGCCTGGCGTTTGGAGCGCTCGACGACTTCTTCCACCTCGCGCCGGTATTCGGCTAGCAACTCGGGCGTGGTGGCTTCAAAGCGCATCACCAGCACGGGCTGCGTGTTCGAGGCGCGCACGAGGCCCCATCCTTCGGCGAACAGCACACGCACGCCATCCACATCCACGGTCTTATGCCTGGCGCGCAATTCGGCGGAGGCCAGGCGCACCACCTCGAACTTGATTTCATCGGGGCAATCGAAGCGAATTTCGGGAGTGGTGACGGTGCGCGGCAGATCGGCCAGGAGGGTGGAGAGCGGCCGGCCGGAATTGGACACGATCTCGATCAGGCGGCAGGCGGCGTAGAGGGCGTCGTCATAGCCGTGATAGCGGTCGGCGAAGAACATGTGGCCGCTCATTTCGCCGGCCAGTTCGGCGTGGGTCTCCTTCATCTTGGCCTTGATGAGCGAATGGCCGGTCTTCCACATGATGGGATGGCCGCCGTGGGCGGCGATATCGTCATACATGAGCTGGGAGCATTTCACTTCGCCGATGAAAGTGGCGCCCGGTTTGCGCGTGAGGATTTCGCGGGCGTAGAGAATCATCAACTGGTCGCCCCAGAGGATGGAGCCGCGCTCGTCGACGGCGCCAATGCGGTCGGCGTCGCCGTCGAAGGCCAGCCCCAAATCGGCTTTGGTTTCGAGCACGCGGGCGATCAGCGTTTCGAGATTGCGCGGCACGGTGGGGTCCGGATGATGGTTGGGGAAATGGCCATCCATTTCGAAGAACAGCTCCACGGCCTCCACATTGAGGCGTTCCAGAACGCGGTGCGCCACGGGTCCGCCGACGCCGTTGCCGGCGTCCACCACCACGCGAATCCGGCGCGGGAAGTGGAACTGCGCAGCGACTTCCTCGACGTAGGGAGTGGCGGCGTCGATGGTTGTTTCGCTGCCGGCGCCACGGTCCAGATCGCCGGTTTCGATCATGCGGCGAATTTCCTGAATGGCCTCACCGTAAATCGTGCCGGCGCCCAAGACGGCTTTGAAGCCGTTGAATTCGGGCGGATTGTGGCTGCCGGTGATCATCACGCCGCCATCGGCCTTGGTGTGCACGGTGGCGTAGTAGAGCAGGGGAGTAGGTTGGACGCCGATATCGGTGACGTGGCAGCCGCTGGTTTTGAGGCCGAGCATCAGGGCGTCGCGCAAGCGGGTGGAGCTGAGGCGCGTGTCGCGGCCCAGGCAAAGATGCGGACCGCCGTGGCGCCGCAGGTAGGTTCCCAGGGCCTGGCCGAGCGCGGCAACATCCTCACTCAAGAGTTCGGCGTCGGCGACGCCACGAATATCGTACTCGCGAAAGATGGTCGGTTTGAGCATGGTCGAAAGCTCATTCTAATTCGGCGACGGCCGCGGGTTGCGGAGCGGGTTCCGGAGCGGGATGCGAGACGAGGGCGGAGCGGAAGCGGGTGGTTGTTCCCCTACCCTCCCGCGATCGCTCCCACAATCAGCAAGGGCTCCGCCCCGCTGGCTACTGCCTCGGGTAGCGGCGCGTCCGGGGATTCGTGAGACAGATCCTCTGAGCAGGCGAAGAACCGCACGAAGGGGCGCCGCTGTTCGGTGACATGGTCGCGAAGGGTACCGCGCAGCATCGGATAGCGGGCCTCCAGCGCGTCGAGCACGGAGCGCTGCGTGGCTTGCCCCTCCACGTCAAGCTGCACTTCGCCCGCGACGTGCGCCAGTATCCGCAGATGCGCCGGAAGCTCAACCCGGATCACTGGAGTGTTTGCACCTCGACGGATAGCACTGCCGGCAAATCGCGGACGATGGGCGCCCAACTGTCTCCGGCATCGGCCGACGCATACACTTGGCCGCCGGTGGTGCCGAAATACACGCCGCACTGGTCGAGCGAATCCACCGCCATCGCGTCGCGCAGCACGTTCACGTAGCAGTCGCTCTGCGGCAGGCCTTTGGTGAGCGGCTCCCACTCGTTTCCGCCGGTGCGGCTGCGGTATACGCGCAGCTTGCCCTCGGGCGGGAAGTGCTCCGAGTCGCTCTTGATCGGCACCACGAAAATGGTTTCCGGCTCGTGCGCGTGGACGTCGATGACGAACCCGAAATCGCTCGGCAGGTTCCCGCTGACCTCCCGCCACGAGTCGCCGCCGTCGTCGCTGCGCATCACGTCCCAGTGCTTCTGCATGAACAGCACGCTCGGCCGCGAGCGGTGCATCGCGATGCGGTGAACGCAGTGGCCCACCTCGGCATCCTGGTCGGGGATCTGTTGCGAACGCAGCCCGCGGTTGATCGGCTGCCACGTCACTCCGGCGTCGTCGCTGCGGAATGCGCCCGCCGCCGAGATGGCGATGAAGATCCGGCCGGCGCCGCTCGGATCGAGAAGAATCGTGTGGAGGCACATCCCGCCGGCGCCCGGCTGCCAGTGAGGCCCCGAGCCGTGGCCGCGCAACCCCGCGAGTTCCTGCCAGGTCTGCCCGGCGTCGGTCGAGCGGAACAAGGCGGCGTCTTCCACGCCTGCGTAGACCGTGTCCGCATCCGTCAGCGATGGTTCCAGATGCCACACCCGCTTGAACTCCCAAGGGTGCGGCGTGCCGTCGTACCACTGGTGCGTGCCGGGGACGCCGTCATATGCGAACTTATTCCCCACCGGCTCCCAGGTCGTGCCGCCGTCATTAGACCTCTGTATCAACTGTCCGAACCAACTTGTGGACTGCGATGCATACAGCCGGTTCGGGTCCACCGGCGAGCCCTTCAAATGGTAGATCTCCCAACCCCCAAAGTACGGGCCACTTACATCCCACTTATCGCGCTTGCCGTCCGATGTCAGCACGAACGCTCCCTTGCGCGTGCCAACCAACACACGTACCCCGCTCATCCCTCACCCTCCTACCTAATGACTCTACCAACCGCTCCGTCGAAAGTCATCTGGGCCGCGGCGACCGGCGCTCAGTCGAGCGGAGCCACCGTGAAAGGCCGCGGCGATTCCCCTGCCAAATGCACGCGCCACATGGTTTCGAACGCGGATTCCAGGTGACGCGTGAACCGGCGGCTGTCGAACAGTGCGGTGGTAAGCCGGTTGGCCTGCAACTTTTCGCGGATCGCCAGCAAGCGGAGCGGATGGAGCGCAAGCTCGAAAGCCAGGGCCTCGTAACCGGCGAGTGAATCGGTCACCAGTTCCGGCAGTCCCACCGCACCGAGCAGGCTCGCCGCCACGCGCCCCGGGAACGCCCGGCCGGCGCAGGTAATCACCGGGCATCCGCCCCAAAGCGCATCGCTCGCCAGGGTATGTGCGTTGTAAGGAAGCGTGTCGAGAAACAGGCTTGCTACGGCCATGCGGGCCAGGTGCTCCGGATTCGCGAGCGGCGGCGCGAACACCAGCCGCGCGGCCCCTCCGGCGAGCCTCGATTCCGCCTCGCGCCGCAGATTCCCGGCCGCGGTAGCATTCGGCTCGAGCAACCACAACACGCTTCCCGGCACACCGGCGAGCAGCCGCATCCAGATATCGAACATTGGCGCCGTGATCTTGTGTGCGGAGTTGAAGCAACAGAACACGAATCCCGTTTCCGGCAGCCCGCACTCCGGCCGCGACGGTATGCGTGCTGTGATCGGCCGCCGGCGGTCATTCACCTGGTAGCAATCCGGAAGATATACCAGCCGTTCGGTGAAGTAAGGCTGCTCATCCGCCGAAACCACGTGCCGGTCCACCAACACATAATCCACGGCGTCGGTTCCCAACGTGCCGGGATAGCCGAGATAGCTCACTTGAACCGGCGCCGGCCGGAGGGCGAGTATCTCCGGCCGCGCATCGGTCGTGTAACCCTTCAGGTCCACCAGGATGTCCACCTCGTCCGCCCGTATCCTGGCGGCGGATTCAGCGTGCGAACAATCGAGCAGATCCACGAACCCGTCGAACGACTCGCGCAATTGCCGGCGGGCCGCGCTGCCATCG
>DASWZP010000100.1:0-3752 GCA_036404395.1 Bryobacteraceae bacterium | reverse complement strand
TTATGGCAATCCCGAATGTGAAACGGTTCCGGCCGTTCTGTCCGACCTGCAATGAGACCTTCACGGTGATGGCGGTGCTGCCGAAGGACACCGACGTTTCGAAGTACCTGGAGGATACCGTGGCGCGCCACGATCACAAGGCGTTCCAGGAAGCCAAACAGTTGCACTTCAAGATCCGCGTCGGCCAGCAGAAACAGAAGAAAGCCAAGTAAGCCCGCGCCGGTTTCGCCGGTTGGGTCTCTTACATTACATACGGGCCTGGATGCTGCGTGTGGCGTCGAGGGCGGCCTGCGCTACGGCTGGGTCCTGGTCGTCCATCAGCTTTTTCAACCGCGCAATGGTCTCCTGGTCGCCGCTCGCGCCGAGCGCGCGAGCCAAGCCGATCTTCTCGTCCTTGGTCCCACTCTCGATGGCTCCATAAAGCGCGGCGCGCACCCGCGCCTCCCGCGCCAATTCCACCAGTAGCGGCTCTGCCGATCCGTTGTAAGCCGACAGATTCAGATTATTGATGAGGAATTGCAGCGGGCTGAATTGGCTCAGTTCGGTCGACCCTAGCATCACCTGCGCGAAAGCCAGCGACAGCCGCGGCCCCGGCCTGCCTTCCTCCTTCCAGGCCTGTTGCAGCGCGGGCAGATCGAGCGGATTCTTCAGCCGCCCCAATCCCTCGGCTGCCGCCCCGCGCAGTTTTTCGTCCTTATCGTGGAAATACTTCAGGTAGATGCCGCGATAAACCGGGTCGGGCAGCATGGCGAGCGAGGTCAATGCGGCGCGTTTCACCTTGAGATTGTCGGTCGCCTCAGCGACGTCCGCCAGCGCCGCGACGGCGCCCATGTCGCGCAAGATGCCCACCGTTTCGATGGCCGCGGTTTGCACTTTGGGATCGAAGTCATGCAGCAGGAATTCCGCCGCTGGTCCCGCCGATTGGTCGGCAATCTTCTGCAGGGCCACCAGCGATTCGTAGATCAGCGTGGAATCCTTGGAACGTAATGCGGCAACCAGGTCCTCCAGCGCCGCCTTGCCGCGCAGGACGCCTTCGGCGCGGGCCGCGTTGGCGCGGACATCCATGTTGCCCGACCGCACCTGCGCGTCCAGCGCGGCGATCACATCGGGGCGCACGGCGATGTAAGCGTCAATCACCTGGTCGTTGGTGTCGGTGAACTTGCTCTTGATGCTCGTCCCCACGCGCTCGATGGTTCCGCTGACGCCGTGTTTCACGTAACCCGGCACATAGTAATTCACCAGTCCATCGGCAGCCAGCATGCGGACCACGGGATCGCCGTCGCGGCTGGCTTGGATCAGCGGATCCAGGCTATGCGGCGGCCCGATCTCGGTGATCTGCCGCACCGCTTCGGCCCGCACGTCGGGCGACGGATTGGAAAGCAGCTCCTGCAACTTCGGGATGGCGCTCGAACCGGCGCGAGCGATGTCGCGAACGTCCTTGGGCCGGAGATTCGCTTGCCCGGCCGCTCCGGACACCGCCAGAAAAGCCAGGAACCAAGCTGGGAAAACGCGCATACTTCTACTGTATCGCGGCGTTGGGTAGGGCACGCTTTAGCTTGCCCGTGTTTCTGGACGATACGATCAGCGGCTTCGCGACAACACCGTCTCCAGCAGCGCATGCACCTCGACGAAGTCGGAGCTGTCGACGCGGAAACCGCCCGGCGGTATGGCTTCGGCTTCCAACTTCACGCGCAGCGCGAGCAGAGCTTCGGGGACAATTGCCTTGGCCCAAACGGGGTGCTCGTAGACGAGCTTCGAAAAAAGGTCCAAAACGGCCGCCGGATCGTAACCCGCCGCTCTCAGGCATGCGACGGCCGCCACCGTCGCCGACAGCTCGCCTTCGCGCTGGCGCCAGCGCGCCTCCTCGGTATCGGGCGTTGCCAGGTTCGCCTGAAGGACACACCCAGTGCGCACTACTTCGATCATTTCGCCTTTGGGCGTTACTTCCCTTGCCGCCTTCGTATGCGCCAGTTCATGCGCCAACAAGCCAGCCAGCTCCGCTTCGTTCTCGATGCGTTGCAACAGCCCGCCGCTGATGTAAAGCACGCTATTGTCGGGCAGGGATACATACAGATCGGAACTCCGCGTCAGGCGAACTTCCGCGGGCGGCGCGCCAATCGCACTCGTGAGCTTGTTCTCGAGACGTTGCAGGTACCGGATGATGGTCGGGTCGTCGACTTTGCCAGCGCTTTTTTCCAGGTCCCGGCCAGCGCGCGAACCGGATGCCTGTTCCTTTCCGGTCTGCGTTGGAGCGTCGCTCGACGGAGCCTGCGCGCCCGAAACCTGAGCGAGCAAGGTGAGAAATGCGGCACAGCCGATCGACAGGCGCTGAAACTGCATTGTGAACGCTCCACTCCGTAGGGGCCGGGCATGCCCGGCCCGCCTTGCCCTGCGCCCGCTCTCTAGCGCACGAATTCCACTTCCACCCGCTTCGAAATGAGACCGGCTTCGAAGCCCATGTCGAGCAGCTTCTGCGCGGCCTTGGGAACCACCTCTCCGGCATCCAGCGTGTAGTGGTTGACGTACATGCCGATGAATTTCTCGGCCAGCCGCGGCTCCATGTCGCGCGCGAACTGCAGCGCGTACTCGAGCGCTTCGCCGTGGTTGTCGAGCGCGTACTGGATGCTTTCCCGCATCAGCCGGCAACACTCGCTCTGCATTTCGGCGCCCAGCGAGCGCAGCAGCACGTTGCCGCCCAGCGGCAGCGGCAGGCCGCAAGCCGACTTGAACCAGCGCCCCAGGTCCACGATGCGGTGAAATCCCTCGCGGTCATAGGTCAACTGGGCTTCGTGGATGATCAGGCCGCAATCCACCGCGCGATCGCGCACGGCGTGAGTGATCTGGTCGAACGGCGTCACCACCGCTTCGAAATCCGGCTCGAACAGCTTCGCCGCCAGATAGGCGGTGGTGAGCGTGCCGGGGACGGCAATCCGCTTGCCCTTCAGCTCCTCCGGCTCCATCGGCCGCATGGCGATGACCATCGGGCCGTACCCGTCGCCGATGCTCGATCCGCTGGCCATCAACACGTATTTGTCGGCTACATACGGATACGCGTGATAAGAAATCGCGCTCAAATCGTAGAGGCCTTCCATGGCCTTCCGGTTGAGGCTCTCGATATCCTCCAGCACGTGCCGGAAGGTCACTTTCGACGAGCGCACCTTCTTGGTGGCCAGCCCGTAAAACATGAAGGCGTCGTCGGAATCGGGACTGTGCGCGCTGACAATTTCCCTGGGAGCAACCGAATTCATAAGAGAGGCAACAATTCAGTTTACACTACCCGGCGCTTGCAGCCCCGCGTGCAGTGCCGGCCTGCGCATGCCGCATCGATGCCAGCTCTCCGCGCTATCGGATACACTGATCGTTCAGTGGGAGTCGGGGAGACGGGAATGAAAGTGCCGAGCCAGTGCCCTGCGCGCCGGATGTTGCTGAGCGGCGACGAGGCGGTGGCGCTGGCCGCTCTCGATGCGGGGATGCAGTTGGGCACCGGCTACCCTGGCACACCATCCACTGAAATTCTGGAAGCATTCTCGACGCTGGGCGGCCGCGCGCAATGGGCGCCCAACGAAAAGGTGGCACTCGAGGTCGCCATCGGAGTGGCGTTCGCCCGCGGGCGCGCGCTGGCCACCATGAAACACGTCGGCTTGAACGTGGCGGCCGATCCGCTCTTCACCGCGGCCTACACCGGCGTCACCGGCGCGCTGGTGATCGTCTCGGCCGACGATCCGGGCATGGCTTCCAGCCAGAACGAGCAG
>DASWZP010000099.1:0-4129 GCA_036404395.1 Bryobacteraceae bacterium | reverse complement strand
ATCGACGACCCGGTCGCGGGCTTCGGTAACGACGGCAGCTTCGTACCGCTCACGCCCGTCGCGCCGCCGCCGGGAATCGCTAGCGCATTCACCGCCGGCCAGGTCCGCCTGTGCGACTACGCCTCGGCCGGCAACACCTGGTCGCCGGATTCGCGCTATCGCGTCTGGATGCCGCTGTCATGAGGTAGGACAGACCATCGCTTTTAGTGGTCTGTCATTCCTCGCCAACTCCTAACCTTGACAGACGACCAAAACCGATCGTCTGTCCTACTTCGCTCTCACTGCCGGCCCGGACCGCGTCCGCCTTCCGTCTTCTCGGCCGGCTTCTCGGCGGTAAAGACCAGCCTCACATCGCCGGTGTGGGTCTTGTCGTTGATCTTCACTTCCGCCGTGGTTTTTCCCAGGTGCTCGAAGATGTTCTCCTGCCGGATCACTCCGATGAAGTAGTCCGGATATTCCGGGTTGAACGGCTTGCCCATCTTCATCGTCCAAATGCGGAAGACTTCCGCCTCGCCTTCCAGATCCAGGCCGGCCACGGTCAGCTTGCCCATCGTGAATTGCGGGCCCGCCTCCACGTGAACCGCCGCGTCCACCGATTCGTGACCGTCGTCCACCACCCGGTCCGCGGTGATCTTGGCGTTCAGGTAGCCCTCCCGGCGGAGCGCCTTGCGCATCGTCTCGAGGCCCTGATCCACCTTGTCGAAGTTGGCTACGTCGCCATGTTTTACGTCGATGTCCCGGAGCAGGTCCGCGGCGTCTACAGGCGCCGCCCCTTCGATCGACACCTTGCCCATCGTGTAGCTGCGGCCTTCATCGATGGTGACAAACACGTGAAGACCCAGCACGTCCTTGGCGGGTTCGGTCTGCAGTTCGGTGAACCGCACCCGCATGCGCCCGCGCGCTTCGTAGATCGGCCGGATGGCGCTATTGAGGATCTCGCGAAAACGGTCTTCGGTATACTCGGCGCCGACGCCGGCGATCATGGCATCGTGCAGCACGTTGGAGGGCACCACGTGATTGCCGCGAAACGTCACCAGCGCCACAGCGGGCAGGGAATGTGCAGGCCGGAAAACCACGGCAAACTCGCCCGTCGCGATGGGTGCAACCCCGACCGCGATTTTCTCCGGCTGGCCTTTGGCCGCTACGAACTCCTCCACCCAGTTCTTGTACCGCTCGAATGCGGGCTGCGTGGCGGCGAGCTTGCCGGAAGCGAACAGCGGATCCTTCTGGCGCAAGGCGGCGCGCAAGTCCTGCTCGGAAACGTGCAGGTTCTCGAACTCCGCCGGATAAGCCTGCTGCACTTCCAATACCTGAATCAACGCGGCGTAGCCCTTCGCCGAGCCGGGCGTAAACTTGTATCCCACGGTTTCAAACGCGCCAGTATCCGTGAGGCGTTTGCGCGCGGCCTCGAACTCCGGCTTGCCCGCCACCTGCCCCACTGTGAGCCCAGCTACCGCCAGAATCTGCTCCGCAGTGTACGTGTGGTTGCCTTCCACGCGGAGGCTTTCGATCGGCCAGCGCGCGGCCGGCACTGTGGATCCCGCACTCTGCGCAGCCGGCTTGGTCTGCCCGAATCCACACGCGCCCGCCAGCATCAAAATCGGTAGCAACCTTTGCATATTCCTCATGGTAGCGCCAGGGCTAACCGCTCCCTCACGGGGTGCCCTCTGGGCCCGGCTCCGATAGTGTTCGGCCCGTTCGGAGCCGGGCCCAGAGGGCACCCCGTAAGGGAGCGGTCGAAGCCGGTCCGGCCCTTCTTGGGTAGACGCATCGGCAACGCTGCCGGTGACGCAGGTAGAATAAAAAAAGTGCCATACGATCTGATCGTGATTGGGAGTGGTCCCGGCGGCTACTCCGCTGCTATTCGCGCCGGCCAATACGGACTGAAAACCGCGCTTGTCGAGAAGCAGGCCAAACTCGGCGGCACCTGCCTCCTGGTGGGCTGCATTCCCACCAAGAGCCTGCTGCAAACCGCCGACGTCTGGGAGCGCTTCGTCCACTGCGAGCAGGAAGGCATTCACTGCGAGAACCCGCGCCTGGATTATCCCAAGGTGAAGGACCGCAAGGATGGCATCGTCAATAAGCACTCCAAGGGCGTGGAACTGCTGCTCAAGCGAGCCAAGGTGGAGCGCATTTCGGGCTACGCCACGCTGAAGGGCGGCGGCAAGGTCGAGGTAAAGAACGAATCCGGTACACAAACCCTGGAGGCGAAGAACATCATCGTCGCCACCGGCTCGGAAGCCCGCATGCTGCCCGGCCTCGCGGCCGACCCGGAGTTCATTCTCACCAATATCGAAATCCTCAACCTGACGGCGGTGCCGAAGAGCCTCATCATCATCGGCGCCGGCGCCGTGGGTGTCGAGTTCGCCAGCATCTTCCGCCGCTTTGGCGCCGAGGTCACCGTGGTCGAAATGCTGCCGCGCGTGGTTCCGGTCGAGGATGAAGACATCTCCAAGGAGCTCGAACGCAACTTCCGCAAACAGGGCATTCGCGTCGAAACCGGCGCCCGCGCGGAAAATATCGAGAAGACCGGCGCCGGCGTCCGGCTCATGCTCACGACCAAGGACGGCAAGCAGGAACCCCTCGAAGCGGAGAAGCTGCTGGTGGCCGTGGGCCGCAAGCCCAACACCGAAAACATCGGCCTGGAGAACACGCGGGTCGAGCTCGACCGCGGCTTCATCAAGGTCGATCAATGGCAGCAGACCGCCGAGCCGGGTGTTTACGCCATCGGCGACGTGGTCGCCGGCACGCCGCAGCTGGCGCACGTGGCCACCCGCGAGGGCATGATCGCCGTCGCCCACATGGCCGGCAAGCCCGCCGTTCCCATCAACCGCAACCGCATTCCCGGCTGCACCTACACCCAGCCCGGCATCGGCAGCGTGGGCCTCACCGAAGCCCAGGCGCGCGCCCAGGGCCACGCCGTGAAGGTCGGCCGTTTTCCGTTCGCCGGCAACAGCCGCGCCACCATCCTCGGCCATCACGAAGGATTCATCAAGGTGGTGGCGAGCGATCCGCACGGCGAAATACTCGGCGTTCACATCATCGGCCCGGAAGGCTTCGAGATCGTCGCCGAAGCCGTCGCCGCCATGGAAGCCGAAGCCACCGTCGACGTCATGATCGAGACCATCCACGCCCACCCCACGCTGTATGAAGCCTTGGGCGAAGCCTTCAACGCGGTCTACGGCCTCTCCATCAATGCGTAACTGTTGCGTGCGCGAACTCGGACGAATCGACTACGCGAACGCGCTCGAGTTGCAGCGGCGCCTGGTGGCCGAGCGCCAACAGGGGTTGGTCGACGATCAACTACTGCTGGTCGAGCACCCGCACGTGGTCACGCTCGGCCGCAACGGGCATCGCGAAAACCTGCTTGCCAGCGACGAGATCCTGGAGCGCGCCGGCGTGGCCTTTCATCCCACCGATCGCGGCGGCGATATCACCTATCACGGCCCCGGCCAGTTGGTGGGCTATCCGATTCTCGACCTGCGCCAATGGAAGCGCGACGTGGGCGCTTACGTCCGCGCCCTCGAGGAAGTGCTCATCGCGACGCTGGCCGATTTCGGCATCGCCGCCGGCCGCATCCCCTCGCTCACCGGCGTATGGGTACAAGAGCGCAAGATCGCCGCCATCGGCGTGCACATCGCCCGTTGGGTGACCTCGCACGGGTTCGCGCTCAACGTCTCGACCGATCTCAGCTATTTCCAGTACATCGTCCCCTGTGGATTGACCAGGCCCGTGACCTCCATGGCCGCGCTCGGTGTGCGCGCCACGCTGGAAGATGTAGGATACGTTTTGACCGCGCATTTTGGCCGCGTCTTCGATTGCGAACTGCCGCTTGCGGCGCCCGCCCTCGCCGGCGCCCGAAAGAGAGAACCGATATGACCGACGTCGTGATGCCCCAGATGGGCGAAAGCATTGTGGAAGGCACGCTGACCAAGTGGCTCAAAAAGCCCGGTGAGCACGTGGACCGCGACGAGCCGCTGTTCGAGATCTCCACCGACAAGGTGGATACCGAGATCCCGTCGCCCGCCGCCGGCACACTGTCCGAGGTGATGGTGGAGGAAGGCAAAACCGTCGGCATCAACACCGTGGTGGCGCGCATCGAGGAGAACGGCGCAGTGGCGGCGCCAGC
>DASWZP010000098.1:0-26430 GCA_036404395.1 Bryobacteraceae bacterium | reverse complement strand
CAACGTAGACCCGGACTTCACGGCCGCCGCGCTCGCCTCCATGGACCCGCAGAAGACGCTGGTGGTGGTAATCGCCAAATCGGGCGGCACGGCGGAAACGGTGGCCACCTTCCTGATCGTGCGCGAGTGGCTGCAGGAGGCACTGGGCGCCACGGCCGGCCGCATCGTCGCCGTCACCACCGAAGGCAAGGGAGATTTGTACGAGCTGGCGAAGACCGAGCGCTACCAGATATTCGGCATTCCCGAGAACGTGGGCGGCCGCTTTAGCGTGCTGACCCCGGTGGGACTGGTGCCTGCGGCGCTGATCGGCATCGATATCGCGAAGCTATGCCGAGGCGCCGCGCGCATCACCGCCGACTGCTGGCAAACCGACCTGGCGAAGAACGTCGCGCTGCGGGCCGCGCTCTATCACTGGCTGATCTGGACGCGCAAGGACAAGCCCATTCAGGTAGCATTCCCCTACTCGAATCATTTGTGGGGCACTGCGTTTTGGTTCCGGCAGTTGTGGGCGGAATCGCTGGGCAAGGCGCAGAACCGCAAGGGCGAGACCGTCCATACCGGGCAGACCCCGGTGGCCGCACTGGGCACGACCGACCAGCATTCGCAGGTGCAGTTGTACATCGAAGGGCCGAACGACAAAGTGTTCACCTTCTGGGCCGTCAAGCGCTTCCACTCGACCGGCCAGATTCCGGACGCGCGCATGGGGCTCGCGGCATTCGATTCGCTGGCCGGGCAGTCGCTGGCCAAGCTGATCGACGCCGAGCGGCGCTCGACGGCGGCGGCGATGGTGGAATGCGGCCGGCCCAATTGCACGGTGACGCTGGATCGAGTCGACGAAGAACACCTGGGCGCGTTTCTGCAACTGATGGAGTTTCAGACGGCTTTCATGGGCGAGCTGTTGAACATCAACGCCTTCAACCAGGAAGGCGTGGAACTGGGCAAGAAGCTCACCTTCGGCCTGATGGGCCGCACCGGCTACGAGCCCTACCGCGCCCAGTTCGCCGCCTACGAAAAGAAGCGCGCGGCGGCGCGATAGGAGCAAGCACCGGGGCCAGGCAGTGGGGCAGGCGCTCTCGCCTGCCAACTGGTGCGGCATCCAACGGTTGGAGCGTCGCATGGCACAAACGCATGCAATTGGCAGGCGGAAGCGCCGGCGGAAGCGCCGGCCCCACTCGCGCCCCCTCAGAACGACCGGCTCGGCCGGTACCCGGGCCGCGAGTGGATGCGGTACTTCTTGCCGACGTCGCTGACGATTTCGACGGTTATTTTACGGAAGCCTTCGTTCGAATTCGCGGCGGGGTAGTAGGCGATGGTGTACGAGTTGCTCATGTCCTCGCGGATGTCGTCGAACGCTTCCACTTGCCGCTGCCAGGTGCGCGCCCAATAGGCTTTTCCGCCGGTGCGCTGGGCTATGCGGCGGAAGACGCCGCTCGAAACGGGGTCCTTGTTCACCTCGCTGGTGGAGATGACGTAAATCGGGATGCCTTCGTCTTCGGCCACCGCGCGCACATCGTCGGGGGCGATCATGCTGGCGTTGTCGGGGCCGTTCGAAAACACGATCACCACCTTGCGGCCGGGCACTTTGGCGGCGTCGCGCAGGGTCAGCAGCAGCGCGTTGTAGAGCGCCGTGTCATCCCCGGCGACCGAGTTGCGCAGGCCGGCGATGGCGTCGCCATGCTCTCTGGTGAGCGAGGCCGCGCGCGACAGGTTGCGGCTGAAGGTGTAGACGGCCACCGAATCGGCGTGATCCAGGCCGCGCACGAAATCGGCGATCGCGTCTTCGGCGTAAACGAAGCCGCGGTACATGAAGTTGCTGGTGTCGAACAGAACGAAGACGTTGGTGCCGACGAAAGCGTCGGGACGCTCCATGCCCGGCACGCCGTCCCGCTTGGCGTTCAGCAAGGGCGTCGTGGTGCCGTCGGGGTTGATGGCCACCGGCGTGTTGGCGCCTTCTGCGAAGGTCACGATCTTCTGCGGGATGCCATCTTCAAAGATGCGGAAATCGGCCGGTTTGAGGCCGTTGATGTAGTGATTCTTGCTGTCGGTGACCTGGAAGCTATGCACCACCATGTCCACCTTGACGCGAAAGACCGGCCCCTGCGGCTGCTGCGCCCGCAGCAAGGTGCCGCCGGCGGCGGCAGCCAGGAAGCCTCGCCTGGAAAGTGTCATTGCGGCCTCCCTGCGGAGATATCCTGAAGCGCCGCTTTTTGATCGGCCGACACCGCGCGTGCGTGCTCGCGGATGTCGTCGCCAACCGCGCGCAGCGACCGCAGCACGGCGGGCCAGTCCTCCAGGTGAGAAGCGAAAATGTGCTCGACCAACTGCTGGGTCCATTGCGGAATGCGGACGTTGAGCTGCGCCGGCCGCAGGCTCAGCTCGTCGGCCAGCGCGACCCAGTACAGATTGTTCGATTCCCAGCTTTCCGCCATGATGCGGCTGGAGTAGCCCATCAGCGTGGGAAACGTGCGCACGTTGAGCAATTCGGGCCGATAAGAAGTGGCCAGGGTGGGCTTGGGCGCTCCGAAGGCGTGTGAGATGGCGGCCAGGCTCACCTGGCTGGGAACTTCGCGCGAGAGCCGCTCGATCTGGGCGCGCAGCGAGGAGCGGTCGGCGGCGCGCTCCGGCTCCAGCGCGCGGCTGAGCCAGAACAGCTCGGCTGGCGTCACCTCATCGACAGCTTCTTTGACTTGCCCGTGCTCGATCAGGCGCCGCACCTGGGCGGTGCGCACGGGCGCCGCCAGCCGGCCCAACTCCGTCATGGCCGCCTCGCGCGACGATTCGTCCAGCGCGGCCCCGGCCAGCAGCTCGCGCCCATAACGCAAATTCAGTCCCACCCAATGCATTTGCGCCGGGGTGACGTTCCACCAGCGCGGGATCTTGGCGGTCAGAATCATCTGCGGAACCAAGTCGCCCCAGATCAGCGCCTGGGTCTGCGCGGGCACCAGGAAATTCTGTTCGGCCTCCGCCAGAGCGTAGGGCAAAGTCGAAAGGGATCCCACCAGGCGGCCGCCGCCGTTGGATGGCCAGCCCGAGCCGTAGGGTTCGGTGGACTTCCACAAATTGACTTGGCCTTCGCCGCCGATAAAATCGTGGCTGCGGACGAACACCGGGTTGGTGTACAGGACTTGAGCCCCTGGCGGAGCGTAGTAAGCGTAGCTGAGGCCGAGCAGGGAATCGCGCAGCAGCGGCGCCAGCAGCTCCGGCAGATCCTTGAGGCGGGCCGGGTCGCCGGCGGCCTTTTCAATGGCCAGCCGCAGATTCAGCTTGCGCTCGGCATCCAGGTGTTTCCCGGCCCAGAAGCCGAAACTCATGGCATTGCGTTCGACGAGGGTGAGCGGCGCGCGCGGGAGGGGCACCTCCGCGACGCGCCCGGCCAGCTTCGCCAGTTGCACGGTGGCGGCCTTATCCGGGCGCTGGCCGCTCTCGAGCAAATCGCTCAACTGGAACAGCGTATCGAGCGAGACCAGGCGCTGCGCGTCCAGAATCCGAAGCATCTCCTCTTCCATCTCCTGGCGGGTTTCGGCGTCCTCGACTCTGGCGGCGCCGGCCAGCAGGGCGGCCATCCGTTCCTGGGGTCCGGCGGCGGAATCGGCGGGCTTCGAAGCCGCATCGAGCAGCGACTGAAAACCGCGATGGCCCGCGTCGAACGCCTCATGCGCGGAATGTACATCGGCGAAACTCGCGGCGATTGAGGCGAAGGCTGCGTCGGCATTGCCGTCCGCGATGGTCTGCTGGCGCACCAGGATCTGCCACAACGAAACCAGCGCCTGGAACGTCCCACCGGCGTCGGCGCGGAGGGCCGGCTCGCGCAGCCGCGTCAGGGCATCGGCGGTATCCAGAAACTTGTTGATGGACTTGTCGCTCAACTGCGGCGATTCGCTGAAGACCGCGAACTGGCTGCCGTAGGTGTGCCACGAGCGCGCCAGGCGCTCTACCGTGGCCGCCTCAAGCGGTGCGGCGCGGCCGCGGTCGATGTCGGTCAGCGCCATGAAGATCTTGAGCGGCGCGTTTTCCACCGTCTTGCGGCACAGCGCGAACAGCGCCTCCAGCAGGTCGTCTGGTTCTTTCCACGTGGCGGCCAGCCGTGTCAGCTTGCCGTCGTAGCGGGCCTGCGGGTTGTTGGTGAACAGGCCCTTCCACACCTCCAGGTTGCCCGGCACATGCGGTCTGCCGCCGGCGTCGAGTTGGAGGCGCGTGGTCAGCAGCATCATGTCGCTGTTGGAGCGAAACACCGGGCGGGCCGGGCCGGGGCTGGTGACTCTCCCGCGCACCGCCGCGTAGAAGCGCTTCATGCGCGCCGGGTCCGTCAGATAATCGCGCACCGGCGTGTTGATGCGGGCCAGCGCGTCGTACAGGCTGGCCAGCCAGCCGTCGTCCTTGGCCATCAGCTTCATGAAAAACTCCGCTCCATGGTCCGGCGAGACGCCCACCAGCTCGCCCCAGGCCGCCGCCGAGCGGGAGCCGCCGGGCACCACCGCTTTGCCGTCGCGCAGCTCGAATTGGCCGCCGAAGAAATCGAGCACGTGCGCGTACACCCGCAGATGAGCCAGCGTGCCCGCATCGCGCATCGCGGCGGCGGTGACCGGATCCAGCTTGGACAGCCCCAGGTAGAGGCGGCACAGCGAGGGATCCGAGATCAGCGCTTCGACGAAGTCGGGCTCCTTGCTCCCCGCGGTCCAGTAAGCCGGGCCGAACATCACCGGCACCAGCGTGGGATGAAAATCATAGTTGAAGGGGCGGTTGGTGCGCAGCGCCTCTTCCAGGCGGTTCACCGGAAAGCCGGAATCGGTGGTCAGAAACGCCCGCCCGGCATTCACCGTCTCCAGCACCACCTCCGAGCCGCACCCGCCGCGCATGCGGAAACCGAGGATGCGCAACAGATCGGCGGCGCTCGGTGAATCGCAATTGGGCACCTGGATGGCATGCTGCGCGCCGGCGAGCGTCTCCAGCTCGCGCGCCTGCGCCAGATAACGGTGCAGCAGCTTCAGGTACTCGGTTTGTTCCAGCGTCTCATTGCTGCGCGAGGCCTGGTAGCCGTTGGTGACGATGTTGCGCGCCAACGCCGGCAACACGTCCTCCGGCGCCGCCTCGGGCGGAATGGCGGCCATGCGCGCGAACGATCGCATCGGTCCGGGAAAGGAAACCGTGGGCCACGCTTCGCGCGGCTCGCTCGAAGGGGAGGGAAGCGGCTTGCCGGCGATGGCGCGATAGGACTCGCCATCGCGCGCCAACGCCTCGCGGTCTCCGGCGAGCAGATCGAGGATCACCAGGCGGCGCGCGATCTCGGCTTCCTCGGCCGCGGCGCCGGCCCGGCGCAACTGCGCCAGAAGTTTCCCATACGCCGCGCGCGCTTCCGGTTGGCCATACTGTTCCAGAAACTCCGCGTAGGATTTGAGCGCCGCGGCGCTGTCGGGATCCTTCTGAACCGCGGAAGCCAGCATGCCGCGGGTCTCGTTGGCATCGCCGGCGGCCTCCGGTTGGCGGATCTGCGCAGGGTTCTGCCAGGCCGTTAGAACAGAAATGGGAAACAGGCCAGCAGCCGTTACGACAATCGACCACAGCTTCATCGAACCCTCCCCGACTGTCCAATCACTCTACCATGTCCCCGCATGGAGTGGGCAGCCGCGTAGGCACGGTGAGGTGCAAGTGACGGATGTAACGCGGTAACGCCGGCGGTCTTTGCCGCCGGTGTCTTTGCCCGCACCGTGTAAGACCCAAGAACACCGGGGCAGGCAAGGCTGCACTCGCGCGTCATTCCCCAAGTCTGGGTAAGCGTCCGGCGGCCGGTACGAACCAGCGCACCATCGGCTGCCGTTTAGAGAGAGACGAGGGTCTTGAGCAGCCCGAGACGCGCTACGCCGAATCTCACTGGCCGGCCAAATAGATCTGGAAGAAGTTGCTATAGCTCGCCCCTGACGGCGTCTGCACCACGAGTTGCACGGCGTCGAGAACCCCGATGACATCGCTCGCCAAAAAGTTGATCTGGCTCGCTCCCGCAATCAGGTCTGGTGCAGGCCCGTCGTAGGCTGCACCGTACGTGACGTAGCTGATATCGCCAACACCCTTACCCGTCCACGTTCCCAGTTGAAGCGGCAGTGTATTCACCGGCAGCGGCGTTGCTGCCACCAGTGCGCCATCGGCCGGCTGAGGGTTGATCGGCCCCAAGCCTGTAGCATAGACCGTCACGATGGAGTTCGGTGGCGCCGGATTCGTCGCTGAGTTGATACTCCCATCCTGATTCAGCGCCGCCGCGTGGTAACTGTCGACCATGAACACACCGGGCGCCGCCGCCGCCACCGGATAGGTCAGGCAATTCGTCGGCACGTTGTTATAAGTAACGCAGATCTTCGTCGTCTTCCCGGCCGCGGACCACGGAACCACCGTGTTGATCTGCCCGTCCTGCACCCAGAGCAGCGGCGCCGGCGTGCCATCGAAGGTCACCTCCGCGTTTCCCGCCTGTGTCGGGAACGGGCTCGCGAACGTGGCTTGCGTTGGTATTCCCTGTTGTGGCCCGAGCCCGATGCCGGATAAGGTCACGATCTCTCCCGGCGCAACCGGCCCGCTGCTGAACGTCGCCGCGTTTCCCACGCACGCCAGTTGGACGGGCTGGGCATTCGAATTCGGAGACAGGCGATACAGGGCGAGCGAAACCTGCGGCGGGAACGGCCCGGTTTCGGTGGGCGCGAAGTCCGTGCCTGCCTCGACCATCACGAAAACGGCGGAGTTCGCGTTCGCCGTAATGATCGGCGCTAGGCTCGCACCGGTTGCGCCTAAAGGGACCAGGATCGGCCCGGAACCCTCTATTGGCGGGTAGGAGGCGCCGGGAAGATACGTGGTTTGGAGGATTGAGCCATCGGGAGCAATTGCGCTGAGCCAATCCGACCCGCAGGGCGCGACACTGTTCTTGACCGGAAACGCCGATGACGCCGAGTAACCGGCGATGTATGCATTCCCATTCGAATCCAGCGCAAAACCGCCCTGGGACCCGGCAAAACCTCCGACGGTCCCAGGAACCACGATTGAGAACAACGTCTTGCCGGCCGCATTGATCCGCTCCACATAGAAAGTCCACGTGCTGTCCAGGCCATTCGCTACTATGTCGCCATTCGCGGCCACGGCCAGACCGGAGGGAAACGGCTCCTGCGGAGGAGTGAGGGTGGTCCATGTGACGTTGTCCGGCGCCGGCCGCGCAAGCGCATAGCCCGGATCGCTGCCCGGGACGAAGAAGTTCGTGATTCCGCCCATCCAGGAGACCACCGCGATGTTCGCCCCCGTTGGGTCTACGGCAACTTCCGCCGGTTTTCCGGGCACACCGGAAAATGTCGTGTCAATCGCGCCAGCCGGAGTCAGGCGCACAACTTCGCCTCCATCCGCCGCAGTCCCGGCCACAAACACACGGCCGGTCGAATCGACGGCGAGGCTCGCCGAAACTGCTGGCGATGAAGAGCGCATGGCGCCGAGGTCGGTTTGCCACAACACGGCCGACCCATCCGCGGTCAGTTTCTCCACGAAAACGTCGTAGAACTGCGCGTAAAACTCCTGGTTGTCTGTCGGTTGGGGAATTACGTAGACACCGCCAGTGGGGTCCACCGCCATTGCCGCGGCGGTGAATCCAAGATTGTTCTGCCACAGGACGGTCTGGCCATCCACCGACAGCTTGGTCACACAAGAAGGCAAGGTGGTAGGCGTGTGAATCGGGCAGTCGGACAAAATGTAAAGCGCCCCGGTGTTGTCGGCAGCGATCTGCGATACGGAACCAGGCCCCCATTCTATATAGTCGATTCCTAATAGGAAGCTTGGGGTAACAGCCAGGACTCCAGCCGTCAGCAGCAACAGGCACACCGATATCCGAAGCAGCATGTGCATCCTTAAGGCACGCCGAATGCCACAAAAGGCATCTTTCCAATCAGCGGCTCTACGCGGATCGCTGTGTCCTCTCGACCCAGTCGAAGTGCATTTCGAACCGGGATTAGCCCACTTTTCAAGTGCGGCTTCGCGTCCTGCGCGCGGCTCGTGGGCGCGGCGCGGAGAAAGCAGAAACTCGAAGGGCCGGGCATGCCGCCCGGCCCTTCGAAGTTTGTGTTGACGATAGCTAACCCGTGTCTGGCGCTTACTCGATGGTCGGACCGAAGTAGCCTTGCGCCAGGGCCGGTTCGGCTTCGAGCGCCTTGCTCCAGCAAGCGCGGGCTTCTTCGCTCTTGCCGGACGATTCCAGAATGCGGCCCAGGTTGAGCAGGGCCTCCGGCATATCCGGCTGTAACGCCAGCGCATCCCGATAGAGGCGGACGGCCTTCTCCGGCTGATCGGCTTTCTCGTACATCAGCCCGGCATTGTACAGAATTTCGGGCGAACGCTCGCCGAGGTCGATCAGGCGTACGTGATGTTCCAGTGCGGTGTTGAAGTCGCTGGACTGGATCGACAGGGCCGCCAGGCCGCGCAGCGCATCGACGCTCTTGGGATCGGCTTCGAGCATCTTGTCATATAGCCGCTCGGCGTGTTCCTTGTCTCCCATGCCGGAATAGGCCAAAGCCAGGTTGGCTTGCGCTTCGGGCCAATACGGACGGTACTTCAGGCAACCTTCGAAGGCCTCGACGGCGCCGCGGAAATCTTCCCGCTTGAGCCGCAGGTAACCCATCCGGAAGCGGGCCTCCTCTTCCTTTGGAGCGCGTTCCAGCACCTGCCGGTACCAGCGCTCGGCCTCGTCGTGCTGGCCGGCATGTTCGAGCAGCAACGCCACGTTCCACATCGGCGCCAGCGCATCGGGCTGCGCGGCCATGGCGCGATCGTAGTCCGCGCGGGCGGCGACCATGTCGCCCAATTGTTCATGCACGACGCCGAGGTTGGTGTGCGCCTCGGAGGATTGCGAACGCAGTTTGATCGCCTCCTGGTACGCTTCCGCCGCCTGCTGCCAGCGTCCGGATTTCTGGTGCGCCAGCGCCAGGTTGAACCAGGCTTCGAAGTGGCCCGGCACGGCGTTGACCAACAAGTTGCAGAACTTGGCGGTGAGCGCGTGCTCGTCCGACGCCGCGGCCCAGGCTGCCAAGCCTTCGAGCGCCACCGTCGACTCCGGTTTGAGTTCCAGCAACCGCTCGGAATACTCGCGCACCATGTCGAAATCTTCCTTCGACATGCCGATCAGCACCAGGTTCGCCAGCGACTCTTCCGAATCCGGATTGCGTTCGATAATCTTCTGGTAGATCGCCGCGGCTTCATCGGCGTGGTCGAGCGATTGCAACGCCGCCGCCTTGCCGAACAGGGCGTCCTCGTGCTGCGGCGCCGTCGCCAGACAGTGCTCGAAGCTGAACAGGGCGCTCTTGGGATCCTCCAGGCGCAGGTGGCACACACCTAGACCTAGGTGCGCGTCCAAGTGGGCCGGATCGAGAGTCGAGGCCTTTCCAAACGCCTCGGCCGCCTCTTCCCACGAGCCCAGGCGCTCCAGACACACGGCCAGGTTAAACCAGCCCATCGCGTACTGCGGCTTGATCTGGGTCAGGGCGCGGTAGCTCTTGGCGGCTTCCTTGTAGTCGGCCAACTCGAACTGGATGTGCCCCATCGCCCGGTAGATTTCGGGCGAGGCTTCGTTGGCGGCGATGGCGCGCTGCAACTGTTTGAGGGCTTCATCCCGCTTTCCGGACAAGTGCAGCGCGACTGCGCGCGCTAAAAAGCCGGGCCCGCTGGTGGCGGCTCCTTCCTTTTCCTGCAAGTCTGGCGCCGGGCCTCGCAAGGGCTGAACCTTAGCGCTGGTTCGAATTGGGTTGCTGCTCATTTCCTTCAGACCTCCTTACCGTTCGGACCCGCCCGTCACCAGACGAATCCAATAGAGGCGCGCCCGCTGATCCGGTGCGCCCAAAAATCCTATTCCGCCGATCGCGAGACGGTTGTCGCTCCATCGTTCGATGGTTTCGCCATCTATGGAAACTGTGAAGTCGTTGCCCCTGACCTTCGTCAGGATGGTAATCGCCGCTTTGGGGCTGCCCACCTGCCGGACCGGCGTGGTCACGCTCAATCCCGGCGCGTCCTCGATCACCGATGACCGCGTGAAAGTGCGGCCCTGCGGAGAAATCGAGATCGTCGCGAGATGGTAGTTCTGTTCGTCGGAGGCGCGGAACACCCAACTCAGGCTCTTCTGGTCGATGCGGGCCAGGAACTCCAGATCGTAATCGGACATGGCGAGCGAGGGGGCGAAGAGCGCCAGAGCGCCGGGCCGCACGCCCGCAACATCTACTTTCCAATCGCTCACACCGCCAACCCAATTCCCCAGGCCGGCGTCGAAGCGATCTTCCAGACGGATCGCCTCCGCTTTCGGCTGTCTCGAGGGTTTCGGCGCGGTGCGCTGCTGTTGCTGCCCCGCCTTGGGCGTCGCTGCCTGCGACACGGGAAGCGCGGGCATGCCACTCTGTATCTTAAAAATGGAGTAGCCGAAAGGCGCCTCTTGCGGCTCAAACGATACCGTCGAAAAGCGCGGGACCAGGTCGCTCACCTTGGGACTCACCGAAACCGCGCGCGTGCCGCCGCGGTTCCACGCGGCGCTCCGCAGTTGCGCGCCTACGGCATGGTCCGCCGCCAGCACGACTCCCGGCAGGTTCTCGCCCGTCCACTCGATGGTGGTAGCGCGTTGCGCCATGCGGGTATCGCGCATGGCGCGGCCCACCCGCCGCACGAGACCGCGCCCCATGCCGGGCAACCGCCCATGCACAGGTCCACGGGGCAGGGCCACGGCGCGAAGCATCGGCTTGATCAGAGGCAGCCGGGACTGCGGCGCAACACCCTCTTTGACGAAGACCTCCGGCGTCATGCTGCCGGGCCAAATCAACTCGGGCGTTCGCCGCGCGGCGGCAAACCTGCGCAGTTGTCTCTCCGGCGGCTGGATCGGCTGGTTCCCCACCGTTCGCGCGCGCCGTCCTGTGTGCATCGGCAGTGCGAGCCACTTGGCCGGTTTCGCGTCGCGCTGGTAGGTGGCGCCACCCACCGGCTCCCGCCGTGTCTTGCGCGATAACACCGCGCGCGCCGCGCGGCGCCGCGGCAACGGGAAACCTCTCCGGCGCGCTTTCAGCGAGCGTGCTCCATCCCAAGCTCGCGCCGGCCGCTGGCGCGGTAGCGTCACCGGCATCTCGTGTTCGCGCAACGCGGGCAGCATCGGTTCAGCCACTTCCGCGGCGCGTTGCAGATACGCGGCACTGCGCGGAGCCTGCTTGGCTCTCTGGTTGACCGCCCGCGGCGCAAAGAAATTCCCGCCGCCCCGCACTTCCGCGTCCAGCAGCGGCTGAATGGGGCGCATGTGGTCGGTCGGCGGCGGCGGCTCGGACAAGCGCATACTCTGATGGAAGCCACGCCGCTCCAACGAGGCCAGACTCTCCGCTTGCCCCGGCATCACTGTCTTCAGATTCTCGCGCCGCCGCATCAACGTGGCGACTTTGTTGGCTTCCTGTAGCCGGTCCATTCCCAGGCGCAGACCATACTGATTGCGGTGCTCCCTCGAGCAGAAATCACCGCCGGCGCCCACCCAGATTCTGCTGAGGGGCCGTCCGCACAGTTGGCAGGTCCTGGCACTCATTCCCGCTCATTATAGGCGGTGTATTCAAAAATTGCTAGTGTGAGTGGTGACAGTATTTTTCTGATAACCAAAGCGAATGACGGGTTATATATCTAGATAGTTATCGGCTAAAACGTTGCAGATCAGTACCGTTGCTTTTGGTTAATAGAGCGATTTTTAGGGTATATATTGCTTCGATTTCCGTTAAAATTGACCCGTGCAGTGAATGGCCCGGAATTTCAATTCGGGCGGAGGTTATGAGCGATGGTTGAATCAACGGCACGGCGGGAACGCGGCGAGCCGAAATCCGCACCCCTGGCTACTTATCTATGGGAGGTTCCCCAGAAGCCGGTCGCAGTGCGACTCGCTTTCGATCTCATCGACCGGATGGAGGCCGAAGTTATTGAGAACTTCCGCTCTCTGACGTCGCGAGGATCGGAGATCGGCGGCGTGCTGCTCGGTTCGGTGGTTCCCGGCAGTCCTCTGATCGTGGTCGTGCAGGACTACGAGACGATCTCGTGCGATTACACTCGTGGGCCGCTGTATCGGCTTTCGGATGCCGATTTGGCACGCTTCGAACGGGCCATCGAACAGCATAGCGGCGCCGGCAGCATGGCGGTGGCGGGATACTTCCGCGCGCACAGCCGCAAGGGTCTCAGCCTGGATGCCGACGATGTGGCGTTTCTCGATGCGCGTTTCCGCAGTCCCCATCACATCGCGCTGCTGGTGCGGCCGTTTGCCACCAAAACCAGCGTGGGTGGCCTCTTTATCCGGGAAGACGGCGTGTTCCACGGTGACGCCAGCTATTTGGAGTTTCCGTTCCGTTCCGCGCAATTGACGGCCTCGCTGTGGACGCCACCCGAAGCAGCGGCGCCAGCGGCGCCGCCGGCGGCTCCGGCGAATGCCGCGCCCAGCGCTCCGCCAGCCGCCAAGCCCGGTGTCCGCCCGCAGGTGGTGCCCATCGGCTTGCGCCGCGATGCCCCGCCTGCCGCGCCGCCCGCCGATGCGAAGCCTGCCGCGCCGGCTCCCGAAAAGACCGACCGGAAGGCGCCGGAAACCAAGCCGCCCGCGCCACCCGCCAAGCCGGCGGCCGCCGAAGTGAAGGCTGCGGCTCCCGCTCGCCCGGCTGCCCCCGAACCGAAGCCGGCTGCCAAGGAAGTCAAGCCTGCTGCCGCGGTAACAGTAACAAAGGACGCCGCGCCCGCCAAGCCGGCTGAGCCCGCCCCCGTCGTCAAACCCACTCCCGACAGGCCGCTGTTAGGGACACTGAGCGGCGCAGCGCCAGCCGAGTCGCAGGGCAGCGGAAAACTCATGATGGTGCTCGGCGGCATAGCCGTCATGGTGGCCATCCTGGTCGCGCTGTTCGTGTATCCCGGCTTTATGACGCGCCCGCATCCGCCCGCCGCGGTGGAGTCGCAGGCCGGCGGACTGAACCTGCTGGTAGAGCCGAGCGGCACGGATCTGCTGCTCACCTGGAACAAGAATTCCGCCGCGGTCGCCAACGCCAGCCACGGCGTGCTATCGATCAACGATGGGGACCAGCACGAAAACTTCGACATGGACGTCAAGTCGCTCACCACCGGCAGCATCGTCTATACGCCGAAGACCGGCGACGTCAGCTTCATCTTGGAAGTGACCGGAAAGAACCAAACCAAAACGGCGACCGAGTCGGTGCGGTCGTTGCGCACGCGCCCGTCGCCGATGCCGGACGGCAAGTCTGCCGCCAACACGACCTCGACGAAGGCGAACCCGGCGCAACCCGTGCCGGCAGGCGCTACCGCCAACGCCGAGCAGGTATCCACCACGCCCGCGGAAGTGACGCCGGCAACGCAGGCCAAGGCCGCTCCGAAGGCATTCAACGCGGATTCGCTGTCGCAGCGCCTGCGCCCGGCCAGCCCGACCGAGATTGCCGACGCTGGCCTGGGTGCCGCACCCGCGTCGCCCGCCGGCGTCAACGTGAATGCGCCTCTCAGCGTGCCGTTTGCCAACGCGCCTTCGCCGGTCGCTCCCACGCCCGCGCCGGCAGTGAAGAAGCCCTCAGCCTCGGGAGGCAAGGTCGCCTCGGCTCAACTCCTCTACCGCAAAGAGCCGGAGTATCCGACAGCCGCGCGCCAGATGAACGCGCATGGCCAGGTGGTGCTGGATGCCACCATCGGCACCGACGGCAGGGTCGTCGCCGTGAAGGTCATCTCCGGGCACCCGCTGCTGGTTCAGGCCGCCCGGGCTGCCGTCATGCAGTGGCGCTACAGACCGACGCTGCTCGACGGGCAGCCGGTGGAAAATACCACCCAGATCACTTTGACCTTTACTCCCACCCACTAGGGTTGCAGGGAAAGAAGCCTCGTAGGGCAGCATGGTTTGCAGTTAGCCATCCTGCCCTACACTTGTTTTTGGCCGGCTCCGTGGCGCAGCCCAGGTAGGACAGACGATCGGTTTTTGTCGTCTGCCGCGCCTCGGCGGGGGACGCGCTGCTTGACAAGGTCGAAAAACCGCATCAGGAGTTCGGAGAGTCCTCCTGCTTTTCCTGGCCACTGCTTGCGTGAACCTTGGGTGCGACCTTTCGGGAATGCTGCTACCCATTTAAAACAGGTCCTATACCGGTACTGGACCGTTAACATAACTAGGACCGACTGTATTCAGCCAGTTGGCATAGCGATACGCGGTGTGTCAATATACTGAGAATTGGGCCTGACGCGGCGCACTAAGCTACCACTCACCCAGTCAGGAGGGGTACCGGCAAATGCAGGCAGCCCAAGAGGCAAGAAAGCAAATCCTCGTAGTCGAGGATGAAGGGCTGATCGCCGACGACATCCAGCGCCGGTTGGAGCGGCTGGGCTACGCCGTGCCGGCGATCGCGAGTTCGGGTGAAGAAGCGCTGCGATTCGCGCGGAGCACTGCTTTCGACCTGGTGCTGATGGACATCCGCCTGCAGGGCGAGATGGACGGCATTGCCACCGCGCAGGCGCTGAAGGACGAGTTCGAAACCCCGGTGGTCTACCTGACGGCGCACGCCGACGCAGATACGGTGAGCCGGGCCACGGTGACCGAGCCGCTGGGCTACATCCTGAAGCCGATTGGCGACCTGAACTTGCGCAGCGCGGTGCAGATCGCTCTCTACAAGCACGAGATGGAGCGGCGCGTGCGAGCCAGCGAGTCTTGGCTTTCGACCACGCTGCGCAGCGTGGGCGAGGGGATCGTCGCTACCAACACATCCGGCGAAATCGTCTTTGTCAATGCCGTGGCGGAGCGGTTGACCGGCTGGAGCAACGCCGAAGCCATGGGCCGCCCGCTGCGGGATGTTTTGCAGCTCCTGGAAGAGTCTGCCAGCCCCACAACCGGGAATTCGGTCCTCGACTTGTTCCCTGAGGAGCACCGCTCCTACCTGCTGATTTCGAAGACCGGGACCGGCACGCCAGTCGAAGTGGGCTATTCCGAGAACCGGTCGGAGCGGGACCGGCTGGGCTCGATTCTGGTGGTGCGGGACATTCGGGCGCGCCGGGAAATGGAGGGCCGCCTGATCCAATCGCAGCGGTTGGAGGCGATCGCCAACCTGGCGGGTGGGCTGGCGCACGACTTCAACAATTTGCTGATGGTGATCCTGGGCTACGCCGAAGAGATGGAGACGGATCTGAGAGACGACCGTGACCGGGAGCGGGCCACCGAGATCAAGCGCGCCGCCACGCTGGCCGGCTCTCTCAGCAAGCAGTTGCTGACGCTGAGCCGCCGGGACGTGTCGATCCCGGAGGTGCTCGACATCGACGCGGTGATTGGCGAGATCCAGCCCCTCATCGCTCGCAGCCTGGGGACCGGCCGCAAGCTCGATCTGGAATTGGGCGCTTCACCCGAATTGGTGCGCGGCGACCGCAACCGGTTGAAGCAGGTATTCCTCAACCTGGCGCTGAACGCGCGCGATGCGATGCCGCGGGGCGGGGAAATGCGGATCTCGACTTCGCTGGTCGATATCGATGCGGAGAGCCTGCAATGGCGCGGCCGCCGCCCGGGACGGTACGTGCAAATTCGGGTCGCGGATTCGGGGCAGGGAATGGACGCGCCCACGCTGGCCCGCATCTTCGAGCCGTTCTTCACCACCAAGCGCTCCGGCACCGGAACCGGCCTCGGCCTGGCGATCGTGCATGCCATCATCGTGCAGAACGAGGGCTACATCGGCGCCTCGAGCGAAATCGGGAAAGGGACCAGCTTCGAGATTCTGTTGCCGCGCGCGGAGAAGCCGCATCAGTCGGACGAGCCGCGGGAAACGGCCACTGTGGACGAATCGGCGCCGACTGTATTGCTGGTCGACGACGAGGACGGCGTGCGGCGGCTGATGCACAATTGTCTGAAGCGGGAAGGGTATCGGCTCCTCCAGGCGCGCGACGCGGAGGAAGCGGTACGGATCGCCAAAGCCTGTCCGGGACCGATTCATGTTCTGGTGACCGACGTGGTGATGCCCGGCATGTCCGGACTCGAACTGGCCGAGCGGTTGAAGCCGCTGCGTCCGGAGATGCAGACGCTTTTCGTTTCCGGATGCGCACACGATTTGGGGGACACCGCGCCGCCGCCGGCGGAAATGCTGTCGAAACCATTCGGGCCGCTGGAGCTGGCGAGGCGCGTGCGGGACTTGCTGCACCGGCCGGCCGCCCTGGTTCAATGATCGCCCGGCGGTTGGTAGGGCATGCTTTAGCTTGCCTGCGGGAGGCCAGCCTATGATGCGCGGCAAAAACCTGCCACCCGCGGTCGCTTACGGAGTAGCCGTGCTGCTGGCTGCGCTGGCGCAACTGTCGCGGCTCCCGCTCCATCCGCCAACACTGATTCCTTACATTACATATGCTCCGTTCATCCTGTTGAGCGCATATCAGGGCGGATGGGGACCCGGAGTACTGACGACGATCCTGTGCATTATCGAGTCACTGTACTTCGCCACCGAGCGGGTAGGACATTTTCAGATGCGGGACCCGCAGCACTGGCTGGGCCTGGCAGGGCTGGCGCTGACCGGGATAGTGGCCAGCGCGATGTTCGAGCGTTTGCGGGAAGCGCACAGAGCGGCGGCTGCGGGGGAGCAGGAGCGATCGGAAATGGCGCGCGAACTGGAGGCGCGGCGGCGCATGTTGGAATCTATGATTGAACACTCGCCGGTCTCGATCGCCCTGTTGCGCGGACGCGATTTCCGCTTTGAGATGGTCAACCCGGCATACCAGGCGCTGGCGCCGGGCGAGCCGATGCTCGGCCGGACGGTGGCCGAGGTTTGGCCCGAAGCGGCGCCGGTGGTTGTGCCGCTGCTCGAGCGAGTGCGCGACAAGCAGAACGTGTACCACGCCGCCGGGCTGGCGGTCGCGTTGCAGCGTGGGCCCGGCCTGCCGCCGGAAGAGCGCTACTTCGATTTATCGTACGTGCCGCTGCCTGACACGTCACCGGCCGCGTCCGACGGCGCAGCGGGGCAGGTACTGGTAGTGGCCATAGAGGTCACCGAGCAGCAGCGCGCCCAAGCGGCTCTGCAAAGAACGCTGCGCGAGCTGGAATCGGCGCTGGCGGAAAAAACGGTCCTCTTGAAAGAGGTCCACCACCGCGTCAAGAACAACCTGGCCGTGATTGCCAGCCTGCTGGGAATGAAGGCCGGCGCGATCGAGAGTGCGGAGGCCCAAGGGGCGCTCGAGGACAGCCAGCAGCGGGTGCGCTCGATCGCTCTCATCCACGAGCACCTTTCCGGAACCGAGCGCCTGGACCGCATCGTCTTTGCCGAGTACGCCGAGCAACTCGTGCAGGAACTGGGAAGCGTATACGGCGTTGCGGCGCGGCAAATTGCGATCTCGATGGAGGCCGAGCCGATCGAGATGGGCATCCACCGCGCGATTCCGTGTGCGCTGATCCTCAACGAACTGGTGACCAACGCGTTGAAGCACGCCTTCCCGGGCGGGCGCAGCGGTGAGGTCCGGGTTGGCTTGCGGCAGTCCGGCCCGGGGGAATTGGAGCTGAGCGTCGAGGATGATGGCGTCGGCTGCCCGAAGGTCGCGCCGGCGCGCAACGGCAAGTCGCTGGGGTTGCGGATCGTCGAGATCCTTGCCAAGCAACTGGAGGGATCGATCGAGCAGCCCGAGTGCGCGGGAACGCGCTTCGTGTTACGCTTCCGCGCCGGCACGTCGCGCCGGGTAGTGCGGGTGCGCAGGGGCGAAGTGCCCAACGAGGAGTGAAATTCCGGGTGGGGCACGCTTTAGCTTGCCAACGCCCGCTTGCGAGCGCATTCGCTCAGATTATCGAGGGAACCCAATCTCAACTTCCGATAACCGATATTATGTAAACTCAAGTGGTAGTGGGTCAGTTTGAAAATGAGCCATCTTGACAAATCGCGACCGACCCGCTTCGCGCCGCCGATGACCGATTACCGTCCCCGGACGGTTCGCCGTCCCGTTCCTTCCCCGGCAGTCCGACCGCCAGCACGTCCGGTCTTCTTTCCCCGACCGGCCCAGCGTTATCCTTGGGGTTCCAAGGAGAAACGGATGACCGTTTGCATTGCGGCAATGGCTCACGAATACATCGTCAGCGCGTCCGACACGATGATTACCGGCTCCACTCTTTCGACCGATGCGTGCTGTTCCAAATGGGAGCCGTTCGCCGAAGAGTGGCAGGCCATGATAACCGGAGATGACATCGCGCCAGCGAGCCCGATTATCGAAAAAGCTGGACAGTACCTCAAGGGCCGTCCGAATACCTTGGAAGAGGTTAGACGAAGTTTTAAGAGGGCATTTCAAAACCAACTCTCGGAAATGGCTGCGGACCGCGTCCTTGGCAGGTTCGGAGTCAGCATGAGAGAGTTCAAGAAGAGCGGCAAGAAAATCTTCGATGAGACTACTTTAGCCCGCCTGTGCGGGGAGATTCAGAACGTACACTTCGCTGGCCTGGAGTTCCTTGTTTGGGGGTTCGATAGTGACCGAACCCCGCACATTTTTACTGTAAGGGGAGATGGCGAAGATGCGATCTTTGATCGCCCCGGCTTCGCGTCAGTTGGCTCTGGCGGATACGCCGCCGATACCCTTCTCTACTATTTCAATCAATCACGGCAATGCGATCTGTACGAAACTGTCTTTCACGTATGCGCCGGTAAATTCATGGCAGAGAGGGCCGGAGCCGGGCTGAATACGTCACTGTTCGTTCGTAAGCACGGGACGAGCGTGTTTTCACACCATTTTAGCCTCATTGATAATCTCCGGGCCGCGTGGGAAGAGCACGGATCACCGCGCGTCCCGCTCCAGGCACTTGAAGCAATCCAACGAGCTAACGTAAGGTGCCAGACGCTTGACGAACACCTAGCCGATTTCACAGTAAAGCAACCAGATCCTCAATCCCCCAAACCCGATCCGTCAGACCCGCAGCCATCGCCGGAGTCACCCGGAGGGTCTGATGAATCCTGACGAAGTTGTAATGCATGTAGTGCAGTGCCAGGGCCGCCACGTGATTCTCAATCTTCTTAGAGAACGCGTTAGTAAGCCGGGTAAATCTGCGCATCTGCATTCTCATCGTGAGATTCTGCCGCTCCACGTAGCTGGTACTGACGTGCTTGGGATCGGGGTTCCCGATCTTCGCTTCTTTCTCGCATCCGACGCACTCAGCGGGAGAATACCGGACTTCAGCCGTCTTACTAGAACTTCCCCCGTAGATCTTTCTCAGGACCGCGTAATCAATCTGATAGTCGAACGCTTCAGCGATGGCGAAGAGATAAAGCCGGTTGCCGTCCGTGGTCAGTTGAATCCGGTTCGCCAGCCGACTCTGAAGGTCATCCACGAAATGCTTGGCTGTAACCCAATCGCGGCGCCCGACGGACCAGGAACAAACCAGCTTGGTATCCGCATCCAGCGCTACCCATACCCAGGCGTCGCCAGCACTCGCGCTGCGCTCCAGGATCTTCGGCGTGACGTTCCGCTCTTTGGCTGCCACAAAGCTCCAGATTTCATCGCACTGAACCCGCTTGCACGGCAGATTCACAAGCGCTTTGTCGAGGTATTCCGTGCAGGCCGCGCCAAGAGCTACCAGCAGTTTCGCAACCGTGTTTTTCGATGCGCCCGTCATGCGGACGGTAGCGCGAATCGAGTTCCCTTCAACCAGGGCCGCTACGATCTGGGCTCTTTTGTCTGCGCTTAGCTGGTTCATGATTGTATTCTAGATCAGTCAAGCATAAAGGTCAACTAGAAAATGGAGCAAGATGAAAACAGTATTTGCCGTGGAATGAATGACTTGGAGGATGAACCGGAAGCGTCTCGCCAGCAAAAACCGAGCTTCCATGCTCGTTTGAGTATAGATTGCCAACCTCTGAAGAATCAGTTAGATGCGATGGTTTCACTATTTCCGCCGGAAAGCATCCCGGATCAGTTTATCCATGATCTTGGCAGCATGGGACTTCAAGTCATCTTCGGAGAATCGACGACCACACTTGGCACAGACGGAGTTCTTGAGATCAGACAGGCTGTGCGGCTCAGCGGATGTCTTGAGGATATCGCCGCCACATTGCGGGCATCGATACGGGATAGTATCAGCCATGACTGAAACGGGCCTCTACTTCTTGCCCCATCGCGCCTTTGCCGCCTTCGCGGCGATCTGGGAGCGCTTGCGCGGGCTCAGGGCCGCCGCTCTGGCCGCGCCGCCCTTCAGGCCGCCCAGCCGGCCGAGGGAGACGGCTGCGGGGTTCTTGGCAGGGTCCAAGGTCGAGGGATCGAACTTCTCGACCTGGCCGGTGGACTCAAGCATAATCTGGTACGCGAGTTGGTTGGGGTCGCGCGGGCGCTTCTTTGACCGCTCAGGCATGATGGCTTCAGTATGGCAGGGGCGGGCGTGATGTCAAGACCAGAGAATTTCAAACTGACCCACTACCACTCAAGTGGTAGGGTAACACTGCGCAAACTCCGGCTCAACCTCCCTCCAACGACCGAAGCAGAACTACCAACACCATAAGAATCAATCAATCACACAATCTAATCCAGACAATCACTTGAACTTCGACGCAGTCCGAGGTCCAGTCGCCGCCCTACAGGTGTATGATCCCGCGCTGGATGGCCACCGTCGCGGCCTGCGTGCGGTCCTGGGCTCCCAACTTGCCGAGAATGCTCTTCACGTGGTTCTTTACGGTATGCTCCGCAATCCCAAGACTGTAAGCGATTTGCTTATTGGCCAGGCCTTGCACGATCAGGACCAGCACTTCCAGTTCCCGCCCGCTCAGATCCGGACGCGGCATCTGCGCCGCCAGCGCCGCCGCCACCGCTGCCGGCAGATAGGTTCCACCGGCGTGCACCGCACGAATCGCCTTGAGCAGCTCATCGTGTAGCACGTCCTTGGTGAGGTACGCCTGCACCCCCGCCGCCAGGGCGCGCCGGATGTCTTCGTCGCCGCCATAGGTGGTCAGCGCGATCATGCGGGCCTTGGGAAACTCGGCGCGAATGGCGAGCGCTGCTTCCACGCCTCCCATCCCCGGCATGCGCAGGTCGAGCAGCGTCACATCCGGCCGGTGCTGCCGGTACAGTTCCACCGCCTGCTGCCCGTTGGACGCCTCGGCCACCACTTTCATATCGGGCTGCATGTTGACGATGGTGGTGACGCCCACCCGCGCCACCAGGTGGTCCTCGGCCACCAGAATACGAATCGGTTCGCTCATGGCAATGGTACGCTCACTTCGACTTCGGTCCCCTGGCCCGGCTGGCTGGCCAGGCGCAACTCACCTCCCAGCCGTTCGGCGCGCTCGCGCATGCCGATCAGCCCGAAGTGGCCGCCGTGCGTGGCAAACGCGTCGCGCTCCTCGAAACCCCGCCCGTTGTCCACAATCCGCAGACGCAGGCTCTTCGATTCCCGTTCCAGTTTGATTCCAATCCGGCTGGCGTTAGCATGTTTCACGATGTTGGCAACCGCCTCCTGCGCGATGCGCAAAAGCTGCTGCTCCATTTCCTGAGGAAGCGGCTGCCGGTCGCCGATCGCCTCCACCGACACCTCGACCGGCTGACCCGCCGTCCACACGCGCGCGCCAGCTTCGAGCGCCGCCGCCAGGTCGCGGTCCTCCAGCACCGAGGCGCGCAGGTCCATCATCGAACGGCGCGCTTCGGTCAGGCTGTGGCGCGCCATCCGCCGTGCCATCTCCAAATACTGGCGCGCCGGCGAACCGTTCTCCGGCATCGACATGGCGACCGCGTCGAGCTGCGATGAAATCCCCACGAAGCCTTGCGCCAGCGTGTCGTGAATTTCCCTCGCCAGCCGCGCGCGCTCCTCCAGCACCAGCGCGAAACGCGACCCGATCTGCCGCACCCGCATGCGGAACCCCAGCCACACCAACCCGCCGAGCAGAACCACCGCCAATATCCGGAACCACGCCGTTTCGTAGTAATGCGGCAGCAGCACGAAGGCGTAGGAGGCGTCGGCCGGCGGCGCGCCGGGAACCAGGGCGCGCACCACGAACCGATAGCTCCCGTGCGGCAGGCTATTGTAGTTGCACAGACGCCGGCTCCCGGCGCGCCACCAATCGCGGTCCAGGCCTTCCAGCTTGTACCAATACTCGACCCGCTCGGGCGCGCTCAAATGCAGCGCGGTGTAGCGCACTTGCAACCGGTCCGCGCCCGGCGCCAGCCTGGCCGGCCGGCTCAAATCCACGGGCGTGCCTCCCGCCGTCATCTCCACCACGTGCACCACGGGCGCGATCCTGGTGTGCGGTACGGCCCGCGGATCGTAGACCGCCATCCCATTGGCGGTCGGGAACCAGATGGTAGTGTCGCGCAGGCGTACCCCGCCCGCGCTGGCCGGGTATTCGGGCGCGCATTGCGTGCTGCGCAGGCCATCCGCCGCGCCGTAGTTCATCGGCTCCAGCGTCTTCCGCTGGCCCGCCGCGAACTCCCGCAACTGGCTCTTTGGCACCCGGCAAATACCCCGCGTGGTGGCCAGCCAGAACGATGTGCCATCGTCGATGATCTTGACCACGTTATCGCTGAGCAGCCCGTCTTTTTCGGTGTAGCGCACGAACCGGCCATCGCGAAACGAATTCAGGCCGCCGCCGTTAGTGCCGATCCACAGTGTGCCCTCGGGGTCCTGGTAAATCGAACGCACCGAATCGTTGGAAAGCCCGTCGGCGCCGGTGAAGAGCCTCCGCTCCTCGCCGCGAACGCGCCAGAGTCCCTTGCCCGAGGTGCCGGCCCACACCGCCCCATCCTGTCCGACGCACAGCGTCACCATCAGCGCGTTGGGCACCGGTTCGCCGGGCTGGATGATCGCGAAGCGGCCGCCGTCGCTCCGCTCCAGGCCCGCCGGTGTCGCCAGCCAAATCCGTCCCGCGTTGTCCTCCAATGCGTCGTAGACGTTGAACCGGTGCATCCGGTCCTCGGGCCGGTAGACACGGAAAGAGTCGCCATGCATCACGGCGAGGCCATTGCGGGTTCCAATCAGCAGGTCGCCCGTGCGGGTTTCGCGAATGGAGTAAATCTGGTTGTCGGGCAGCCCGTCGCGCGGCGTATAGACCCTCTGTTCGGCGCCGGCCGCCAGCATCAGCCCGCTCTCGTGGAATCCCACCCACACGCGCCCGGCGCGATCCTGAAACGCCGTGGTGGGATTGACGCTCGGCCATCCCTCACTGCGGCCGTAGACCGTGAATACCTCATCGCGCAGCCGGCTGAGGCCCGAGTTGTCTCCCACCCACAGGTTGCCCTCGCGGTCCCCGAAAATCGAGCGTACCGAAACCAGGCCGGTCTCCGCCAGCGCCACGGTGAACCGATGGCCGTTGAATCGCGCCACGCCGCGGTTGGTCCCGGCCCAGACGTGGCCATCGCGATCGCACCAGAGGGCGCGCACCATCGGATCGGGCAATCCCTCGCTCGTCCGGTAGCTGCGCACAACGCCTTCGGGCGTGAGCGCCAGTACCCCGCCGCTCGAGCCGATCCACACGGTTCCGTCGGCGCCCGCCGCCAGACAGGTGACGAACCGTCCGGCCAACTGCGCTTCCCCGATCGCCAGCGTAAATCCCTCGGCCGAAAACCGCCCCACGCCGTTCATGCCGCCTACCCAAAGCTGGTGGTGACGGTCCTCCACAACCGCCCGCGCCGCAGTGACCGGTAGCTGCCGCTGGTCGGGCGCGTAGTTGGTGAAGCGTCCATTCTCGAAGCGGCTCAGCCACTTGCCGGCTACAATCCACAGCGCGCCGCCGTGATCGGCGTAAAGCCCCACGATGGCGTCGTCGGGCAATCCGTCCCTGGTCGTGAACGTGCGGAACCGCTTGTCGCGGTACTCGGTCAGCCCGCTCCCCGTGCCGATCCACAATCCCCCGTCCGAGGTTGCCGCCAGCGCCGTGATGTAATTCGACGGCAGGTCGCCATCGCGTTTGTCGAAGGTGGTGAACTCGTACCCATCGAACCGCGCCAGCCCTTCTTCGGTCCCCAGCCACAGGTACCCGTCGGCAGTCTGGGTGATGGCGCGTACGGTGTCCTGCGGCAACCCATCGGCCTGCGTCCAGACCGTGCGCGAGTACTGCGTCAGGCTCCGCTGCGGGTCGAGAGCCCACCCGCCCGGCGCTACCGAACACGCAATCGCCGCCACCGAGCATCGAACGATATGGCCCCGCACCCGCATGTACGCTTTCGCCCAACAGTATAGCGCCTGGATTTCCGGAGCCGAAATCCGGCGCGCGCATATAGAATCAGGCGATCACAAAAACTCGATCTTGCCGGCCATCTCCTCAGGCGACAACAGGTCGTGGATCAAGATCAGGCGGCGAAGTATTTCTCCGGCCGACATCGATTGTTGTTGGCAATAGGCGATGCCGGAGTGGGCTACGCTCTTCGCATGCAGCCGCAGAAAATCGTCATCCTGCGTCACCAACACCCGCCCGGATGAGGCCGCGAACTCGATGTGCGCCAGATCGGTCGCGCCCATCAGGCCTGTGTCGCCAGTCGTGGTCACGTCGATGTTCCGCCGGCGCAGACCAGCCGCGACTTGGGTGGAAATGTGTTCGTCAAGATGGAAGCGGATGGGCACCGGTCAGGATGCTCTTTCGAAGCCTTCCTGGCGCAATTTCGCTTCAAGCAGAGACGGATTGCTGCGGCGGAACTCCTCCGCGCGCGAGCGCTCGTCCCGCATCTCCTGCTGGATTTGGTCGAGGTGGTCGAAATAATAGGCGAGCGCCGCGTGAACATCGCCGAGAGTGAGGGTGGGCACGTGGGAGACGATCTCGTCCGGAGTCATGCCCTGATGCTCATGCCACACTACGACATCGAGCACCCGCACGCGATGACCTGCGATGCAAGCTTTCCCGCCGCAGACATCCGGACTCGTGGTAATCCGGTGCTCGTTGGGCGTGGCCATAAACCAAGTATACGCCACCGGTTTCGTCATGAGCCGTGTATGGTCTCTTACCGTCTCCCACCGAAGCCCGCGCCGTGCCAATATGGTCTCTTACTATGTGGCTCGGCATCGATATCGGCACCGGGGGCTCGCGCGCCTTGCTGGTGGATGAGCGCGGCGTGGTCCGCGCCGGTTGCACCGCTCCTCACGAAGACATGACCATGGCCCGCCCGCTGTGGGCGGAACAGCGCCCGCAGAACTGGTGGGACGCCGCTGTCTCGGCTATCCGCCAGGCGCTGGCCGCAGCCGGCGTCTCCGCGAGCCAGGTCAAAGGCATTGGCCTCTCCGGCCAGATGCACGGCCTGGTCATCCTCGACCGCGACGGCAACGTGATCCGCCCGTCGCTGATCTGGTGCGACCAGCGCTCGCAGCCGCAGGTGGATGCCGTCAACGCCAAGCTCGGCCGCGAAGCCATCCTCCGCTACATCGCCAATCCCGTCCTCACCGGCTTCACCCTGCCCAAGCTGCTGTGGGTGCGCGATCACGAGCCGGAGAACTTCGCGCGCGTCCGCCAGGTGCTGCTCCCCAAGGACTACGTGCGGTTCCGCCTCACCGGCGATTATGCGACCGAAGTTTCCGACGCCTCCGGCACCGCGCTGTTCGACGTCGTGAACCGCCGCTGGTCAATGGAGATGATGGATTCGCTCGGGCTCGACCGCGCCATTCTGCCGCGCTGCTATGAATCGAAGGACGTCACCGGCACGGTTAGCGCGGAAGCGGCCGCGCTCACCGGCCTCGCCGCCGGAACCCCGGTGGTGGGCGGCGGCGGCGACCAGGCTTCGAGCGCGGTCGGCAACGGCATCGTCGAACCCGGCATCGTCTCCTGCACCATCGGCACCTCCGGAGTGGTCTTCGCCCACATGGAGCAGGTGGCGTATGATCCCGCCGGCCGCGTCCACACCTTCTGCCACGCCGTGCCGGGCAAGTGGCACGTGATGGGCGTCACGCAGGGCGCGGGCTTAAGCCTGCAATGGTTCCGCAACCAGCTCGAACCCGGCACATCTTACGATGCCCTCACTGCCGAAGCCGCGGAATCGCCGCGCGGCGCCAACGGCCTGTTCTGGCTGCCGTACCTGATGGGTGAGCGCACGCCGCATCTGGATGCCACCGCCCGCGGCGGCTGGATCGGCCTCACCGCCGGCCACAAGCGCGCGGATTTGATCCGCGCCGTCATCGAAGGCGTCTCGTACAGCTTGTGCGACTGCCTCGAAATCGTCGAGTCGCTCGGCGTGCCGCTCTCAAGCGTGCGCGCTTCCGGCGGCGGCGGACAGAGCCCCTTCTGGCGCGGCCTGTTGGCGTCGATTTTCAATCACCGCGTCGTCACCCTCGAAACCCAGGAAGGCTCCGCCTACGGCGCTGCGCTGCTGGCTCTTGCCGGCACAGGCGCCTACTCGAGCGTCCCCGAAGTCTGCCGCGCCGTCATCCGCGAAACCGAATCCGTCGCCCCTGTTGATGCCGATGCCGCATTTTACGCGAAAGCCCATCGCGTTTACCAGGCGTTCTATCCGGCGCTCAAGCCGCTCTACGGACAGATTGCGGAATTGGGG
>DASWZP010000097.1:0-10355 GCA_036404395.1 Bryobacteraceae bacterium | reverse complement strand
CTGTGAATCGCGGCCAGGCTTATTGACTCGGCGAATCCGGCAGGCGAGACCCGCCTCCCGCGGCGCGGGACGCATTACACTGGGTCTAGCCAACATCATGCGCACTCTTGCCCTGACCCTCCTTGTACCCCTCTGCCTGCTGGCCGCCGACGCTCCCAAGCTGCGACTCGGCGCCGATGTTCATCCCACGCGCTACGCCGCCGATCTGACCGCCCTGCCCGCAGCCGCTACGTTTTCAGGCATCATCGATATCGACGTCACGCTCGCCAAGCCGGCCTCGCTCGTCTGGCTAAACGCTACCGATCTCACCATCCAGCAAGCCACCGTCAATTCCCAGGCCGCCGCCGTCGAATCGGCCGGAGAGGACTTCATCGCTCTTCGCCTGCCTGCCGCGCTTCCCGCCGGGCCGGCGAAAATCCACATCGTCTACCAGGGCAAAATCAGCGCCAACTCGAGCGCTGGCATCTTTCAGGGCGAAGACGCCGGCACACCGTACCTGTTCACCCAGTTCGAATCGCTCGACGCGCGCCGCGCGTTTCCCTGCTTCGACCAGCCCGACTTCAAGACGCCCTGGCAGCTCACGCTGCACATTCGCCAGACCGACCAGGCCTTTTCCAACACTCCGCAGGCTTCCGAAACCGCCGAACCGAACGGCATGAAGCGCGTGGCGTTCGCCGAAAGCAAACCGCTGCCCAGTTACCTGATCGCCTTCGCGATAGGCCCCTTCGACGTGGTCGACGCCGGGAAGGCCGGCCGCAACCACGTGCCGGTGCGTATCGTCACGCCGCGCGGCAAAGCCGCCCAAGCCACCTACGCCGCCCAGGTCACGGCCACCATCCTCGACCGTTTGGAAAACTATTTTGGCGTTCCCTATCCTTATGAGAAGCTCGACGAAGTCGCCATCCCCTTGGTGTATGGATTCGGCGCCATGGAGAACGCCGGCCTGGTCACCTATGGGCAAACCATCCTGCTCGCGGACCCGGCCACGGACAGCATCGGTCGCCAGCGCGGTTATGCCTCCGATGCCGCCCACGAGCTGGCTCACCAGTGGTTCGGCGACCTGGTGACCACCGCCTGGTGGGACGATATCTGGCTCAATGAAGCCTTCGCCACCTGGATGTCCGACAGGATTCTGGCCGAGTGGCAGCCGGATTGGAACACCCGTCTGACCGACTTGCAATCCAAGTTCGGCGCCATGGAATCCGACAGTCTGGTCACCGCGCGCCAGATCCGCCAGCCCATCGAATCCAAGGACGACGTCGCGAACGCCTTCGACAACATCACCTACGAAAAAGGCGCCGCCGTCATTCGCATGTTTGAAGTGTGGACCGGCGAGCGGCAGTTCCGCGCCGGCGTCAACGCCTATCTCCAGCGATACGCGTTCCGCAGCGCCACCGCCGGCGACTTCCTCGATTCCATCGCCACGGCCGGCAAGCCGCAGCTAGCGGCTGCCTTCAAGACCTTTCTCGACCAGCCGGGCATTCCGGAAGTCTCGGTGGAACTTAAATGCTCCGGCCAACCGCGCGTGGCGCTCAGCCAGAAACGCTACTTGCCGCTAGGGTCCACGGGCGCGCAAGGCGCCCAGTGGCAGGTGCCCGTCTGCGTGCGATCCGTGAACGACGATCTCTCCGCAGCGGAGTGTTTCCTGCTCGACAAACCCAGCGCCGAATTTCCGCTTAAGAACCCCGGCTCCTGCCCCGCCGAGATCTTCGCCGACGCCGGCGCCACCGGTTACTACATCGCCTCCTATCGGGGCGGCCTTTTGGAGAAACTGCTGGGGGAAGGAAGCGACTGGCTCAACGCCGCCGAGCGCGTCACGTTGTTGCACGATCTGAAAGCACTGGCTGATTCCGGCGACGCCAAGGAGAGCGCGGCGCTCACCGCCGCGCGCACCTTCGCCAATTCGCCCGAGCGCCAAGTCGCCGCCGAAGCCCGCGGAATCGTGAGCGGTGCGGGTATTCTGGTGCCTGCGCCGCTTCGTCCCAACTACGCCGCCTTCATTCGCAGGACGTTCGGCTCGAGCGCGGCGGGCCTCGGCTGGTCGGCTCAGCCGGATGACGACGCCGACACCCGCCTGCTCCGCGCCAGCCTGGTTCCTTTCGTGGCGCGCGAGGGCGACGACGACCCGCTCCAGGGCGAGGCCCGCCGCCTCGCCATCGGCTGGCTCGATGGCCGCAAGGGCGTTGACCCCGACATGCTGCGCGCGGTGCTTTCGACCGCTGCCTTTTCCGGCGGCCAGGACCTGTTCGACCGCCTGCTCGCGGAGCTGACGAAGACTCAGGACCGTGGCCAGCGCCGTGCCATCATCGCCGCGCTGGCCGGTTTCCGAGATCCCAAAATCGTCCGGCAGGCGCTCGCCTTGGTCCTCGATCCTCAATTAGACGTGCGCGAAACAGTCGGCCTCATCTTCAGCGGCCTCGGCAATCCGCAGACCCAATCGCTGCCCTTCGAGTTCGTCAAGGCTCACTACGACGAGCTTCTGAAACGTCTGCCGCGCGAGGGCGACTTAGATGCCGCTGCGTCGCTGCCGCTTGTCGGCAAACCCTTCTGCGACGAGCCTTCCCGCCGCGCGTTCGTTGAGTTCTTTCAGGGTCGCGCCGGTAACTTTCTCGGCGGCCCGCGCAATTACGCGCAGGTGCTGGAGGGCATCCGCTTGTGCGAAGCCCAGCGCGCCGCGCAATCGGAAGACGTCGAGCAGTTCTTCGCGCGGCAACCGTGATTGCCGCCGGCCGCGCTAAATTAAATAGGCAATCTCATGGCTCTTCTCAACCGCACACCGCTCCGCCTGCTGGGCGCGATGCTGGCATCGAGCGCGCTAGTCTTCGCCCAGACGCCATCCGCCGCCCCGCGGGCGATCTCCGCGGACCTGAATCACGTTCGCGGGCCGCACAGCAAGGTCTTCCGCCGGTCGATTGGCGCCGGCCGCGCCAACGAGGGATTAAGAGCCGACTGGCAGCAGCAACTCGCCCTCATCCAGCGCGACATCGGGTTCGACTATATCCGCATGCACGGCCTTCTGCACGACGATATGGGCGTCTACCAGGAAGATGCCAAGGGTAACCCGATTTATAACTTTCAGTACGTCGATCAACTGTACGATGCGTTGCTGCGCTTGCGCATCAAGCCGTTCGTCGAGCTCGGTTTCATGCCCTCCGCTTTGGCCAGTGGCAAGGACACGGTCTTCTGGTGGAGGGGTAACATCACGCCGCCTAAGTCCTATGAGAAGTGGGCCGGTCTGATTACCGCGCTGATTCGCCATTGGGAACAACGGTACGGTAAGGATGAAGTCAAAAGCTGGTACTTCGAAGTGTGGAACGAACCCGATATCAGGCCATTCTATACATCGACTCTCGACGAGTACTTAAAGCTGTATCAAGTTACCGCCGAAGCGATCAAAAAGATCGACCAGAGCTATCGCGTGGGCGGCCCGGCATCCGCCATCCCCTACCGCTTCGAAGAGGCGCTGGTCCAGTTCTGCGTCCGCGAGAAAGTGCCGATCGACTTCGTCTCCACCCACGCCTATGGTGTCAAAGAAGGCTTTTTCGACGAGACCGGAAACCGCGGAACCGTCCTCGATGCCGACCCTGGCGCGGTCCGCGACCGCATGGTTCACTCCCGGGAACTGATTCGGAATTCGCCGCTGCCCAACCTCGAACTGCATTTCACCGAGTGGAGCTCGGCTTACACGCCCACCGATTACATCCACGACCAGTATCATCAGGCAGCCTTCATCCTCGATAAGATCAAGGGCGCGCAGGAATCCGTCGATTCGATGTCCTATTGGACCTTCACCGATATCTTCGAAGAGAACGGCCCCCGCATGACGCCGTTTCACGGCGGCTTCGGCCTGCTCAACTATCAGAGCATCAAGAAGCCCGCCTTTCATGCCTATCAGTTCCTCAGCCGCTTGGGTGACACGGAAATCGTCAATGCCGACAAATCTTCCTGGGTATGCACTAATCGTAACGGAGACATTCAGGTGCTGTGGTGGGACTTCACCCCGGTTGCGCCACCTAAAGGTCTCAACGATCAGACTTATTACAAGGGAGACCTGCCCCCAGCCGCGAAGCCGCCTGTAAACGTCGACTTGACCAATCTCCCGGCCGGCACTTACTTCGAGCAAGTTTATCGCCTGGGTTACCGGCAGAACGACGCATACACGACTTACCTGGACCTCGGCGCGCCAACGCAACTCACTAAGGCGCAGGTCGGAGCGATTTCCAGTGCCGCCAGCGGTGAACCCTCCGAGAGCCGGGTCATTTCCGTTCGCGATGGGCACTTCCAGTTTCAGTCCGCGCTCACGGCCAACGAAGTTTGCCTGATCGTGTTGCGAAAGATGTGAAGCGCGGGGGCAGGCGCCCTTGCCCGCGTCGGACCCCGGTCCGACCGCCGAGTCAGGGGGGCTCGGCGCGGGTCAGGGGACCCGCCCCACCCTAGAATATAATTGCCGGTCTGGTATCCGTGCCCACTGCAATCGTGCGCGGCACGTGCTCGCTCGGCGGCTCGTTCAACAGGCGGGGCCGCAGCAGGAGTATGACCTCGTCGCGCGAGGTGTCGTGCTCGTGCGTGCTCATCAGCGGGCCCAGGAAGCGGATCTCCGACAGGCCGGCCAATCCCGAGATGTTGCGTCCTTCATTGGCATCCAACAAACCAGCCACCGCCGCCCACTCGCCCGTTTTCAACCGTACCACTGACTTCAAGCTGCGATTGGAAACCACCGGAACGCCATTCACCGATTGCCCGGTCAGCAGCTTGACTTCGGCCTCGATATCGAGCGACACCTCGTCCATGCCGTGCACCGCCGGCGTCAGTTTCAGGCTTAGTCCCAGATCCTCGAATGTGAAAGAGGGAGCCGGCGTATAAACGGAGGTCCCGTTGCTTCCGCTGCTGATCGCGCCCACACTGAAGCTCACCTGAACCGTCTGCGTGATACCCGCCGCCGTGATGGTAATGGCGCCGATATAAGTGCCCGCCGTAAGGCCGGAAGGATTTGCGTAGACTGTGAAGGCGGTGGGCGTCGCCGCGGCCACCGTAGGGCTGACATCCGAAAGCGACAGACCGGACCCGGTGACGGTCGCCGAGAAGTCCCCGGTGGTGTCGCTGGTCACCGTCACGGTTGCCGACACCGTGGAACCATCGAGGGACGCGCTGAGCGAGACCGGATTTGGCGTAACCGTGAGACCCGCGGCGATTCCTCCGTTCACCGTCAAGGTCACGTTAATGTATGCGATAGAGCCATCCGATCCAGTCAGTTCGACGGTGCCTTGATAAGTACCCGTGCCGAGACTCACGAGACTGTTGTCGGGATTGAGAGCAAGAGTGGCGGGCAGCGTCCCCGTAAAGCTCGTTACGCCGTCTACCAATAGCCATGAATTCGCACTCGACGCGGTAGCCGTGAAAGTGATGCCGCTGCCGGTGCTCGTTACGCCCACGCTGACTTCCGCCGGTAAAGTCCCGCCTGAGGTGTAAGTCCACGGAATTGAAGTCGGGCTCACCTGCAAGCTCCCGCTCGAAGTCACGGTGAAAACCACCAGCGTCTCTTCAGTGACGTCGCCGGCCGTCACGCTCAGGATGCCGAGATAGGTCAGCGCCGAAAGTCCCGTGGGATTCGCATAAACCGTAACATAGGCCGGTGTGTTGGCGGTCACTGTGCTCGCGGAAACCGAGAGCGAAAGACCGGACCCGATCACGCTGGCCGATAAGGTCCCGGCGGCCCTACTGATCACCGTATCGGTCTCTTGCGCCGATAAGCCACCCGCCACGGCGGCCAGCGCGATCGGGCTGGGCGTTACAGTGAGATCCGGCGCACCGCCGTTGACCGCCAGGGTAACGGTGAAGTATGTCACGGAGCCATCCGAGCCACTCACCTGCACCGTTCCCAGGTAGGCGCCCGTGCCGAGCGCCGTGAGAGCGGCGCCGGGTGAAACGGTCAGTGTGGCTGGCAGCGTACCCGAAACGGTTGTCGCCGAGTTCACCACCAGCCACTGGCTGGAGCTCGCCACCGTGGCCGTGTAACCGATGTCTCCATTGCTGCTCGCAACACTGATGCTGGCCGCCAGTGGGGATGCACCCGCGGAAGCATAAGTCCACGCTACCGAGGTCTTGCTGAGTGTCAAAGTGCCGACGCCCGTAGCGATGCCGGTCCCGGTTCCAGTGCCAGGCAGCGTGCTCGTGGCGCCTGGCGTGGTTGCCGAAGAGCCGGACTCTCCGAAATAGCCGGACGTTAGCACCGGGTAGCGGTTGCCCACGTGCAGCGTGGTAGGCTGGCGCTCTTCGCCGCGCAGCTCGGCCGCCCACAGCACCTTGCCGGAGCTTTCGCTCATTTGCGCCAGCGCGGCGGCATCCATGATTCCTAGTCCCAGCAACGTCTTGCCCCCGCCGAAAGAAAGCAACCCGCTGATGCTGGTCGGCGGCGTCACCTGGTTCCCCAGCCAGTTGGTCAGCGCGTTCAGCGAGAACATGGTCGGAAAGTTAACGCCGTAAGTGGACGTCTTGCTGCGGCTAACTTCTACCAGCTCCAGCTCCATCATCACCTGGGCCCGCGGATAAAGAAGCTGCTCCAGCAGCGCTTTGGCCGGCAGCACCCGCGACAAGCGGTCGCGTATTACCAGAGTTCGCGTCTGTGAATCATAGCTGATTCTCTCGATCGCCGTCGCCTGCTTCACAGCGTCCACCAGCGTCGTAAATTCCTGCTGTACGCCGGCATCCGGCAGGGGAATCGTTACCGCTACCATCGGCTCGTTCTGCGTTCGCTTTTGCGCCGTGTCCTTGGACACCAGAAAGAGCTTTGGGGAAATCGGCACAATGAAGGTTCCCGTGGCAAACTCCAGGCCATGCAGCGCCTCCCGATACCCCACGCCGTCCAAATGGAAGCGCAGCGCGGGCATTGGCTGGTAATCGCCGTCGAAAATGCAGTCCAGGCCGAAAGCCTTGGCCACGTCCGTGTACACCTTCTTCGAATCTCCACTCAGATCAAAATCGCGGACCAGGTCGCCGCCCGCCAGATCCGAGGGCGGCAGTTCCTTCCTTGCATCCGCCAGGTCGCCCTTGGTCGCGGCCTCCAGCGGCGTGCCCGCTTCCTCCAGGCTGCCATCGCCGGTCACGGCGGACACTGGAGGAACCGGCTTGGCTTCCAGGGCCGCGCGCGAACGAACGGCCTGGCTGCGCAGCCAATACGTCTGGTTGCGCGGCTCCATCGCGGCGGCTTCCGAATACAGCAGGTAAGCCTGCGCCATCTGGCCCTTCTTTTCCGCATCCCGCCCGAACTCGTAGAGTTCCCACGCGCTCAGTTCTTCCGCCGCCAGGCTGCCGGCCAGCAGCAACGCCAATATGGGCACACTCCACCGCACATTAAAATGACGGCCGCACAGGCTGTAACGTGCAGGCGTTTTGTGTGATGCTGGGTAGGAACCCATGCAGACTTTCCGCGCTCTGGCGCACGAGCCCAGGCTGCTGATCGAGCCGGGAATCGTGTTGGTGGCCACCTTCGCCATCGCGTTCCTGGTGCGCAGCCTCATCCTGCGCGGCCTGCGCGCCTGGGTGACGCGCACCGGCAGCCGTCCGGGCCACATCCTCGGTGCGGCGCTGAGCGGTCCCACCACCATCTGGGCGCTGATCCTGGCCGTTCATCTGGCCATTCAATCGGCGCCGCTGCCAGTCGTCGTCACCGATAAGTACGCTCCCAAAATCCTGATCGCGTTGTGGATTTTGAGCTTCACGCTGATGGCGATTCGCATGGCGGGAGACCTGGTGCGCGCCTACGGCAGCCAGATTCCCGGCGCACTGCCCGTCACCACGCTCACCACCACGCTGGCCCAGCTTTCGGCGCTGGTGCTGGGGCTGCTGCTGCTGTTAAGCGCCGAGGACGTCCACGTGACGCCCATCCTCACCGCGCTCGGCGTGGGCGGCCTGGCCGTCGCGCTGGCCATGCAGGACACGCTCTCCAATCTCTTCGCCGGTTTCTATATCGCGGTCGCCGGGCAGATGCGGCTGAACGATTACATCAAGCTTTCGAGCGGTGAGGAGGGCTACGTGTCGGACATCGGCTGGCGATCCACGGCCATCCGGTCGCTCGGCAACAACCTTGTCATCGTGCCCAACTCAAAGCTCGCCCAGGCCATCGTCACCAATTACCACCTGCCGCAGTTGAGCATGTCCTCCTCGCTGCAGGTCAACGTCCCGTACGATGCCGACCCGGACCGCGTGGAGCGCCTGCTGGTCGAGATCGCCACCGCCGGCGCCAAGGACATTCCCGGCCTGCTGGCCGATCCGGCGCCTTCGGCCACGCTCGACCCCGGTTTTCAAGAATCCTCGCTGGGCTTCACACTCGGTTACCAGGTCGCCGAGTTCTCCCAGCAGTACGCCGTCCGCCACCAGTTGCGCAAGCGTATTCTGCGCCGCCTGCGTCAAGACGGCATCGCGGTTCCCTACCCCACGCGCGAGATTCATCTCGACCGGGACCGGCCGGCGTAACCGGGCGCGTGCGAAAATCGAGTTTCCCGCCATGAAGACTTATACGATCGCGGTGATTTCGGGCGACGGCGTGGGCCAGGAGGTCGTGCCGCAGGCCAGGCGCGTGCTGGAACGCATCGCGCAAAAGCACAAAGTGGCCTTCGCGTTTCAGGATTTCGAATGGGGCGCCGAACACTACTTCCGCTGGGGCCGCATGATGCCGGCCGGCGCCATCGATCTGCTGCAATCCTGCGACGCCATCCTGCTCGGCGCCGTCGGCCACCCCGACATCCCCGACCATCTCACGCTCAACGGCCTGCTGCTGCCCATCCGGCGCGCCTTCGATCAATTCGCCAACGTGCGCCCGGCGTATCTCTATCCGGGCGTCCGGTCGCCGCTCGCCAGGCCCAAGGGCGGCGAGATCGATTTCGTGGTGGTCCGCGAGAACACCGAAGGTGAGTACGCGCAGGTGGGCGGATTCGTTTACCAGCACCAGCCGGAAGAAATCGCCATCCAGACGTCCGTGTTCACCCGCCGCGGCGTGGAACGGATCGTGCGCTTCGCCTTCGAGCTGGCCGTGGCGCGCAACAAGAAAAAGCGCGTCGCTTCCATCACCAAATCCAACGCCCAGGGTTTCAGCATGGTGCTCTGGGACCGCACCTTCCGCGAGGTGGCGGCGCAGTTTCCCGATGTCGAAACCGAATCGCTGCTGGTGGACGCGGCCGCCATGAATTTCGTGCGCCGCCCGGAAAGCTTCGACGTGGTGGTGGGCTCCAACCTGTTTTGCGATATTCTGAGCGATCTTTCCGCCGCCATCATCGGCAGCATGGGCCTGGCCGCCAGCGCCAACCTCGACCCGCTGCGCCGATTCCCATCGATGTTCGAGCCGGTCCACGGCTCGGCGCCGGATATCGCGGGTAAGGGCGTGGTCAACCCGTTGGCGACCATTCTGAGCGCCGCCATGATGCTCGACCATCTGCAAATCGGCGACGCCGCGCGCGAAATCGAATCCGCCGTAGCGGCCGTGCTGGCGGAGGGCAAGGTCCGCACGCCGGACCTGGGCGGCTCGAGCACCACCGAAGCCGTGACCGACGCGGTGCTGGAGAAACTGGCGTAGGCCGCCAAATCATTGTGAACGACGTGGCGCACGCACTCGTGCGTGCCGTGTCGAGACTCTTCTCGACACCTCTTCACACATGGCGCCCAGCGTCGGCACGAGTGCCGACGCGGCACGCATGAGTGCGTGCGCCACGTCCGGATGGTAAGTTTATCTCTTGACGAGCCCTACGAGCAGCCAGCCTTCATCCACCGCCCGCCACGCCTCGCTGGTGGGCGCCGGCATCCTGCTCAGCCGACTGATCGGCCTCGTCCGCCAGCGCGTCTTTTCCCATTATTTCGGCCTCTATGACGCCGCCGACGCCTTCAACGCGGCCTTCCGCATCCCCAATTTTCTGCAGAACCTGTTCGGCGAAGGCGTGCTGTCGGCATCGTTCATTCCGGTGTACGCCCGCCTGTTGGCCGAAGGCGGCGAAGAGGAAGCCGGCCGCGTGGCCGGCGCCGTCGGTTCTATTCTGGCGTTGGCTTCAGCGGCGCTGGTGCTGGCCGGAGTGCTAGCGACGCCCTGGTTGATCGATGCCATCGCTCCCGGCTTCCACGGCGCGAAACGCGAGCTCACCATCCGCATCGTGCGCGTTCTGTTTCCTGGCGCGGGCTTGCTGGTGCTCTCCGCGTGGTGCCTCGGCATCCTCAACAGCCATCGCAAATTCTTTCTCTCCTACACCGCGCCGGTGGTGTGGAACCTGGCCATGATCGCCGCCCTGATGCTGTTCCGCCGCCAGCCGCCAGCCGAGCTCGCAGTCACGCTGGCTTGGGGATCTGTCGCCGGCAGCGCGCTGCAATTCGGC
>DASWZP010000096.1:0-15384 GCA_036404395.1 Bryobacteraceae bacterium | reverse complement strand
GATTCCAATAACAGGGGCGTGACCTTAATGCCCTACTCGGAGGAAATAGGTGCTGAGGGAAGGCACGCCCCCGTTTGGACCGGACCCCACGCCGACCCAAAAACCAGAACGGTCCAAGAGCTTTTACCGCCGATCCTTCCGCGGCCTCCTCGCTCGATACATGTGCCGCAACTCACGCTCACCGTATTCGACGAACGTGGAATCTTGGCGCTGCACGGCATACCGGAATTCCAGAAGTAAGTTATTGAAATCGTGCTCTTCCTTGTCTTCGGAATCCAGCTTGTGAGTCCAACTCGCAGCCGTGAAAAAAACCTTGGTTGATTTCATACAGACAATGTTCTGATTCGCACACGGCAAGCCGCCGCATTACGAACGAATCGCCCTCTAACGCTTCTGATTCCGTCACCGATCGTGCCGCTGCCTGTGTTGCCTCGCCGCAGGAAAGTTCCCATCTCTCCTGCAACGCCCGAGCCACTTGTCGAATCCGGTGACGACCGTGTCCGATGAATATACCACGCTCACTCATGCCTGGCTGTTCAAAATTGACCACTCTGCGCCGGCGCGGAACGTCGCGGACGCGAAACTCGGCAGTTCAGGCCAGTTTCATGCCCGGAACCCGTTCGAAGTGACGGCGGTTTCGGGTGAGCAGCGTGCCGCCGTTCGCGGTCACGATGCCGGCAATCAAACTGTCGGCCATGCCAATGGGATTGCCCGATCGTTCGAGAGATCTGCGGATCTCGCTGGCAGCGTCGGCAGCCGCGTCGTCCAGCCCCAGCGACGGTACCGCCTCGAGCAGTTGAACCAGACGGGCAAGCTGCTTCGCGTTCTTGGCGCCAGAGAGGAGCTCAAACCGGCTGATGACCGTGGTCCTGAGTGCGCCATGACGAAGCAATTGCTCCACCGCGTCGGCCTCGCCTTTGCCCGCGAGGTAATCGATGAGGACGTCCGTATCGGCGATGGTCATCGCCAGTTCGCCCGGATGCTTCCGGTTCGAGTCGCGAGACCGGCAGCTTCCTTCTCTTTCATCGATCCCTTCAGCGCCAGAGCGCACCGGATCGCCTTCGTCCGGCCACTTCGAGCATCGAGGTAGAGTTCCAGGGCCTCCGACACCACGGTCGAGAACCCCTTCTCTCCTCTGTTGGCGGCCAATTCGAGGATGCGCGCGCGATGTTCCGGCTTCATCTCGATGGTGGTTCGCATACTCCCATTATCACATGCATGCACATGCAGATCAGCGGTTGGCAGGCGGAAGCGCCTGCACCTCGTCTACGCGCCGATGGCCAGGTGCAGCAGGCGAAACGCCAACCACGCGATCAGCGCCGACATCGGAATGGTGAGCACCCACGCCCACACGATATTGGTGGCGATGCCCCAGCGCACGGCCTTCAGCCGCTGAATGCTGCCGACGCCGGCGATCGCCCCGGCGATGGCATGGGTGGTGGAAACCGGCAACCCCAGGTGGCTGGCCAGTAGCACCGCGCCCGCCGCGCCGGTTTCGGCGCAGAAGCCGCTGCGCGGTTTGAGGCGCGTCAGCCGCGTGCCCATGGTGCGCACGATCCGCCAGCCGCCGCTCAGCGTACCCAGCGCGATGGCGGCGTGGGCGGCCAGAATCACCCACAGGTGAATTTCGAAAGTCTTCTGGAATCCCGAGGCCACCAGCACGCCGGTGACGATCCCCATGGTCTTCTGCGCGTCATTGGAGCCGTGAGAGAGGCTGAAGGCGGCCGCCGACACCAACTGCAACTTGCGGAAGTAGAAGTCCATCTTACTGGGAGTGGAACGCCGGAACAGCCAATATACGGCGATCATCAACAGATAGGCCGATACCATCCCGATCAGCGGCGCGGCAAAAATGAAAAGAATGGTCAGGGTCCACTGGCCGGCGATCAGCCCTTCGAAGCTATGACTCAAGCCGCGCACGATCCCGGCGTGCGCCACCGCCGCGCCCGCATAACCGCCGATCAGCGCGTGCGAGGAGCTGGTGGGCAGCGCCAGCCACCACGTAATCAGGTCCCAGAGAATGGCGCCCGCCAGGCCGGCCATGATGACGTAGGGCGTCACCAGGTTCAGGTTCACGAACCCTTTGCCCACGGTCCGCGCCACCGCCGTGCCGAACAGGAACGCCGCCACGAAGTTGAAAAACGCGGCCCACACCACGGCTTGTCCCGGCGAAAGCACGCGCGTCGCCACGATGGTGGCGATCGAGTTGGCGGCATCGTGGAATCCGTTGATAAAGTCGAAGACCAGCGCGATGCCGATGATGAGAACGGCCAGTTGAACGGCGGTCATCGCTAGCTGTTCTTGACCACGACGTTTTGCAGCACGTCGGCCACGTCCTCGCAACTGTCGATGGTCTCTTCGAAGAAGTCGTACACTTCTTTGAGCTTGATGAGCAGGATGGGGTCTTTCTCTTTGTTGAACAGATCGGCCACCGCGCTGCGGCCGATCAGGTCGCCCTCGTTTTCCAGGCGATTGATTTCGATGCAATGCTCCATCAGCGGACGCCCCGCTTCCAGCGCTTCGAACGCGCTGTGCATCGCCTTGGCGCAGTTCCGCACAATCTCCGCCAGCGTGACCATGTTGGCCGGAATCGGGTCGATGTGGTACGACAACAGCCGGTGCGAAGTGTCTTCCAGGCCGTCCAGCACGTTGTCCAGAGAGGAAGAGATGTTGTGAATGTCTTCCGGGTCGAGCGGCGTGATGAAGGTCTGGTTGAGGCGGGTGAAGATCTCGTGAATCAGTTCGTCGCCGCGGTGCTCAAGCACGTTGATTTCCATGGCGAACGCGGCCAGCGTGGAGTTGCCCGCGCGCACCCCGTCCAGCAGCAGGCGCGCCGCCTCGGAAATAATATCCGCCTGTTTCAGAAACAGGCCGTAGAATTTCTCTTCGCGTGGAAGGAGTCGCATATCAAGAGGGGATCAGGAGAAGCCCATCTTAATCGCATTGCAACAACCAGGTCAATATTGGGTTACGGTTCGGTAACGATGGGAAACGGCGCGGCGTCTTCCGTTTCCTCGCCGGCGGCATCGAGCTTCAGAAAACGCGTGTCGAGCAGGCGGCCTGTGTCGATATTCCCCATGGCGGAAAGGATGTTCTCCTTCAGGTGCGGATATTCCTTTTCGAGGCTCGCGAAGAGGTCGCGCAGGGAGCGCCGCACCGTGCCGGTGCGTTGCGAACAGCCGCAGGGGATTAGCGGAACGCCAAGCGATTCGGCGTAAGCGCGCGTCACATCCTCGGTGACGAACACCAGCGGGCGAATCAGCCGGAAATCGCGCTCGCGCGACCAGGTGACCGGCGGCAGCGCACTCAGTCTTCCGGTAAACATGGTGTTGCGCAGCAGCGACTCGCAAAAATCGTCGGCCGTGTGGCCGAGTGCGATGACGTTGGCGCCCAGCTCACGCGCGATCTGATACACCGCGCGGCGCCGGTAGCGGCTGCACAGATCGCAGCCGTGCTCGGGTTGATCCTCGAGCAGTTGGAGCGAGGGCGCGTCGCGATAGTACGTCCACGCCACGCCGCGCTGGCGCAGATATTCGCCCAGCGGCTCGATGGGGCGCAGGAACTTGCCCTGCTCCACGGTGAACGCACACACCGAGAATTCGACCGGCGCGCGCTGGGCCAGCAACAGCAGCGCTTCGAGCAGCGTGGCGGAATCCTTGCCGCCCGATAGCGCCACCGCCACGCGGTCTCCGTCGCGAATCATCCGGAAGCGATGGATGGCCTCGCCCACCTTGCGCAGCAGCGTTTTTTCCAGATCCACTGCTTCGATTATAGCGGCGCGGAGCCTGTCAATTCGCGGATTCAATCCCCGGTGGTTTCGGACGCCTGAAGGTGGGATCGAAAGCGCGGTGAGGCCTTCGGTGGACCGGCTAAACCGTCAGCGCCGGCGCAGCCAGTTCGGCGGCGCACAACACCAGGTCACTGGGACGGAACGGTTTGCGAAGCGCGCGGCAGCGGCGGAAACGGTCCGCCAGCGCGGAATCGGGAAACGCGGCAACGTAAATGAGGGGAAGTGTTTCGGCGAATTCGAAGAAGTGTCCAGGCAGGTTGGTAATCAGCAGCGAAACCGAGTCCGGCGAGTCCCTCAACGTCCGCAAGGCCTCTTCCAGCTCGGCTTCGATGACCAGATAGCCCTCGCGCTTCAGAATGCCGCCGACAAACCTCTGAATCATCGGGTCTTCCACGATCAGCGCGCACCCGAGAGCGGCTTTCTGCTGCATCTACGGTCCCATCTGCGAAGGCGCCAAACGCATATTAAAGTCCCAAATACCATTTTGCGCGTAGCCGGCGGTAACCTACAATACCCACTGAAGGGCGTGCTGTTATCCCTAACGGTGCGGTTATTGAATTGCCAGCAGGTCGCACCAGCGCCCGAAGACTTGTTGCGCCAACACCGCTAAACGCGGGGCATTATATGCATAGTCGATCGGCGTCCGGACTTCGCGCATGTCCCCGCAATTCAAATCCTGCGAGCACCAATCGGCGATCATTTCGGGCGTGACTTCCAGGTGAAACTGGAGGGCGTAGGCGCTGGCGCCTATGCGAAAAGCCTGGTGGTGGCAGGCCGGGGAGGAGGCCAGCCAGCGCGCGCCCGGCGGCAGATCGAAGGTTTCGCCGTGCCATTGAAACACGGTTTCACGCTGCGCCGCGCCGGCAAACAAAGGATCGGCGGCGCCCTCGCCCGTCAGCTCGATTTCGAACCAGCCGATTTCCTTCACCGGGTTCCGATAAACGCGGGCACCCAACGCTTTGGCGATCAACTGCGCGCCCAGGCACACGCCGAGCACTGGGCGGCCCGCCTCCATCGCCTGCGCAATCCAGCGCGCCTCCCGCTCCAGGTACGGCAGGCCGTCGTTTACCGACATGGCGCCACCCATGCAGATCAGGCCGTCGTAGCGCGCGGGGTCGGGCTCGGCGGCGCCGGGCTGGTAGAGGTCGGCATAGTCGATGCCGATGCCGCGGCGCGCCAGTTCGGGCTCGATGCGGCCGAGATGCTCAAAGGGAACGTGACGGAAAGCGAGAACGCGCATAAGCCTGGCAAAACCGATTCGCGCTTATTTGTTTTGGGCTACTTGAAAGTGGCTCAGGCCCGCGGCGTAATGTTCCACGCCGCGCACCAGTGCCTCCGCCACTTTCTGCCGGTACTCCGGCTTGCGAAGCAGGGCTTCCTCTTTGGGGTTGCTGAGAAAGCCGATCTCGGCCAGCACGGACGGCATGGTGGCGCCGATCAGCACCACAAAGGGAGCGCGGCGCACCCCGCGATCATGCTCGCCGGGGAAGCCGTGCACGTACAGCCCGAACAGCGACGACTGGATGCTTCCGGCCAGATCCTTGGATTCCTCAGCTTTGTCGTGCAGGGTGATCTTCTGGATCAGGTCGTGCAATTCGGAAATACTCTCAATGGAGCTGGCGTTTTCGCGCGCCGCAACTGCCAGCGCCTCTTTAGCCTCCGTGAAGTTGAGGTAGTAAGTTTCCACGCCGGAAACCTTCGGCACGGATGAGGCATTGGCGTGGATGGAAATAAACAGGTCGGCCTTCTTTTCGTTGGCCAGCGCGGTGCGGCTCTCGAGCGGTATGAAAACGTCCGTCGAGCGTGTGTAGATCACCTCGGCCCGCAGCCGGTCCTCGATCAGGGCGCCGGCGCGCAGCGCAATGTCCAGGACCAAATCTTTTTCGAGCAGGCCCTTGGCGCCCGCGGTGCCCTCATCGTGGCCGCCGTGGCCGGGGTCGATCACCACCCGGTTCAACTTAAGGCCCAGGGCGCGGATCAGAGAGGTTTCGCCACTGGCGGTGCGGTGCGCGGCTTTGCCCACCTCCGGGGCCGGCGCGTCGGTCAGCTTGGCCGCGTCCTTGCCGGCCGGAGCGGGGTCGGCGGCCCTAGCCGTGAGCGGCGGATTGGGAATCGATGGCGCAGGTGTGGCGGCCTTGGCCACGGGAGGCGTAATGGCGACGGCAAGTTCAGACGGTTCGGGCGCGGGAGTCGCTGGCGCCACCGCAGGGCCGGCCCGGATGGTGAGCGGCGGCTTGGGCAGTTCCGGCTTCCTGAGGTCCGGCTCCGGAACGTACAGCTTGGTGGGGGTCGCCGGAGCCGGCGCCGCAACGTTGCGCAGTTCGATCATCAGCCGGCCGGGATTGGCGAGCTGCGTAGTGGTCGCGCGGGCGTCGCCGGCCAAGTCGATCACCACGCGTGTGGTGCCCGGATTGGCTTCCGCCACGCGAATGCGTTTCACCACCGCGTCGGAGACATCTTCCGCGTAATAGCGGGTGCCCAGCCCGTTGCGCGCGTTCACAATATCGAAATAGATTCGCTCGGGGTTGTGCAGCCGGTCCGTGCGGTAGTGGAAATCGCCGCTTACCTCTACCGCGATGCGCGTCACATCGCCCAGCGACCAGTGCCGCACGGCGGTGACGGAAGCCTCGGGGACACTTGCGGAGTGCGCCCTCAGGGCCCAGCAGAGAACCGAAAGCACGGCTAAACGCTTCATGTCGACTGCCACTACTGCGAAACGTAACGCAACGCGCCATCCTCGCCGACCACCGCCCGCACATGCGTCGTTTCGTCGGGCTTGGCCGCCACGGGCGCGGCCGGCGGCTGCGGTTTTTCCACCACGGCCGGCGCGGCTTCCCGTAACTGGCGCGCCACCAGCTTCAAATAATTCTGTGTTTCCGGATACGGCGGCACCGTGCCGTACTTCGCCACCGCGCCTTCGCCGGCGTTGTATGCCGCCAGCACCAGCGGGTAATCGCCACGGTAAAGGTCCAGCAGGTACCGCAGGTATTTGGCGCCGCCTTGAATGTTATCGACCGGGTCGAAGGCGTCCAGCACGCCGAAGCGGCGCGCCGTCGCGGGAATCAACTGCATCAGTCCCAGCGCTCCCTTGGACGAAACCGCGACAGGATTATAATTGCTTTCCACTTTGATGACGGAATGAATCAACTCGGGCGGCAACGAGAGTTGAGCCGCGGCGCGTTCCACCAATTCCGCGATAGCCGCGGCGGAGATCGGCGCCGGCTGGGCGGGCAATGAGGAAATGGGCGCGGGAACGGGAGCCGCCGGCCTTTCCACTCGGCCCGGCGCGTCTCGCCGCGTTATCGCCACCACGCTTCTCACCAGCCTCCCCGTGCGCTGGTCGGCGCTCACCACGCTGACCATGCGTTCCGCGGCGCCCGCCGTGGAGGGCGAATCGGCCACCGCCGTCATCGCCGCTGCCGAAGCCAGGATAAAACAAAAACACCGCAAAATGTTTTTCCCCCTCAGTATAAAACAAAAAAGCGCTTTCGGGAAGATCTTAATCCCAATGGTATCATTTCCCTGTGGGACGAGCCGGAGCGGCGCTCCCTGTTACCGGAATTACACATTTCGAAACCGTTGATACCACGGAGGCATGGGCCAGCGCGTGACCAGCGACCTGCACCCGCATTACATCGAATTCCGCCACGTCTATAAGACGTTCGACACTCCGGTTTTAGTCGATACGAATTTCTGCGTCAATGCGGGCGAAACCGTGGCCATTATCGGGCGGAGCGGCGTGGGAAAGTCCGTAACCCTCTCGCACATCATGGGCTTTCTCAAGCCGGATGCCGGGCGCGTGATCGTGGCCCACGAAGATATCACCGATATGGACGAACCCGAACTGCGGCGCATCCGCAAGAAGGTGACCATGGTCTTCCAGTCGGGCGCCCTGTTCGATTCGCTCACCGTGGCCGAAAACGTGCTCTTCTCGCTCGAACAGCGCGAGGACTACGACTTGCAGAACAAGGAAGACGTGGTCGACGGCCTGCTGAGAATGGTGGATATCGCCGAGGCGCGCGACGCCTACCCCGCCGATCTCTCCACCGGCTACAAGCGGGCCGTCGCCATTGCGCGCGCCATCGCCGCGCAGCCGCAATGCATCCTCTACGACGAGCCCACCACCATGGTCGACCCCATCATGTCGGATCACCTGGGCAACATGATGCTGCGCCTCAAGCGGCAGCTCAAGCTCACTTCGGTGGTGGTGACGCACGATCTCGACCTCATGTACAAGGTGGCCGACCAGGTGGTTTTCCTTTACGAAAGCGGTGTCATCTACTTCGGCCCGGTGGATGGCCTGGCCAAATCCACGCACCCGTGCATCCAGGAATTCCTGGAGATGGACCGCGTCGAGCGCGTGTAGCGCCCGTAAGCGCCTATCGCGAAGTGGCCGTTCAATCGCCGCAATCAACCGCCGCCGTAGGGGCCGGGCATGCCCGGCCCGGCAACTCTGCCGCCGCCGGAAATACGTCACTGCATTCACGAACGGGTGTACTCAGTGGCCCTTGAGCCTTCTCAGCTCCGCCCTATCTAACCGCTACGCCCTTGAAAAACGTGTAACAGAAGGTTCCGTCGGGCTCGGTCGCGCGGTACAAATCAGCGATGCCTTTCTCCCACGTGAGTCGATCGATTAGCCCCAGCGTTAGCGCCTGATCGCGGACTCCTTCCACCATCGCGGTGAACGTGTTCTTGGAGAAGCCTTCCACCAGATCCGGCCGGCTGCTGTCCACATAGACCATCCGCGGGCTGACCCGCACCTCGCGAAACCCTGCCTCAGTGAGCAGCGGATAGAGCCGCCGGCCCACCAGAGCGTCGCCGCCCATCCGGGCTTGCAAATCCACCAGGCACTGGACGGCGCGCGCGGCCTCCGGCGTATGCGGGTAGCAATACCAGGAGCCGTGATCGCCCTCAATCGCCGTGATGGTGCCGCCGCGGCGTAGCACGCGCTCGATGGCTCGGAGAGCCGCCGCCGGCTCCGCCAGGTGCTCCAGCACGAAGCAGAGGAAGACATGGTCGAATTGCTCATCGTCAAACGGCAGATCAAACAGGTTCGCTGCCTGGAACTCGACATTCCGGTGGCCGGCCGCCTCCGTCCGCGCGCGTGCTTGCTCGAGCGATTCCGCCGAGATGTCCACCGAAACAATCCGCGCCAACGGGCTCCGCGCGGCGAGAAAAACCGTCTGCGCCCCCGTGCCGCAGCCGCACTCGAGCACCAAACTCCCCGGCGGATATGCCGTGTCATGGTGCAGCAGTTCGCTCAGCGTGTTGGCCTGGTCGGCCAGCCGGTCCGCTTCGCGCGCCGAGTAGCCATGGACATATTGAACTTCGGACACTGGATTCTCAGTTTAATCGTATGTCCAACCGTCCGTCCACCGGCATTCGGCCGCGATTCTGAACTGAAAACGGTAATACGGTCTTAAGGTGCGGAACATGCGACATCGCGCACCGTAGTAAAATGAGGAGAATCGTCAGATTCCCAGCGCGGCAAGCAAGCCACTCTACATGGATATACTCCTTACCGGAGCCACCGGCGCAATCGGTGGCGACCTCTTGCGTGTTCTCTTGGATACGCGCCCGAGCGTGGCTGTTCACGTCCTGTTGCGCGCTCAAACCGCCGAGGAGGTTCGCGCCCGCATGCTCCCGGTCCACGCGTCTCTCAGCCGCGAAGACGCGCGCCGGGTCTTTCCGGCGCCCGGGGATATCCTGCTGGACGACCTGGGTCTCGGCGCGAATCGCCAGGACCTGGTTGGGCGGATCGGCGAGATATATCATGTCGCCGCATGCACCAATCTTTCCCAGACGATGGAGGACGCCCGCCGAACCAATTTGCTAGGCACGGAGCACGTGATTGAGTTTGCCCGAGCAGTCCGCAAAGCCGGAAATCCCGTCCGCTTGCATCACATCTCGACGGCCTATGTATCGGGCAGACGGACCGGCTGCATTAGAGAGGACGAGCTCGAATGCGGCCAGGAGTTCTTCAATTATTACGAATGGTCCAAGTTCGAGGCGGAACGCGCGGTGCTAAAAGCCGGCGTCGACCTTCCCGTGACGGTCTACCGTCCCGGTCTCGTCGTAGGGGATTCGCGCACCGGGCGCACCAGCCGGTTTCAGGGCATCTATCAGGTGTTGCAATGGATTCACCTAGGGCTCCTGGACTCGCTTCCCTGCCGGCCCGATTTCCAGCTCGACCTGGCGCCCGTGGATTTTGTCTGCGGCGCTATCGTCCGCCTCGCGCAATTGAGCGATAGTGCCAATCGGACATTCCACCTGACCGCTGGCGCTGGGAATACTTTGTCCCTTGACGAATTGGTCGAGATGTATCTTCGCGAGCGTGCCGCTTGCGAGGGAGGCAAGTACCGGCCCGGATCGATTCGCTTTTCGCCTCCCACGGAGAATTCGATCCCTGCGAATCATGAGGTCCCGGCGATTTGGAAGCGTTTCGCGCACTACATTCCCTATTTCACCTGCCCTAAGGTATTCGACAACAGCGCCGCGCGTCGGGCGTTGCAGGATCTGCGGGCGCCGAATTGCCGCGAGTACCTGCCGGCGGTCGTCCGTTACGCATTGAAGTCCGGCTTCCGCGTCTCGCCGGCAAGCTGACATCATCGATGACGTGATATCGTATAAGATGTGAGGCTTGTCTTGGACACCGATGCCGTGGTTGCGGCCATGCGGAGCCCAACCGGGGCATCCGCCGCCATCATTCGGGCAGTCCGGGGGAGGCAGGCAACCTTGTTGCTCAGCGTACCTCTCGCGATGGAGTACGAGGCCGTTTGCAGGAGGCCCGAGCATCGGATGGAGGCCGGGCTCTCCGTCCGGCAGGTGGAGGTCTTTCTGGATGCCATCATCGCCATGGCGGAACCCGTGCGAACGCACTTTCTGTGGCGGCCGCAGTTGCACGATCCAAACGATGAGATGGTCCTGGAGGCGGCGGTGAACGGGAGGGCGGACGCTCTGGTGACATTCAACGTGCGGGACTATGGAACCGCGGCAACCCAGTTTGGGGTGGCTGTCCTGCTCCCGCGAGAAGCGATAGCGAGGATCAAACAATGAAAGAGACCCGAACATATCCGTTACGGCTGCCGCGCTCGCTCAAAGAGGCGGTTGAGCGGCTAAGCCGGGAGGATCGAACCAGCATTAACCAGTTCGTGGCAACCGCGGTGGCGGAAAAGGTCTCGGCACTGCAGACTGCACAGTTCTTCGCGGGCCGGCAGGCACGGGTAGACTTCAAAGCTTTTGACAAGATCATGAAGCGGAGAAGCGGAAGGCTGCCCCGGAAAGGCGATGAAATGCCGGAGTAGATCTCGAAGCGACCATCTATCTCAACAAGCTGTCGTGAGCGTGTGCCGCCCCTTCAATGGTACAGCAGATACTTTTCCCTTAACTGCACGAAGCCGGCGACTGCGTCGGAGAAGCTTTGCTGAATGGTGCGCGCATCCTCGCCTTCCCTCAATCGGCGGATAACGTCGTCGCTGCCGATCAGGTTTTTGCATACGCTGAAATCGATCTTGCCGGGATAGAATTTCTCGAGCGCGGCGGCCAGCTCCAGGCCGAGGCGCGTGGAATCGAACAGCTCGCGATTGGTCACCTGGAATCGCACGCCCTCAATCCTCACGCCGCGGAAGTTCGATTCGGTGGGCGTGAAGCTGGTCGGATACGCGCGCACGCCGGGTATCTGGCGCGAGTTCAGCCACGCCGCCAGCTCGCGGCCGCCGATGAAATCCGCGCCCACCTGTTCGAACGGCACATCGGTGCCGCGGCCCACCGAAAAGTTCTTGGCGGCTTCCAGTAAACACAGCCCCGGATAGAGCAAGGCCGCGTTCAGGCTGCGCATATTGGGCGAAGGATTGATCCAGGGCAGATTGGTGGAATCGAACCAGTCGCCGCGCCGCCAGTCTTCGAGGGGTATCACGGTCAGCGCCGCGCCGATTTTCTTTTCGCCGTTCTCGAAGCGCGCCAGCTCGCCGATAGTCATCCCGTGCCGCACCGGCAGGCCGGGCATGTAGCCCACGAACGAAGTGCGATCCGCATCGAGCAACGGCCCCTCCACATGCGTTCCGGTAATGGGGTTGGGCCGGTCCAGCACGTAAAACGGAATGCCTGCCTGCGACGCGGCTTCCATCGCGTAGGCGAGTGTGGTTTCGTAAGTGTAGAAGCGCGCGCCGATATCCTGGATGTCGAAGACCAGCGCGTCCACGCCGCGCAGCATTTCGGGCGTGGGCCGCGGCGTAGCGCCGTAGAGACTGCAGATACGGATGCCGGTAGCGGCGTCTGTCGCATCGTGAACCTCGGGCTGATCTTCGCGTCCGGCAAAACCGTGTTCGGGGGAAAACAGCGCGGCGACGGTGATGCCGGCGCTGCGCATGAGATCGACATTGCGGCGTCCCAGGCGGTCCACGCCGGTCTGGTTGGTGATGAGGCCCACGCGTTTGCCCGCAAGCGGCTGAAAATTGCGCTCGGCCAGCACGTCGAGGCCGCTGCGCGTGGCCGCATTGCGCCCCAATTCGCGATGCACGCCGGCGGCGGTGAAGGTTTCGCTGTAGCCGGTCAACGTCAACCCGCGCGTTTCAATTCCAATCGCCGCGGCCGCGATGGTGGCAACTTTCCCGCGCAGCGCGGTGAGCGACGGATGCCCCGCCGGGTGAACGCTATTGGCCAGCAGAATTACGTAGGTCCGGCTCGATGGGTCGATCCAGATCGAAGTCCCCGTGAAACCTGTGTGGCCGAACGAGCCGATGGGAAACAGCTCGCCGCGGTTGCCCGAATATGGCGAATCGATATCCCAGCCGACCCCGCGCAGAATCGGCTGATCGGGCGGCGTTTGTGGTTCGGTGAATTTCTGAATAGTGGCCGCGCTCACGATGCGCACCCCGTCCAGTTCGCCGCCGTCGATCATCATCTGCGCGAAACGAGCCAGATCTCGGGCGGTAGAGAACACGCCGGCGTGGCCGGCCACGCCGCCCATGTTGCGCGCCGTCGGGTCATGTACCACGCCGCGCAGCGGAGGGCTGTCCTTGGTCACGCGCTCGGTCGGCGCAATGCGGGCACCAAGCGCGGCCGGCGGCTGGAACATCGTATCCTTCATGCCCAGCGGGCGGAAGATGTGATCGCGCGCGTAATCGGAGAGCGTCTGCCCGCTCAAGCGCTGCACCAACTCGCCGAGCAGGATGAAGTTGATGTCGCTATAGGCGAAGCGCGCGCCGGGCGGCCCGTCGGGCGGAAGCGTGCAGGCGAGCTTGATGCCGGTCTGGTAGCCGCTCCATGGGCTGGTCAGGGGCACGTCCGGCTTGAGCCCGGAGAAATGCGTGAATAGGTTGCGCAGCGTGATCGCGCTCTTGCCGCCCTGAAACTCGGGGATGTAATCGGTGACCTTATCGTTGAGCCGGAACTTACCCTGCTCGAATAACCGCATCAGTGCGGTGGTAGTGGCGACCACCTTAGTGAGCGAGGCCAGATCGAAGATGGTATCGGCCGTCATCGCTTCCGGCGCGGGAACGACGGCGCGCCTGCCGTAGGCCTTCTCGTAAACGACCTTCCCCTCGTGGCCAATGACGATCACCGCGCCCGGAAGATGAGCTTGCGCGATGGCATCGCTGATCACCCGGTCGATCGCCGGCCCGCCGGAAAACGTCTGCGCCGCAATGGCCGTGGCCGCCAGCGCGATCGAACAGAGTAGCTTCATCAGCCTCTATGATAGCGGCTGGTAACGCCGGCGATCTTGTCGCCGGTGTCCTGGCGGGCGTGCGCGAAATGCAAAACACCGGCGCCAAAGACCGCCGGCGTTACCCACTACCACGTATAGTGCGCCGTGTAAGTGACCACCTTTTCCTGACCGGGCGCGAGCGTCACTTCGTATTCGATGGTCCGGCTGTCTTTCTGGCGATGCACGGCCGCTTCCTGTGTGATCACCCAGTTGTACCAGCGATACAGATGCTCGACGATGCGCACCGTAACTGCCTCCTTCTTGTGGTTGCGCAGCTTGATCTCGAAACTCTCGTCCGCCCATCCGTTCGGATACTGCATCTGCACCTGGTAATGGGTCTGCCTGCGCTCACCTGTGATATCGAAAGCGTTGCCGGTATAAACGCGAATGGTTTCGTCCTTAGGTGTATGGTCGATCTCATTCTCGCCGGTGAATTCCAGCTGCCCGTCCTGGTCGCGGCGGTAGAAACGCACGCGGCCCTTGGGCAACGGCATCCCCAGGTGGTTCGCCTCTGAGTTGACAAACTCGCGCATCACCCACACATGAGGCTGGGATTCGGTGCCGTATTGCGGCGTCTGGCGCACATCGTTGCCGTACTGATTCTGGTTGCCCGTCACGCCATCGTAGATGTAGAGCCGTTTGGACGAAATCCCGCTCCCGCGCAGGAACTCCACCTGCTTGGTTTCGCGGTCATGCAGAGTGGTCGCGAGCGGCAGGTTGTACAGATGGTAATCTTCGAACGAGCGCTCCGTCACCTGAGGCTCCGAAACGAAGCCACCAACGACCATGGCACGCTTCGCCGTGGCCGGATATGCCCCCGGCGGGGTCACCTTGTTCACATCCCCGGCCATCAGCTTGATGTGCGCGTGGTCGAACTGCTTGCCGCTTTGATTGTCGAGCGTCACCCAGCCAACCAGGTCGAGCGTGTCGCCCGTTTCCGGCGCCACCACATTGTAATCGGCGTTCCAGGTCATGCCGCCGGTCACGTAGCTCAACTCCGCATCGAACTTCGCCGCCACGCCGGAGTGGATGATCCAATCGAGCGCCGGCTTGAGAATCGTATCGTCGCCCAGCGCCGGGAAGATGGGTTCTCCGGGCAGCGAGAATTGCAGCTTTCCATTGACTTCGATAATCGGCTGGCCGTTGCCGCCGCCCGCCGCGGCCATCTGGCCGTATTGGTACTGCGTCCCGTAGCGCCCCATGGCCTGGTAGTGCGGCACGTAGCCGCTGCGCACGATTTTGCCGGAGACCACCCGCGTGGCGCCATCCTGCGAGTGGATCACGAACTCAATCGTCTTGCCTTCGTAAAGATTCAGCAGCAGCTCCTGCGAAATGGGCTCGGCGCGATAGTTCTGCTCCAGGATCACCAGGGCCTGCCTTCCGCTGGGATCGCGCAGAATCACCGAATCGGGCTCCAGGTGCGCGGTGGCGCCGGAAAAGCGGACCGTATTGGAACCAGCTTGCAAGTCCAGTGGCAGGGTTTCGCGGACCACGGCGAAATCCTGGTTATAAATCGTCAGTGCCGGGTCTGCCGCCTGGGCGACCAGTGTGAAGCCGGCGCACAGTGCGGCAGTCGAAACAGTATTTCGCAGCAGCGTTCGAGTCGTCATGTTGCCATCCTATGGCAATTTAGAATCCAGACAGCGGACTCCGGTTCCCGCCTTGCCGCGGAAATGTCAGTCTGGGGTGCGGAGCGCTTGTCGTTGCGGCGGGCAGCGGCAGCGGTCTGAAACATGGCGCCGAACAACTCGCCGAGCTTGTCGGTGGCTTGTTTGGGAAACATGCCGGCCAGCCCGGAAACGCCGTGAGGGTTGACGACGCCGGAATAGCAAGACGAGCCAGATCCAGTGCTATAATCGGGTTCGGGATTCCGCTTGAGTTCGTCTCG
>DASWZP010000095.1:0-12631 GCA_036404395.1 Bryobacteraceae bacterium | reverse complement strand
GTTGGCAGGCGAACGCCTGCCCCACTTAGTTGCGGATTTTTGAATCATCGGAACAACGTAGACTGGAAGGAGCGGCAGACCAGGCCGATCGGCCGCGCCGGTCCGCAATTGGCAACCTAAGAGATGTCAGCCCCGCTCGCTCGCTTGGGCTGAGAATGTGAAGGGAGTTTTCGGGAGTCCTTATGAAACGTTTACCAATCAGACGAACCCTGGCCGCCTGCGCGGTGATGGTGCTGGCCGCGGCCGGCGCCAGGCTGCGCGCGGCCGACGAGCTGCCCAAGGCAGAAACCATCCTCGACAAATCCGTCGAGGCAACCGGCGGCAAAGCCGCCTTCGAAAAGATGCACAACATGGTCATCACCGGCTCCATGGAGCTTGCCGCCGTGGGCATCAAGGGCACCATGGTGATCACCAAGGCAGAACCTGACAAGGACCTGGTGGAAATCGAACTCGCTGGACTAGGCTCCATCAAACAGGGCTATGACGGCAAAGTGGCATGGGAGATCAACCCCATGCAGGGCGCGCGCATCAAGGAAGGCGACGAAAAAACCTCCACTATGCGGGAGGCTCACTTTCACGAAGAAAACTGGCGCGATCAATACAAGAAGGTCGAGACCGTGGGCGCGGAAACCGTCGAGGGGAAGGACTGCTACAAGCTGGTCCTGACGCCGAACGAAGGCAACCCGATAACCCAGTACTTCGACAAGAAGACCGGCCTGCTGGTGAAATCCACCATGACCGTGACCACACCCAATGGCGAATTCGATGCTTCGACCGTCTTTAGCGACTACCGCAAGGAGGGAGACCTGCTGGTCCTGCATAAGATCCAGCAGAGCGCCGGCGGGCAGGACGTCGCCATCACGTTCGACACCTACAAGTTCAACGTGGACCTGGCCAAGGACAAGTTCGACCTGCCGGACGACATCAAGGCGCTCATCAAGAAGTGAGCGCGGACGAGAGCAGTTTGGACTTTGCCGATCCTGGCACTCCGGCGCGTCTGGCGAGCCGGAGTGCCGAAACGGCACGCTGAGTGACGCCGCTACAACACGTGGCACGGGTTTCTTCCGTGCTAACCTCGTATTTACCGGTTTCAGTTTAAGACGTTCGCACATGTCACTTCGGCTTTATCTCAGACGAGTCGCGCCGGCCGCGATGCTGGCTCTCTGTGCGACGGCGCAGCAGTACACCATCAGCACCATCGGCGGCAATGGCAGCCCTGGCTACCTGGACGGCGCGGCGGTTGGCTCCCAATTCGACATCCCGGTGGCGACAGCGGTCGACGCAAAGGGGAATGTCTATATCGCGGATTCGGTCAATCATCGCGTGCGCATGATCTCGAATGGGACCATTTCCACGGTGGCCGGCACCGGAACCCCCGGCTACTCCGGCGACGGCGGGCAGGCCTCGTTGGCCGAGTTGAACTTTCCCTCCGGCGTAGCGGTGGATAAGAACGGGAACCTGTACATTTCCGACATGAAGAACCAGGTGATTCGCAAGGTCACCTCCGCCGGCGTCATTTCGACCTACGCGGGCAATCAATCTCTGGGAGAAGGTTTCGGCAGCGACAACGTGATCGCCACCAGCGGGCAATTAGACGACCCGATCGGATTGGCCGTCGATTCCGCCGGAAACCTGTACATCGCGGACTCTCATTCCGACCAGAACGCAACCACCACCCAGGGCCTGATTCGCATGGTCAATACTTCAGGCATCATCAGCACGGTGGTTGGGCTCGGTACCAGCGCCGGGGTGTTGATCTGCCCCGAGGGGGTAGCGGTGGATGCCTCGGGCGCCATATACGTTTCCGACGTCGAGCTCCACACCGTATCCAAATTCGCTAATGGCGTGCTTACGCTGAACTTCGCGGGCAGCGGCTATGAGGGATATTCCGGCGATGGCGGCCCGGCGGCGAAGGCGGAATTGGCCGATCCCGTCGGTGTGGCGACAGACAGCGCGGGCAACGTCTACATTGCGGATACGGAAAACAATCGCATTCGGAGAGTGACGCCGGATGGGACCATTTCGACGATCGCGGGAGTAACCAAATATGGCTACTCGGGCGACGGCGGCCCGGCGCTCGAAGCGCAGATGTGGTCGCCGCGCGGGGTGGCCCTGGATGCGAGCGGCAACATCTATATCGCCGACACCGAGAACGACGTGATCCGCCAATTGACTCCGACGACTCCCGCCATCGCCGGTGTCACCAATGCCGCCGGCTACCAGCAGCAGATCTCTCCCGGCGCTTTGGCGTCGGTTTTTGGAACCGGCTTGAGCAACGCAACTTATCAGTCCGCAGCGCCTTACCCAACCAGCCTGGGCGCATCCAGCCTGGGCGGAGACGGGGTGAGCGTGAAGGTTAACGGCCAGACGGCGCCGGTTTTCTTCGTATCGCCGACGCAGATCAACTTCCAGGTTCCGTGGGGAACGGCGATCGGACCGGCCAACGTGACGGTGTCGGTGGCGGGCGGCGAAAGCAACACGGTATCCGTGCCGGTGGTCTCGGCGGGCCCGGGCTTGTTCATGTCCGGAAGGTCGGCGATTGCGCAGAACTCCGCCGATTACTCGCTCAACGGTCCCAGCCATCCGGCCACGGCGGGCAGCACGATCGTCGCGTACCTCACCGGATCCGGACCGGTGAATCCGGCGGCGACCGACGGTGTTCCCGCGCCGCTCACCACGCTCGTGTATGCCACCGCGACTCACAGCGCCATGATCGGCTCGGTGGCGGCGACCGTGAGTTTCGCCGGACTAGCACCCGGCTGGGTGGGCCTGGTGCAGGCCAACGTGGTGGTGCCCGCCGGTCTGGCCCCCGGCACCTACCCGCTTACCGTCACCATCGACGGACAGACCAGCAACGCGGGCAACATCAGCGTACAGTAATCGCAGGAGACAGAAGTCGGAAGTCAGAAGGCAGGAGTCAGAAGGCAGGAGTCGGAAGTCAGGAGTCGGAAGTCAGAAGTCAGGAGTCCGCCGCGCTGCCGTCATTCTGTGACTCCTTGCTTCTGACTCCTTACTCCTGACTCCTGACTCTTTAACTTCTGACTTCTGCCTCCTTACTTCTGACTCCTGCCTTCCACGCCCCGCTGGATATCAAGGCGCTTAGCACATGGCTTGTTAATTCCCGACCGATATCACGGGCCCGTTAGACGCCTGGCCGGCGATGGTAATCTGCACCGGGTAAGTGCCCTTGGCGATTTGCGGAACCACGAAGTTCGCCTGATAGAGCCCGACCGATCCCGGCGACAAGCCGATGTAGATGACCGACGGGGATGGGATGCCGCCTACGGTCACGGAATAGTTTCCGGTGACCCAGGAAAGTCCGTTGGGCGCGGGACCGCCCGTGACGAGCTTTCCAGCGGGCTGGACCGGGCCGCCGCCGGTGAACCATGCGATCACTGTATCTCCGACATTAACGGGCGTGCCTGCGGAACCCACGACGTTGTAATTCGGATCCGTGACCACCGCGCGATTGGAGTTATAGACGGCGATCCCCGGGGTTCCCGTGGCTGGAACATAAACCATCGTGGCGTTGCTGGTCGCAGCCCCGTTCTCGACCACCACGGACGCCACCGCGCCGCCCGGAGTTTCCCAGGGCATTACCGCGTTGATCTGGGTCGCAGACACGTAGTATAGCGGCACGGCCGTCCCGTTCACCGTCACTTTGGTACTCAGCAGCGTGGTAGGAAATGGGACGGTAGCCGCCGACGCATCCTTGGTGGCAAGATCGGTCCCGTAGAGTACGAAAACGCTTCCCGGCGGCGTCGCGTTTGGGGCATAGCTGAAAACATTGCCGATGGATTCGGTCGGATTCAGATACGCTGCATGCGCGGAACCGTCGCGGACAAACTGCGGGCCGGCCGCGATAAGGTCGGCGTTGGACCCGTACTCACCCGTGATTACAAAGTCCAGCGTGTTGGTCTTACCGTTCGAATCGACCAGGGTGGCGGATGCGAGGCAGGCCGAGGTGACCGAGTAAGTCCCGGTGGCCGTGATCGCGGCAGGGGTTGTCCCGCCTGTCGAATCCGTGTAACTGGCGGTTACCTTGCCCTGGCCGTCGAACTGTAACACGCCAGCCTCATCGGCGGAGCCGGTCTGCGCGGTTCCCGACAGCGTCGATCCGCTGGCACTGAAGCTGTACGCGCCCGACAACGTTGGGGTGGCGCAGGCCACCGGCGAAACGTTGTTGCCACTGCCGGAATAGACGTAAACGGAGTCCGCGCCGGTAATCGCGAAGTCGGCGCCGCCGCCCCAGACCACCAGCGTGAATGCGGCCGCGCTTCCGGTAACAAAGGTAATGGTGCCATAGCAATTGGACGGAATGGCGTAGCTTCCGGCGTAACTGAACATAGCGCCGGCAGTCTGATTCGTGTTGACAGTCCCGGAGAAGGTGACGGCGCTCTTGCCATCGAAGGTAGCCGTGCCAACCGCCTGGTATGTGCCGGCGAAGGCGCCGGCAGCCGAGATCCCGCGGCCGCTGAGGGTGAGCGAGTAAGTGCCGCTCAGGCTCGCCGCGCTACAGGTTCCGCCGCCGATCTGGTTCTGCGCCAGAAGGGGCGCCGCCAGCAGGCAGGAAAAAGAAAACAGACCAACGGTGCGTGCGTATTTCATGCTCGTCCTCCCCGATCGGCGGAGCCGGATTGCGGCTCCACGATCATCCCAAACACCGGTCTGTCTCCCGGCCGCTCAACCGCCGCGCTCGCCGCCGGCTGCCCGTACACGGCGTGCGCATTGCCGGTGACGAGAAATTTCGAGCTTCGCGCCAATCCCACATAGGCGGCTGCGTTGGCAACGGAACTGTTGTAGATGCTGAAGCTCATCACGTAAGAGTTGCCGCTCGCATCGGTGAGGGCCGCCGACCCCAGGCAGTTGGACGAGATCGTATACGATCCGGTGAGGGTGAGTGCGCTCAATGCTGCACCGCTTGCCGACAGGGTAACGTTAACCGTCACCGCGCTCACGCCGTCGAATTGCAGCAATCCCGACCCGTTCTCGATTCCGCTCACGGCAGTGCCGTTCAGCGAGAATCCGGTGCTATTGAAAGTGTACACACCGGAGAATGTGCTGGCCGAGCAACCGGACGGTTGGTTGTTTCCGGTGCCGGAGTAGGTGTAGTTGGCATCGCTGCCGCTCAGCAGGAAGTCGAAGGTGATGGGGTTAAGACCCACCCGATAGACCGCCACATTCAACGTGGCGCTGCCTCCCTTCGTGATGTTGATGACGCCGGCGCAATTGGCTTGAACGCTGTAGGTCCCCGACCAGGTCACCGCGTTCGCCACGGCTTGGCCGGTGTTCGCCACCAGGGTGATGGCGACCGCGCTCAGCCCGTCAAAGTTCGCCGAGCCGTTCGACTGGAGGACGCCGGTGAAGGTCCCCGAAGCAGTGACCTGCCTGGCGGTTATTGAGACGGCATAGATTCCGCTCAAGGATGAGGAGTTGCAAGTCCCGCCGCCGATGGTGGTCTGCGCCAGCAAAGGCGCCGCCAGCAGGCAGGACATGGAAAACAGCGAAGCAGTGCGTCGCTTCATGCGTTTGGTTCCCTCCCATTGGGTGAATTATATGCCGGCTCGGACGTTCTTGGGTAATGGCGTTTTGCCGGGCCTCGCTTTTCCATGAACCCGGCGGCAGGCGAAAAGTCGTGCTGCGCTATCGGGCGCCCAGCTCTTCGAGCAGGGTCAAAATGTGCGGGCGATCGGGGATGCGGCGGCCGAAGCGGAGGGCGTTGTAGGTAATGGTGAATTCGGCGACCGCCGCGGCGAGGGGGCCGGCGGGAATCGAAGCGGCGAACTCGGCGGGGGTGAACCAAGGCGGCTTGTGGTAGCCGCGGCGTGCCAGGATAGCCAGCATGCGCTGGTACAGCAGCGTGGCATCGGCAGCCGTGGCGGGGCTGCGGCGGGCACGGCTGACGCGCAGGCGGAGGCGCAGGGCGCGGAGCGAGCGCGGGCCGAACGTCCAGAGACCAACGCCAAGCAGAATCGCCGCGGCCAGCGCAAGACCGAAGCGGCGCATCCAACCCGCGGCGCGCTGTTCCCAGGTGTTGCCGGTGTCCCAGAGGGAATCGAACCAGCGAATGCCGGCTACGCGCGCGGCTTCGTCAGCCCGGTCGGCGAGGGCGCCCTGGCGGCTGGGATCGAAGTCGATCACCCAATGGCTCCAAAAGGTGCGGGCGGCATCGAGATACAGCGCGAGGCCGGCGAGAGCGGATGGCGCGGCGCGGCTGGGATCGGGCGGCGTGGGGTCGAAAGTGGTCCAGCCGCGGCCGGCCAGCCAGGCTTCCACCCAGGCGTGGGCGTCGGAGGCGCGCATCAGCCACTCATCCGTGAGCGGGTTGTAGACGCCGCTTTGGAAACCGGTGGCCAGACGCGCCGGCACGCCGAGGGTGCGCAGCATCACGGCCATGGCCGAAGCGAAGTATTCGCAGTGGCCGCGGCGGCGGACGAACAGAAAATTGGCGAGCGGGTCGGCCGTGCGGGCGGGCGGCAGCTCCAGTGTGTAACCGTAGCCGGTGCGCAGGCGAGTTTCGATGGCGCGGGCGATGGCGAGGTCGCTCGAGGCGCCAGCGGCCCAGTGACTCGCCAGTTCGCGGATGCGCGGGTCGAGCGTTGCGGGCAACTGGAGGTCGCGCCCGGCCTCATCGGGTGCGAGCGAGGGAGCGGGATATGCGGCGCGCGCTAGTTCCGGCGGCTGCTCCAGACGGCTGTAGGCCGAATAGCGGAGAATTCCTGGCGGACGGCGCGCCAGGCGGGGCAGCCCGCTCGATCCGCGCAGCACCGCGAGGTCGCGAAGGTCCAGGCTCTCGGGCGTGCCGGCGAAAAACAGCGCGGTAGAATCGGCTGGTTCGAGTTCCAGATCATAGGAGATGTGCGGGCCCGGCTGGCGCTCGGCGGAGGGAAGCAGAGCGAAGTGGCCTGGGGACGCGGGCGGCAGGGGCCGCACTGGCTCGGGATTGGTCCACTGTCTGCCGTTGAAGATTGTCTCGAGTGCACCGCGCCATTTCAGACCGGCCACCGGCTGCGGACTGAAAATGGTGACGTGCATGACTGGCCGCGAGCTGGTTTTGAGCTCGCCGATTTCGCGCAGTGTGATGCGGCTGGAAAAGCCGGCCAGATGGAGGCCGTGGGTAGCCTGCCAGCGCTGGGCGGCATCGGCCGTGCGTGGCAGCAGGAAAAACACGCCGGCCGTCAGCAGCAGTATGCAGATTGTGGTTGAGCCGGCGAGTAACACCAGGCGCGGTGCCAGGCGCCGGCCGGGAACCGGCGCAGCGGCGCCTTCGAACGAGCGCAGGATTTCAGCCGCGGTAAGTGCCGCCACCGCGCAGGGGACGAAGCACGCCAATGCCAGGAAGAAGCCGGGGCCGGCGGAATCGAGCGCCTCGGCTGACAGAGCGGCGAACGCGAGAACCGCTATCCGGAAACGGCCGCGGCTGGTGCCCTCGACTAGCAGCAGGAAGGCCGCCAGGAAATAGAGCTTGGGGATGACCGCGCCCACGAAGTCGGCCTGTCGATTCCAGGCCTCGATGAGTAGATAGCCGCACCAGGCGAGCACGACGCCAACAACCACGAACCGCGGCGGGCTCAGCCGCGATCCGGCCAGCCGAGCCCCGCGCCACCCAAGGGCGACCGCGGTGAGCACCAGCGTGGGCGCGTCCCACCATCCGCATACCGCAGCCGTGAGGGCGCCGCTCGCGACCAGGGCCAGCAGCGAAATCCGGAGGAAGCGCTCGATGCTGGCCGCCTCGGTCGCGCCGGAACGCTTCATGTGGGTATTCTACCGCGCGCCGAATCGCGGTCCTGTCCGGAGCGGAAAGGCGGTTACCGCTTGACCGTGAGCGCGTACTCGCGCAGCAACTCACCGGAGGATTTGTAGATGCGCACGAAATAGCCGCCCGGAGCGAGCGCACCCACGAGCGCGGGCGCCCCAACCGGAAACTCCGCAACGCGGCGCCCCGCGGCATCCACGACTTCGCCGGCGAAGGGCCGCCCATCGCTTAAGCCGGTCAGATCGAGTTCGAGCAGCAGGGGGCGGCCGGCGGGCACTGGCCCCGGCGCGGCTCCACGCACGGCTGTCAACTCAACGGCAAAAGGGAGCGCGGGTAGTCTGGAACGGTGGCCGAACCACACCGCAGCGCAAACCACCAGCAACGCGGCAATCAACACCGGAGCCAACCGGCCGGGCCACGACTGTCTCCGGGGGCGGATGGCAATCACGCCAGCCGCGGGCTCCTCCACATGCTCCGCAGACCACTGGAGGCTGGCCTGATGCATGGCTACGACGTAGCTCTCGGTTTCGGTCAAACGGTCGCGACAGGGTTCACACAAAAAAAGGTGCTCTTCCAGGCTCGCGAGCCGGACTTCGGCAAGACCGCCGAGACAATACTGCTCCAACTCCTCCTCAGTTAAATGATCCGCAGTTTGCGGCATATCTCCGCCTCCTCAAAGCAATAGGTGCAAAACTGATCGTATAATTCTCTAATAATTCACAAAAAAGTTAGTAGCACTAAAGAAAGTGTTACCTGAATTTGGCAGTAAAGCCCCTCCTGCGGGAAAGGCGCGCCCTACCCAGCTCGCCAAAACGCGCTTTGGCGCGGGATTTAATGAGGCGAAACTGAGTTTCCGTCAGGTCCATCTCACGGCAGATCTGGTCGGCAGGCTGTTCGTTGAGATAGAAACGAATCAGCACCTCGCGGTCGCGCCTGGCGATGCTGTTGAGGATGCGCAGAGCGACTTCGATGTTTTCTCCGCGGATGGCCAGACGCTCAGGATCGGGGGAGTGATCGCGCAGCACGATGCCATCTTCCAAGCTGGTCTGGCGGCGGCGTGCGTGGACATTGGCGTCGATGCGGGCCGCCACCTGGCGGCGAACCACGGTGCGCACGTAGCCCATCAGGCGTTCGGGCTCGCGCAGTTCTCCGCTCTGAATGGCCTGCGTGATGGTCAGAAAGACGTCGTGCACCCTGTCGTCGAGATCCTGCGGGCCCAGTTGCCGGCAGAGATAGAAGCGGATGCCTTTGGAAAACAGGCCATAAAGTTCTTCCATTGCCGCCCGGTCGCCGGCGCGGATGCGTTCCACCAAAGGCGCCCAGGAGGGCTGCGAGGCGTCGTGCATGGCAGTACCGTCCGGCCCTTCGCTCATGGGCTGGACAGGGATGGTCAGGACCGTAGCTTCACTCATTTCCCACCATAAAGTACGCTCCCCAGTAGCGCGGACGAGCCCGCCAACCGCCGGAGCGAATCATTTCGCGCTGGGCCGAAGCCAGCGCCAACGCCGGGTCGGGCGTTAGCTGCGATCGTAATTCTCGATACAAAGCGGCGAATAAGGCGCCGCTCTCGTCGGGCGTGTCCCAACGGCTGCCCGCCACGCTGCGTGCGCCGGCGGTGAGCCAGGCCCGGGTGAGACCGAGCAGGCCGGCTCCGGGCAATACACGCCCGGCATCGGAGTGGCATCCACTGAGGACAACCAGCTCCGCCCGGGTTTTCCAATGGGCAATTTCGACGGGCGTCAACAATTCGGTCTCGCCGTGGCCGTCAAGACTCAACGCAATCAAGCCGTAAGCACCGCCGGCAGTCGAGCCGCGATCCCGCTGGGGCGCCGAGGATTCCAGAAAGTGAGTTGCGAAGTGAATGATTTCGGGATCGCGATCGAGCGCGGCGGCGAGTTCCGAGCGGGCCGCCCAGGCGCCTTCGAGCAGGGTGTAAGGTCCGCCCCAGGCGCGCGCACAGGAATCCAGTTCGCTCGCGCTGGCTGGCAGCCTGGCAAGAGACAGGCCGGCTGGGGTAGCGGCGGCAACCACGCTGGGCCCCAGCCACGCCGCCCAGCGGAAACGCGAGGCGCTCGGCGAGCGAAGGCGGGAATCGGCGGCATTGTAAATCGGATCCCCGATGCCCAGGAACCGTCCGCTCGAGGATGCGCTGCCGCGCCGCGTCATGGCGTCCACCCAATACCCGGCGCCGGGTGTGACTTGAATCACGTGGCGCTCCGCCAGGTAGGCAGGCCGCCCGGCAACCCGTTCCATCAGCGCGGCAAAAGGAACGTCAAACAGACTTTTGTCCAGCGAGAGTATCCACCGCGCTTTTTGGAGGAAACGCGGGGCCACGCCGCCGAACAGGCCGGCGTAGAGGTCCGCGGCGGCGGCCTCGGCGTGAGGCGCGTCCTGGCGGATAGCGTCCAGGGCGGCAGTGGTTTTCCGCTGCAACTGTTCTTGCGGAGGCAGCCGGTAAAGGACCATTCCGCCCCGATCCACCGCCCATAACCAGGAGGCGGATTCACCCAGGCGGAAACTGAACAATACCCCATCGGCAGGCAGAGTGGCGGAAACGCGGGCCAGCAGGTTCTCGGCCGACGGTTCCGGCGGGGCGGCGGTGGAAGCTTCGATGCGGGTCAATTCGGCGCGGCAGTTTTCGATCTGCTGGCGGCGCCGTGCGTCTGGGGATTGCAGTGCGGCTGCCTCGGCGCGGCGCAATCGCGCGAAGGCTTCCCAATAGGAAGGAGGCAAATCGCCGGAAGCCCCGCCGCCGGACACTAAAGCGCGCAGGCTGGCGGCGCGGTTTTCTTCCGTGGCCCGAAAGGTTTCGGCCGTAAGGCGGGGAGCGCGCGTCCGCTCGTACAGGCGATTGCCCGCGTCGATGAACGCGGCGTAGACCTCATCCAGCTGGCTCTCCGCGCCGATGCGGACGGCTTCGGCGCCGGGCGCCGACGCGCGAAAGGCCCCGGCCAGGCGAAGCGCGTTGCCGAGATCGTCCAGCGCCTCCGGCATCCGCCCTTGTGCCTGGCGCAGCAGGCCGCGCGCGTGATAAATCTTCCAGATGGGCAGAATGGCGTTGGGCAAGGACGCCAGCTCGACCGCGCGATCGAGCAGCGCCGATGCCGATACCAGATCCCCTTGCGCCAGCCGCAATCGCCCCAAGGCAAAGTAGGAGCTGTCCATCGGAAAGTGACGGAATATGCGAACCCGATAGGCCTCGAGCAGCGGCGGTTCGGCCGACGCATAGTCCCGATGGAGGGAATATGCGTCGCCCAGGTTGTTGCAGCCGGTGGCGTACAGTTTCCAGTCACCGGCGGCCGCGGCGGCTTCGATTCCCTCCCGGAACGAAGCCACGGCTTCCGGCATCTGCCCTCTCTGCTCGCGCATGTCGCCGCGTTGAATCAGCATCCCGGCAAGATGCAACCGCCGGTAGTCGCCGGAAAGGCGCTGAGTGGCGGCATCCAGCCATTGGATGCCGGCGTCCGGATCTCCCATTTGGTCATACAGGGAGGCGATGTTGGCGTCCGTCACGGCCAGGTTATTGGTATCGCCTAACGGCTCCTGGATGCGGCGCGCGAGTAGAAACGACTCGAGGGCTGGCTGATATTGATGGAGCGCGAAATAGCAGGCGCCGGCATTGCTGCTGGCACGGGCAGCGAGGCTGTAGTCGTGCGCAGACTGCGCGGTCCGCGCGAGCCGGTCGAAGGTTTCAGCGGCTCTTATATATTGGGCTTGCGCGAACAGGTCGCGGCCTCTTTGCCACTCCGCAGCAAAAGGGGACGAAGCCCGATTGCCCGCTGTTTGCGCGGTTCGTGCCCGCCCGAAGAATCGGGGGACGTACACTGTTGCCGCGCCGGCAAGCAGCACCAACAGGCCATACACCCAAACCCTAGCCCTTCTCAAGAAAGGATGCTCCTATCCCACAAAGAATGGCTCCGCTCCAATAAGGTGGTACTGACCCTTGAAAAATCTTTGGGAATATTCCATTTAGAATATTCCCAAAGATTAGTATCCAATTTGTTTTTGAGATTAGCTTCCCCGCAAATAGGGGTTTTTGGAATTTAAATCGCGTCTTGCGGTCAGCGCGAAAGGCGGCTACTGAAGCAGGGCCGCTAAAGCCAACACGGCCGATAAGATAACGATAATCGGGTCGCTCATCGTGTTCATGCTCCGTTCCTCCATCAGGTGCGGCAGGCTTCAGCCTACCGGCCCAGGTAGCGGAAAGAACTGGCTCCAGTCCGATAAGGCGATATTCACCCTGGAATAATCTTCGGGAACATTCCAGTCTAGAACATCCCCGAAGATTAGTATCCAGTTATTTTTGAATTGGCCCCCATAAATGGGGGTTTTCTGTTTGACGTAAATCGCGTTTGTGGTCAACGCCGAGAAAGCGGCTACTGAAGCAGTGCCGCTAAAACACCCACGACCGCCGTGATGATGATAATTGGATCGTACGGCATGTTGTCGAGAAAGGCCGCACCTGCTGGAGTGGCCTTCCGACTCAAGCCTATTCCCACGCCATCCACCGGCAAACGAATTCTTATACGCAAGTAATTGAAATGAAAGAAACGGTTTATTATATTTCTTTGGTGATTGTCGCTGGAGGAGGTTCCACCGAAATACGCCACTTTCCCAACTCCGATAGCGTTTTGTCTCGCGGGCGCAAGGGCGAGGCGTGCCTCACCCCTACAACGGACCTGTAGAGCCGGGCACGCCCGGCCCGGCTGGGGCGCGCACTGGCGCTGGATCTCCGGGGGTGTGCGACATAGAAGTGGGGTCAAGCGACGCGGCGCGCCTCCCAGTAGTCCTCAAACCGACCGTTGAGATGGCAGCATCTCAGAGCAATGATGGCGTTGGCTCCCCGAACGGTCCAAAACATCCCGGACTGTTTGA
>DASWZP010000094.1:0-2370 GCA_036404395.1 Bryobacteraceae bacterium | reverse complement strand
ATCGAGTGGACCTTGTATCCGAATTCCTGAATACGCTCGCAAACATGCTCGATTTCTTCTTTGGTAGCGTGCTGCCGCATCGAGATCACCATAACCGCTCCCTCTAAAACAAAAAGCCCGCTCCGTGAAGAGCGGGCCGGTCTCGAAATAAATCAACGCCTGACGCAACCAACGCCGCTCTACCGGATCTGGCTAAACCAGAACCGGCCGCTAAATGAGCTGGCGTAATAGCGTGACATCGAAGTTCCACTCTACACCAAGTGGCCGCGCCAAGGCAAGCGAGGTGACGACAGCGGGGGCTGGTAACGCCGGCGGTCTTTGCCGCCGGTGTTCGTGCCGTGTACGTTCCTAGACAGGGCCGCTTGCCGGAGAGCGCCGCAAGACACCGGCGGCAAAGACCGCCGGCGTTACCAGCCGCGGGCAGTTATAATCCTCTTTGACACCGAAAACCGCTTTCCTTTTTCCCGGCCAGGGGTCGCAGTACGCCGGCATGGGTAAGTCGCTCGCCGACAAGTTTCCCGTGGCGCGGCGCACGTTTGAAGAAGCCGACGATGCGCTCGGCTTCGCCATCTCGCGCCTCTGCTTTGAAGGCCCAGAGGATCAACTCAAGCTCACCGAGAACCAGCAGCCCGCGCTGCTGACGGTCTCCGTGGCCGCCTGCGCCGTGCTTGGCGAGCGCGGTCTTGTTCCCGATTTCGTGGCCGGCCACAGCCTGGGGGAATACGCGGCGCTGGTGGCCGCCAAGAGCCTCCGCTTCGGCGACGCCGTTCGCCTGGTGCGCCATCGCGGCCGCTACATGCAGGAAGCCGTGCCTGCGGGCGTGGGCGCCATGGCTGCCATCCTCAGATTGCCGGAAGGCAAGCTCGAAGCAATCCTCGCCGAAGCCGCACAGGGGGAAGTGCTCAGCGCGGCTAATTTCAACTCGCCGGACCAGGTGGTGATCGCCGGACACGCCGGCGCCGTCGAGCGCGCCATGACCCTCGCCAAAGCCGCCGGCGCCCGCCGCGTGCTGCCCTTGCCGGTCAGCGCGCCGTTCCATTGCGCCCTCATGAAGCCGGCGCAGGAGCGGCTGCGCGCCAATTTGGACGCGACTGAATTCGCGGATCTCGCCTGCCCGCTGGTCAACAACTGGCAGGCGCGCGAAATCCGCAGCGGCGCCGAAGCTCGCGAGGGCCTTTACCAGCAGGTGCCGAACCCGGTGCGCTGGGTGGAAAGCGTGCGACTGCTCGCCGCCAGCGGCGTGGAGCGGGCGTTCGAGGTTGGCGCTGGTTCCGTGCTGGCCGGGCTGGTGCGCGCGATCGCTCCCAATGTCAGCATCACCAAGGCAGGGGAAGCGGCGGATTTCGACTCCATCGGCGCTTGACGCCCGGCGCTGGACAGCCAGGAATACGACTCCATAGTTAGGCATGAACCCTGCGGACCGCTTGGCAAAAGCGGCTCCACGCCGCCAACTCCCGGGCGGTTCAAACTCAAGGCCCACTCAGGTTCTCGGCGCCCGCCTGCGGCGGGGCAGCGAGACCCTCGAGCGCCGCCGCCCTCGCCCGAAGCGGCTCCAGTTCTGCCTCGCCGAGGGAGCTTGCACAACCCGCGACGATTCGCCGGCCGCGCTCCGCGAGAATCCGGCGGAACAGCGGGTCGGGGGTAGTGACGGCGATGTCAGCCAGCGCACGCAAGAGGCGCAGACTTACCGCAACATCGCCCCTGGCATACAAGCGTATTTGCTCGAAAGCCGAATCCAGGAGCCGCTCAAAGCCGATCCATGGAACATGAACCCGAAAGATCCCAGGCGGATCATAGAGAGTCGACTCCGGCGTTTCACGCGACGCAAACCGGATCAGAATGCGGCTCAACTGGTCCACCGAACCGATCGCGGTCGTGGGGTCGTTGACGGCGGGTGAAATGGCCTTCAGCGCGATGTCGACAATCTGCAAAACTCCGAATTCCACGTCCTGTTGCAGGGTCCTGGTGGGACCGAAGTCGAATGCTCTGCGAAGCTCTTCGCTCCCATCCAGTTGCATCCGGTCGCCCCTCGAAAGCTTCATCAGCGGCACTCCGGCCGGGACGAAGTGGCCGACGCGGCGCAAGACGTCGACTTTGACACGGTACGACTTGGCGACCGCAACCAAGCGCCGGGTGTCGAGGAAACGGATGTAGCCGGAGACTTGGCTAGAAAGCGTCGTCTCCCAGGGGTATCCCCGTCGCGGATCGTCGCCATCCAAGCGGCCCGGTCGGTGCGGCCAGGGCATCACCTCGTCAATCATCACCTCAGTTTCCGAAGCGATCCGGTCCACGATGTGGTTGACGCTGATCGCGCGCGAGATGTGATGGATAAAGAACAGCAACCAGCCGACGCAGACCAGCGCCAGCAGC
>DASWZP010000093.1:0-6817 GCA_036404395.1 Bryobacteraceae bacterium | reverse complement strand
CACCGCATCGTCGGACAGCAGCAGGTTCTTGTTGGTCTGCTTGGAATCGGTCTTCTGCGCGTCCTTGCGAACGATGATGCGCCCGTTAAAGACGGCGCTCGAGTGGCCGTCTAAAATGCCCTTGTAGAGTTCGTGGCTGCTGCCGTGCGGCTTGGCGTGGTCGATCACGGTGTGATTGTCCACGTGCTGCGTTCCATTCACCAGGTACAGGCCGTTCACCGTAGCCTCGGCGCCTTCCGAAAGCGTCACCCCAATGTCGTTGCGCACCAGCGCGCCGCCGAGCGAGATATTGTGAGTGGTGAAATTGGCGCTGCGGCCGAGCGCCACCTGCATGGTGGCGATGTGGAACGCCTCCGGCGATTCGCGCTCTACTTTGTAATGGTCGATCACCGCGCCATCGCCGGCGACGATCTCCGTCACGGCGTTGGTGAAGTAATGGCCTTCGCCCTTGTAAGTCTCGACGATGGTGCATTGGGCGCCGGGCGCGACCACGATAAGCGTCCGCGGATGAATGGATACAGGGGCCGGTTCGTTCGGATCGCGCGCCACGCTGACCGGAACGTCATACGTGATTTCGATCGGGTGTGTGAAGACGCCGCGCGGAACCCGCAGCGCAATCACACCGCAGCACAGCAACGCCGTGTTGAGCGCCACAAACGCGTTTTGTTCGAACCCCGCGTAGCGGCCCAAATGGCGTTCCAAATCTTCCCTTGTCAGTTCCTCGATTCCGGACGGCGCGGCCAGCAGCTTGTCCGCATGACCTTTGCGAAATGCTTCGCGCGCAATCGGCGCCACATTGGTGAATCGCCACTCCTCGTCGCGCGTGGTGGGAAACCCCAGCTCGGTGAAACGCGCGAAGGCGCGCTCCCGCAGATGCTGCAGCCACGGCTCCGCCGGTTCCTGCCGGGTGAATTCGAACAGCCACTGGCCGATCTGTTCCGCCACCGCCGTCATCGCTTGCCCACCGCCTCGGCTTCGTCCTGGATTCCCAGCGCCGCGTAGCCGCCTGCTTCCAGTTCCAGCGCCAGTTCCTTGCCGCCCGATTTCACGATCCGCCCGTCGGCCAGCACGTGCACGTAGTCCGGCACGATCTCGCTCAGTAGCCGCTGGTAATGCGTCACCACGATCATGGCGCGATCGGCGCTGCGCATGGCGTTCACGCCCGCCGCCACCAGCTTGAGCGCGTCGATATCCAGCCCCGAATCCGTCTCGTCCAGAATCGCCAGCCGCGGCTCCAGCACCGCCATCTGAAAAATCTCGTTGCGCTTCTTTTCGCCGCCCGAAAAACCCGCATTCACCGGCCGGTTCAACAGCGCCTGATCCATGTTCATGGCCGTCATCTTCTGGCGGATCCGGTCGAGAAAATCCATCGCATCCAGCTCCGGCAGGTTGCGATGCTTGCGAATCGTGTTCAGCGCGGCTTTCAGGAAATACATGTTGCTGACGCCGGGAATTTCCACCGGATACTGAAACGCCAGGAAAATGCCCTCGCGCGCGCGATCCTCGGGCGTTAGCGCCAGCAGGTCCTTGCCGTCGTAAGTCACCTGCCCGCCGGTGACCGCGTACAGTTCGCGCCCGGCCAGCACCTGCGCCAGCGTGCTCTTGCCGGAGCCGTTCGGCCCCATAATGGCGTGCACTTCGCCGGCTTCGACGGTGAGGTCGATGCCCTTCAGGATTTCCTGGTCGGCGACCGTCGCGTGCAGATCTTTGATCTCTAACAATGCCATTCAGCCCTCCGGGTAGGACAGGCCATCGTTTTTCGTGGTCTGTCATCGCTCGCCAAAACACGACGCATTGACAGACGACAAAAACCGATCGTCCGTCCTACCTTCACCCTACGCTTCCTTCCAAACTCACGCCGAGCAGCTTCTGCGCCTCCACGGCGAATTCCATCGGCAGCTCGCGGAACACTTCCTTGCAGAACCCATGCACGATCATCGAAACCGCGTCTTCGCCCGAGATACCGCGCTGCCGGCAATAGAATATCTGGTCCTCGCCGATCTTCGACGTCGAGGCCTCGTGCTCCAGTTGCGACGACGTGTTCTTCACTTCCAGGTACGGGAACGTGTGCGCGCCGCACTGGTCGCCCAGCAGCAGCGAATCGCATTGCGAATAGTTGCGCGCGCCGGTCGCGTTCTTCAAAATCTTCACACCGCCGCGATAGGTGTTCTGACCGTGGCCGGCCGAAATTCCCTTCGACACAATCGTCGAAGTGGTGTTCTTGCCGATGTGAATCATCTTGGTGCCGGTGTCGGCCTGCTGGTAGTTGTTGGTCAGCGCCACCGAGTAAAACTCGCCCACCGAGTGGTCGCCGATTAAGAGGCAGCTCGGATACTTCCAGGTGATCGCCGATCCCGTCTCCACCTGCGTCCACGAAATCTTCGAATGCGCACCCCGGCACGCCCCGCGCTTGGTGACGAAATTGTAGATGCCGCCCTTGCCCTCTTTATCGCCGGGATACCAGTTCTGCACCGTCGAATACTTGATCTGCGCGCGGTCCAGCGCCACCAGCTCCACCACCGCCGCATGCAACTGGTTGGTGTCGCGCATCGGCGCCGTGCAGCCTTCCAGGTAACTCACATAAGCGCCTTCGTCCGCGATAATCAGCGTGCGCTCGAATTGCCCGGTGTCCTTGGCGTTGATGCGGAAGTAAGTCGATAACTCCATCGGGCAGCGCACGCCCTTGGGCACGTAGCAGAACGAGCCGTCGCTGAACACCGCCGAATTCAGCGCCGCGAAAAAGTTATCCGACGATGGCACCACCGAACCCAGGTACTGCCGCACCAGCTCGGGATACTCCTGCACGGCGTCCGAAAACGAGCCGAAGATGACGCCCATCGCCTTCAGCTTTTCCTTGAACGTGGTGGCCACCGACACGCTGTCGAACACCGCGTCCACCGCTACGCCGGCGAGAATCGCCCGCTCCTGCAGCGGAATCCCCAGCTTTTCGTAGGTGCGCAGCAGCTCCGGGTCTACCTCGTCCAGGCTCTTGGGCGCGTTCTTCCCGCGCTTCGGCGCAGCGTAATAAATGATGTCCTGATAGTCGATCTTCGGATAGTGTACGTTGGCCCAGGTCGGCTCGGTCATGGTCAGCCAGTGCCGGTAGGCTTTCAGCCGCCATTCGAGCAGCCATTCCGGCTCGCGCTTCTTGGCCGAGATCAGGCGAACGACGTCTTCGGAGAGGCCGCGCGGGATCGAGTCGGAATCGATGTCGCTGACGAAGCCCCACTTATATTCCTGATTCGCAATCGTTTCGATGGTGTTGGTCGAATCGCTCACCGGCATAGACTCCTAAGCCATTGGCCCATAACCAGATTAGCCAATCTGTACTTTATAGTCAAGATTGCTCATTGAATGGATGCGGCGGCAGGCCGAACGGCTTCAGGCTGCGGTCAAATTGGGCTGGCAGTTCGATCAGGTTCGCCGCCCTGTTGACTTAGTACGACTGGGACCGGCGGCCCGGCCAAACGCTTGCCCGCCAGCGTGCTGCGGGCTAGAATCCTGAGCATGAACCACTTGCGACTCCTACACTGGCTGCTCCCGGCAGCGGTTATCTGCCTTGGTCTGGCGGGCGGCGTGCCGGCGGTTGCGGAAACCATCACGCCGACGTCCCAGAATTTTTCGCTGACGGAGGGAATCGGCGGGACGAATCTGCAGCTCGGCACCTTCACGGATTCGAACACAAGTTTGCCGGCATCGGAATTCAGCGCCACCGTGAACTGGGGAGATGGCGGACCCGCAACGCCGGCGTCGGTCGCGTCCACAGTAACCCCGGGTCTGTTCAACCTGTTGGGCTCTCACACCTACGTCGAGGAAGGCACTTACAGCGCAGCACTGACTATCTCGGACTCAGGCGCAAGTGTTTTCTTCAACGACACTGCCACCGTTGCCGATGCCCCTCTTAACGCCGGAATCGAGGTCGATTTCTCCACCCCGCCGGGCGTGGTCTTCAACGGCGAAGTCGGCAGCTTCGAGGACTCGAATCCCTCCGGCACGGTTTCCGATTTCAGCTCGCCCATAATAAACTGGGGCGATGGGTCCCCGACCAGCAGCGGAACGGTGACCGCTTCCTCGGGCGTATTCCTGGTTTCCGGCTCACACGACTACCTCTTGCCCGGGTCGTACTCTGTGACGGTCCAGGTCTCCGACGACGGTGGATCGAACACATCCCTTGTCGGATCCGCGGACGTCACCACCACCCCGGAGCCGGGCGTCTGGGTACTGGTCTGCGCCGGGCTTGCGCTGATCGGGCTGCGGGCGCGGGTTACCAGCCAGGCCGGTTGACCCTCCGTCCGTGGGTGCCTACTAGCCGGGCTTCGGCGCTGTCTCGTGTCCCGCTCCAAAGCCTCGCCACAGGCAAACCCCCACTGCCGCCTGCCAGATCGCAAAGCACAGCGTCCAGAACGCCCACTCGGGGATCGGCACCCGGTCTCCGGCAATCACCCACCAGGCGAAAGGCAGGCCGCAGACGCCGCCGGTGAGCGCGCCAATTCCCACGGCGCGCATGCCGGGCGCCTGGCGCTTCGCGAGCGCGGCCGCCAGGCTCACTCCCAAGCCACCCACCAGGCCCGCCAGGTACATCGCAGCCACCCTTTGCAATGGCGGCCCATCCGTGGCGAACCAGTGCGCCATCCGGTAAGCCAGTTGCCAGACGGCGGCGTCGACAATCACCAGCTCGATGCCAGGAGCCAAGCGCCCGACGCACAGCCAGGCGGCGGCGATGCCGAATGGAATCGGGAGCAGGTAGAAGCCCCAAGTGCTCCAGCCCTCCAGGTTGACCAACTGCGAGGACGCTGCGCCGCACACGCCAAACAGCAGCGCGGCCTGTGCCCAACGGATACCACTCTGTGACCACATCGCAACAATCTTACTGCCATTCCTCATGACAATGCAGTTTTTTCTTGCCACGCCCAGTCTTTCGAAGGACACTGGTGGTTTAAGAAGAGGTGTACCAAGTTGGAAAGAAATGGCCGTAAGGGCTCCGTCGTGGTCGAGCCCACTGAACGATGGACGCCGCAGGTCGCCAGCGACTTTTATGACGTGGCGAGCTGGGGCAAGGGCTACTTTTCGGTCGGCGACAACGGCCACGTCCTGGTGCATCCGGAGAAGGATCCGGCGCGCTCGATCGACCTCAAGGAGCTGATCGACACGCTGGTGCTGCGCGGCATCGATCTGCCCATCCTGGTCCGCTTCGCCGACATCCTCAAGCACCGCCTCGGCGAGCTGCACACGGCCTTTCAAACCGCCATCGCCGAACATCATTACCAGGGCGAGTACTGCTGCGTGTATCCGATCAAGGTCAATCAGCAGCGGCAGGTGGTGGAGGAAGTCATCGAATTCGGCAAGCCCTTCCGCTTCGGCCTGGAAGCCGGCTCGAAGCCCGAGTTGATCGCCGTGATGGCGCTGGCCGATAACGACACCCCCATCATCTGCAACGGCTTCAAGGACGACGAGTACATCGAGCTGGCGATGCTGGCGCAGAAGGTGGGCCGCCAGATCATTCCGGTGGTGGAAAAGTATACCGAGCTGCACCTGATCCTGAAATACGCCGCCAAGGTCGGCGTGCGGCCCAGAATCGGCCTGCGCGTCAAGCTGGCCAGCCGCGGCTCCGGCCGCTGGAAATCGTCGGGCGGATACCGCTCCAAGTTCGGCCTCTCCGCCACGGAGGGCGTCCGCGCTCTTCAAGAGTTGAAGGACCTCGGCATGGCCGATTGCCTCAACCTGCTCCACTTTCACCTCGGCAGCCAGATCACCAACATTCGCCAGATCAAGGGAGCCGTCAACGAAGCGGTGCGCGTCTACGTGGACCTGTACCGCGCCGGCGCGGGCCTCAAGTACCTCGACGTGGGCGGCGGCCTGGGCATCGATTACGACGGCTCGCAGACCGATTTCGAATCCAGTGTCAACTACACCCTCCAGGAATACGCCAACGACATCGTCTATCACGCGCAGAGCGTGTGCGACGAAAGCGACGTGCCGCACCCCACCATCATCACCGAAAGCGGCCGCGCCATCGCCGCCTATCACAGCGTGCTTGTGTTCAACGTGCTGGGCGTCTCCGGCATGGGCGACAGCGAAGCTCCCGCCGAGCCTCCCGCCGACGCCGAACAGCCGCTGATCGATTTGCAGGAAACCTTCCGCGGCCTCACCGCCAAGAACCTGCTCGAAAGCTATCACGACGCGCAGCAGGCGCTCGATCAGGCGCTCAACCTGTTCAGCCTCGGCTATCTTTCGCTCGAACAGCGCTGCATCGCGGAGAACCTCTACTGGGCGATCACGCGCAAGATCCAGAAGCTGGCCGGCGAGCTCGATTATTTCCCGGAAGAGCTGGAGGGCATCGACGCCATGCTCTCCGACACGTATTTCTGCAATTTTTCCCTCTTCCAGAGCATGCCCGACAGTTGGGCCATCAAGCAGCTCTTCCCCATCATGCCGATCCATCGCCTGGAGGAGCAGCCCAGCCGCCCCGCCGTGCTGGGCGACATCACCTGCGATTCCGACGGCAAGGTGGACGCCTTCATCGACCGCCGCGACGTGAAGCGCACGCTGCTGCTGCATAATTTCAGCGGCGGCGATTATTACCTGGGGGCTTTCCTGCTGGGCGCGTACCAGGAGATCCTGGGCGATCTGCACAATCTATTCGGCGACACCAACGCCGTACACGTGCGGCTCGGCCCCACCGGCGAGGTGATTCTCGATTCGGTGATCAAGGGCGACACCGTGCGCGAAGTATTGAACTACGTGCAATTCTCGACGGATCGCCTGGTGGCGACTCTGCGGAGGGACGTGGAGACGGCGCTTCGCGAGGGCCGGTTGA
>DASWZP010000092.1:0-2090 GCA_036404395.1 Bryobacteraceae bacterium | reverse complement strand
CGCCGAGCTGCGCATCAAGGAGACCGACCGCATACGCACCGTGGTGGAGAACCTGCGCCGCGCCGGCATCGATGCCGAAGAGCTCGCCGACGGAATGGCGATCCCCGGCCGGCAGAAGTTCCACGCCGCCGAGTTCGATTCCCACGGCGACCACCGGATCGCGATGGCGTTTGCCGTGGGCGCGCTGGCGGGCGACGGCACATCCGTCATCGAAGGCGCCGAAGCCGCATCGGTTTCCTTTCCGGAATTCTGGGACACGCTTGCGTCGTGCCTTGGCTAGCACGTGGGGCGGACGCCCTCGTCCGCGTCGGACCCCCCGGTCCGACAGCCGAGCCAGGGGACCCGCCCTACCCGCGCAAGGTCACGATGAGCGAGTCGAGCGCGATCGATTTCTGGATATTGCGGCGCAGCAGGCGGACGATTTCATCCACCTGCGCCACCGCGCGGCGAATCCAGGCGAACTCCACTCTTGCGGCGAGCGTTTCCAGCTCGCGGCGGATATCCTGGTTGCGGATTTCGCCGTCGCCCTCGCGCAGAATCAGCAAATCGCGCAGCAGGCCGTAAAGCGCCTCCAGGTGCAGCTCCAGTTTTTCGCTTTTGCTGCGCGCGATGGTTTCGGAAACCGGCAGCCAGGCGCTGTATGGCGCCGCGCCGGCGGCCACTCTCGCCAGCGTCAGCATAGCCGCGCGCCGCTTGTCATAGGCGTCGAGATCGATCGAGACTGCCACGCCCGGACTGCCCGCCGCCAGAGCCACGCGCCGCTCCGGCCGGTCCAGGCCGCGCGCGCGGACGAACTGCTCCATCTCCTCCCGCGCCAGCGGCGTAAACTGGAACGGCACCGCGCGAGAGCGGATGGTGGGCAGCAGATCGTAAGCGTTTTCCGCCGTCATGATGAGGATCAGGTGCGGCGGTGGCTCCTCCAGCGTCTTCAGCAGCGAATTGGCGGCCTGGTCGTTGGCGCGGTCCACGTGGTCGATCAGGAAAATGCGCCGCGCGCCCTGGTGCGGCAGGAACGGCGCGCGCTCCTTCAGCTCGCGCGCCTGCTGAATGGTGATCTGCCGCAGCGGCCCATCCGGCGCGAAGGTCACGAAATCGGGATGGCTCGAGAACAGCAGCGGATCTTCGTTGCGCTTGTCGGCGGTCCACTTTTCGCGCCCGGTCACGGCTTCCCGATTGGCTTCCAGGCTCAGATCGTCCTGCTCGATCGCCGCCGGCCGCGGCAGCAGGCGCGCGCCGAGGCGTCGCGCCAGCGTGGCTTTGCCGACGCCTTCCGGCCCAGCGAAGAGCAGCGTCTGCGCCAGCCGGTCCTGCGCCACCATCTGCTCCAGCGCCTGCGTCACCTGCGGGTTACCCCAGAAGTTGTCAAACATACGCGCTAACCAGCCGCCAGATGGCGGCCTCGATCTCATCCATACCGGCGCGGCCATCCACCAGCTTCACCCGCTCCGGCTCGCGCGCGGCGAGCTCGTGGTAAGCGCGATAGACCGCACGATGGAACTCGAGCGACTGCTCGTCCATGCGCGTCTCGCTGCTGGTTTCGGCCTGGTTGCGCGCGTGCGCCCGCGCCAGGCTGGTCTCCGCATCGATATCCACCAGCAGCGTGAGGTGCGGCTTCAGGCCGCGGCAGGCAATGCGGTCGAGCGCCATCACATTCTCCGCGCCCAGCCCGCGCCCGTAGCCCTGGTAGACCAGCGACGAATCCGTGAACCGGTCGGCCAGCACCACTTCGCCGCGCCCGAGCGCCGGCAGAATCCACTCATCCACGTTCTGCGCTCGCGAAGCGAAGTAGAGCAGCAGCTCAGCGGTGGGGCACAGTTCCTGGTTGGCGCCATCGAGCAGAATGCGGCGAATTTTGGCGCCGATCGGCGTGCCGCCCGGTTCCGCCGTCTCGAGCACCGTTCGCCCCATCTCCCGCAGCCGCGCCGCCAGCCGCCGCACCTGCGTGGTTTTCCCCGAGCCGTCAGGGCCCTCGAAGGTGATGAAGAGACCGCTAGCCGGCATTCTGTGCCCCAGCGGTTTCAGAATTGAAAATTGTGTTGAGCAACTTCCACTATCTCACGGCTAGTGGGGCAGGTCCCCGACCTGCCAAT
>DASWZP010000091.1:0-13693 GCA_036404395.1 Bryobacteraceae bacterium | reverse complement strand
ACGCCTCCGCGGTCGTGTAGTCGGAATGGACGTCCATCAAGAACGACGCCGAAGAGGAACTGGTGTCGAGATCGATCAGCAACACCTTCTTTTGGGTCTGCCGCCGCAGCTCGATGGCCCAATGGCACGCGAGGATGGTTGCGCCTACCCCGCCTTTGGCGCCGAGGAAGCCCACTATGGCAGCCATCTGAGCCTCCGCTGGCCCGGAGGCATTGTGCCGCCTCAACATGGCGTACTGCAGGGCACGAGCCAGCGATTCGGCCGTCAGCGCGCCCTTCGCAAGGCAGTCTTGGGCGCCCCGCTCTACGGCAGCCAGGGCCGTCGATTCGCTGTCAAGCCCCGTGAGCGCCACGATAGGCAGTCCCGACGCGTGGCGTTGGACGGTCAACAACGTGTCCAGCCCGTGCGAGTCCGCCAAGCCCAGATCGATCAGCGCCACATCGAATCTCCGCTGCGCCAGCGCGTTTAAGGCTGCCACCAGGCAGTCGGCGGTGTGCACGCGAAACAAGCTGTTTGCGGCGTCCGCCAGCATCTCCTGCACCAATCGTGCATCGCCGAGACTATTTCCAAGAAGCAGAACCTTGCACTCTTGCATAACCTATTCCTTCTTCGCTATATCGGTATGTATCCTCCGCTCCTTCAGGCTGTCGATGGATCGGCCCCGGTCACGGCAGTCGCATCAAAAACCCACATAAATCCTGGCTGCTCAAGCGGACGTACGATTCAGGCGCCCCTCCCGGGAAAGCGCCGGTTCGGGCGGCGTCACTCTCCGCAAAGGAACCGTCCGCAGTTGGTGCTCCTAACGAGTCCGCGATACTACCCTGTATATCCCACACAAACTGGTTACAATGCCCCTGTCTTGCAGTGGCGCGCGGTTTGCTCTCCCGCGCGGCGCTTCCAAAGCTGGTTGTCGCTTGCTGAAACCACCGGACAAGCTCCACGCCCTCGGCTTCCAGAAACAGAGCGAGAAGTTGGGCCGGGTACAACATCTCGTTTCGTCCGTCGCCCCGGATTTTATAGGTTCCTCCCGATGTGCAATAGGGCTTGTGCGAGCCGGACGGAATCTCGATTCGATAAAACGGCTTTTCGGCACAGTTCTCCACGAAGATCGAAACTGACACCGGCGGCACGCACTGGTTCGCCTTGGCCAGAATCTCCAGCCTTTCCCTATCTCCGACCGCGCACCCGATTAATGCGGTTTTCTGTCCGCCGTTTCCATGCCTGGTCCGGCTAACGCCAATCAGGATGGCTCCGCCCGTGGCCGAATTGGCAAAGCTAACCAAATCGTCGCTCACCAACCCCGAGATCGAAGTCTTGAAATCCACGTCGAAGTTTCCTTTTCGACTTAGGAGTCGATTTGCGCGATCGGAGATCGTCTGAAACTGACCAAACTCAACCTCCGCCCAGTCCGGGTTGCCAGCAGACAACGACCTGCCATCGACCTGAACCATTACATTCTCGCTGGTCATGGTCCTACCAGTTAGGATAGGGTTATTAGTCGTGCAGCGCACCCCAAGTTGCTTCTGATGTTTCCCCAATTCCAGCACCGGAAAAGCTCTTAGGCTTCTTTCGAAGGTACTGGCTCCCCAAGCGTAAGTGCCTGTCAGATCGCGGCTCTGAAACGCATCCGAGCTGGTCCCAGAGGCCACTCCGTCAGGGAGCGGTTGGCGCGGGTTATCGCGACGCCGGCCCTAACCCGCCGGAGCGTGGTACAGTTTGCTGAAGATGCAGCCACTCTATGAAGCAATCGGCGCCGCGCGGGTTTTCGACCTGGCCCAGCCCTACTTTCCCGGGATGCCGCATCACCCCTCGCATCCTCCGTTCCTGTTTGGGCTGGTGAAGCAGCACGGCGATTACGTTGGGCCCGCGGGAAACAGTTCCGCCGCGGATGCGCTCGCGCTGGGAAGCCACGTGGGCACCCACATCGACGCCCTGTGCCATTTTTCCTGCGGCGGCAAGCTGTTCGGCGGCATCGAGGCCGCGCCCGCCCAGTCGTGCCAGCAGGGCTTAAGCACGCACGCAATCGACACGGTCGCGCCGATCGTTCGCCGCGGCGTCCTGCTCGACATCGCAGGCCACCAGGGAGTGGATGCGCTGCCGGCGGATTTCGAAATCACGCCCGGGCATCTGGAAGAGACCGCGCGCGCGCGAGGAATCGGCGTCGAGCGCGGCGACGTGGTGTTGCTCCGCACCGGTTGGGCGCGCTATTTCCACGACGCGGCGAAATTCGTGTCCGAAGTGCGCGGTCCGGGCCCGGCCAGAGCCGGTGCGGAGTGGTTAAGCCGGCACGGCGTCTTCGCCGCCGGATCGGACACGCTGGCTTTCGAGAAAGTGCCGGACGCTGGAATGCCGGTGCATGTCCACCTGCTGGTGGAAAGCGGCATCCATATCCTCGAGTGCCTGAACCTGGAAGAGCTGGCCGCCGCGGGTCTGTGGACGTTTCTGCTGGTGGCCGCCCCGCTGAAGATCCGCGGCGCCACCGGCGCCCCCGTGCGCCCGCTGGCAATCGTTTGGTAGGAAAAGGAGGGAAAAGGTCTTCGGTTTCCGCCGCGGCTACTCCACGGGAATCTCGAAATAGAACAGCTCTTTGCCGGAGCGCGCTTCCGTCAATCCGCTGAGGTAAATGGTCGCGCCGTTTTGCAACTGGGTCTCGAAATACAGGAAGCCGCTGGCTGTCAGGCCCGGCGCCACCATCTGCGCCGCCAGCGCGCGGCCCTCGATCTCCGGCGCGGCCAGCGGGTTTTTCTTCTTGATGGGTATCGGCATCGGTGGGGCAGTGCCCAGGTCGGGCCGGTGAGGAGGGCGCGCATACTTGACGTCTCCCGACGGAGTCGCAGTCACGCGGCTGCCGTGCGGGCCGACGTATTCGGCAGTCATCTGGTCCAGCCGGATGCTCTCGCGACTGTCATTCTGGATCACCACCAGCACCGGCAACACGCCATAGTCGTAAGGCACCAGCCTGCCGAACGCGGCCCTCACCTTGTCGCCCGCGACATAGGTTTCCGCGCCGATGGTCACCTGACCGACGGTCTGGCGATGCGCCATACTGGCTGCGGCGGGCGCATGGAAAGCTTGCTCCTTGTCCGCCGCGAGCGCCACAGTTATACTCATTAAAAGAGCCAAACGTTTGAAAACAAAAGGCATTTATTCCCTCTATCGAGTTTGCCAGGCGTTTGCGCTTCCCGTCCTCCTATTGTATTTCCTATTCCGCGGCGTGCGCAGCCGCGGCTACTGGGCGAGTTTGCCGCAACGCTTCGGTTTTCTTCCCGGCTCACTTACTCAGACCGGTCCCGGCGCCATCTGGTTCCACGCGGTTTCCGTGGGCGAGGTTTTGAGTTCGATCGAGTTCCTCCGACGCATGCGCGCCGGGTTCCCGCAGACGCGGCTGTTCGTTTCCACCGGCACCATCGCCGGTCAAGCTGCCGCGCAGGACAAACTGAGGGAGCTGGCCGACGGCGTTTTTTACGCGCCGGTGGATTTGGTGTTCGCGGTCCGCCGCGTGTTGCGCCGGCTGAACCCGTCGCTGGTGATCGTCGCCGAAACCGAGATCTGGCCCAATTTCTTCCGAGAGGTGAAGCGCAGCGGCGCCGCGCTCGCCATCGTCAATGCGCGCATTTCCGATCGCGCCTACCCTCGCTACCGGCGGCTGGCCTGGTTCTTCCGCGCCGTGCTGCCGGCGGCGGATGCCGTCCTCGCCCAGACCGACGAGATCGGCCAGCGCTATCTCTCGCTCGGCGCGCAGCCGGCCGCGGTGCGCACTGCCGGCAATTTCAAGTATGATTTCGATGCCCGTCCCGCGGCGCCGGAATCGCCGGTGATGGTGTTGCTCGAGCGTCTCGGCCCCCAACACGTCTGGATCGCCGCCAGCACAGTGCCTCCAGCCGCCGGCGACGCCGATGAAGACGCGGCGGTGATCGAAGCTTATCGCGCCGTGGCCGCGCGCCACAGCGGCCTGCTACTGATCTGGGCGCCGCGCAAGCCGGAGCACTTCGCCGTGGCGGCGGAGAAGCTGGCACGGGCGGGCATCCCGTTCGTTCGCCGTTCTCGCCTGGACGCGGAATCGCTCAGCGCTCTGCCGGGCGTGCTGCTGCTCGACAGCATTGGCGAACTATCCGGCTTGTTTGCCGCCGCGCACGTCGTTTTCATGGGCGGCACGCTGGCGGCGCGCGGCGGCCACAACATTCTGGAGCCGGCGCTGTTCGCCAAGCCGGTCGTCACGGGCCCGCACATGGAGAACTTTCACGCCATTGCCGATGATTTCCGCGCAGCCGGCGCCTCGGTCGAAATCGCGCGGCCGGAAGAATTGGGCGACGCTGTTTCGCGGCTGCTCTCGGATTCCGAATCGCGCGCTCGCATCGGCCGCCTGGCGCTCGAGTGCGCGGAAGCCCACCGTGGCGCCAGCGCCGGCGCCGTCGCTTCGATGCGCCAACTGTACGATACCCACCTGCCCCGCCATCGCCGCGCGCAGCCGTGGCACGCACTGGGTCTGCCGCTCGCGCGCGTTTGGGAATTGGCCGGGGCTGGCAGGTCGGGGACCTGCCCCACTAAGCTGGGTGTTCCCGTGATCAGCGTGGGCAACCTCAGCATGGGTGGCACGGGCAAAACGCCATGCGTGCTGCACCTCGCCGGATTGCTTCGCGCCGCCGGCCACACGCCCGCTATCCTTACCCGCGGCTACGGCCGCCACGCGCTGGCGGGCGATCTGGCGGTCGCGCCCGGCGCTCCAGTGAGCATCGAGGAGTCCGGCGACGAGCCGCAGATCTTCATCCGTTCCGGCCTGGCTGCCGTCGGCATCGGCGCCGACCGTGCCCGCGCCGCCGCGCTTCTCCTCGCTCGTTTCCCAGCCGACGTTTTCCTGCTCGACGATGGCTTCCAGCACACGCGCCTGGCGCGCGACCTCGACATCGTTCTGATCGATGCTCTGGATCCCTTCGGCGGCGGCTATGTTTTCCCGCTCGGCCGCCTGCGCGAGCCGGTTTCGAGTCTCTCGCGCGCCGGCGCCATCGTCATCACCCGCAGCCAGTTTTCCGATCTGGCGAGGGCGATCGAAAACGCCGTGCGCGAAGCCAACCCGCATGCACCGATTTTCTGCGCCGGCATCGAGCCGGAAGCCTGGGTGGATGCGGCCACCGGCGCCAGCCATCCGATCGACCGGCCTCCGTTTGGAGCCGCCGGCTGCTTCTCCGGCTTGGGCAATCCGCAATCGTTCCGGCGCACCCTGGAGCGGCTCGGCATGCGGCCCGCCGCATGGTTCGAATTCGACGACCACCACCGCTATCGCGCGCGCGAGCTTCGCTCGATGGCGCACCAGGCCGGCGCCGCGCGCGCAACCGCGCTGGTTACCACCCAGAAAGACGCCGTCAATCTCTGCGCCGGTTTCCGAGAAGCTATCGCGCCGCTCGAGATCTACTGGCTGAAGGTGCGGATGACGATTGACCGCGAAGCGGAGTTCCTGAGTTTGGTAACGGCGGCGTTGGCGGTGAGGCGGTGACGGCGCCGGTCGATCACCTCAGCGCTGCGAAGAACCGCCTCTTCCCGACACCAGACATGTGAATGATGCTTCCCAGAGTGCCTCTCGGAAGTGGTCTCGATCCATGAACGGGGACGGGAACTGTGTGCGGATGTCCATCTTTCACCATCATGTGGTGGCTGCCCTCTACCCGGTCGAGTCGAAAGCCAAGCTGGCTCAATGCCCTGACGGCATCTTTGCCTGAAACCGTTGGGTCGGAGGACATCAAGATAGCCCGACGAGCCGTTTCAGTTCCGCCAGTTTTGGAGCGGCGAGAGGGATTCTCTTTCGATTTGCCTCCATCGACTTGATGTAGCCGCGGATCATCTCGGCCGTATTGTCGAGCGCTGCTGCCTCCGTTTCGCCGAAGCTGGACATCCGGTGCAGCTCCTTCACGTAGGTTACGAAGGCCGCGGCGTCCCGGTCATACTCCATGTCGATAGTTACTACCTTACTGGTCGCCAGCGGATGGCGCTTGTAAGCATAAGGATCCGGCGTCTTGAGAAATCTCTGCGAAGCCTTGTCTTCGGCTACCTTGCGAGATCGGTTGTAGACGCGGATCATCGGAGCCTCGACAACGGAGGCCACGAATGAGCCATCCTTCTGAGGGAGGCTAATCACCTGGAACTGTCGTCCGGTCTTGGGCTCGACTCTGGGCTTGACCGGAAACTCCGGACGCAAATGGGGGAAGGGTAAGTGGTGGGCCAAGCTCTCGGGGACGGGATTCGTCAAGCGCAGGCGCAGCATGACTTCTATTTTAGGACACCGCCAGATTCGCGGGCGAGTAGGCCGATGCGGTGACGCCGCGCCTTACGCGCCCTGCCTGCCGATCATGCCTAACAGCGCGTTGATCAGGACGGCGGCCATGCCGACTGGGATAGCGATCTTCCAACCGATGTTCATCAACTGGTCATAGCGGAAACGCGGGAAGGTGCCGCGAAACCAGATCAGCAGATAAATGATCGAGGAGACCTTGAAGAGGAACCAGAACAGGCCGATGACGGCGTGGTTCACCACCGGCACCGCGAACAGAGCACCGAGCAGCAGGAGTGTCAGCGCTACCAGCACCAGAAATATGCGGTGCGGCGGATAGGGCATGCGTTTCACCATGGGAAAGGTCATCGCGCCGGAGCCGATGAACAGCACCACCGGGAACATCACGTTGAACGGCATTTCAAGCCACGCCACGTTGGGGAACGGCCGCAGCCAGCCGCCCAGGAACAGCGTCACGGCTACGCCGGAAACCACCAGCAGGTTGGCGTATTCGGCAAGAAAATAGAGCGCCCAGCGAAAGCCGCTGTATTCGGTGTGGAAACCCGCCACCAATTCCGATTCAGCTTCCGGCAGGTCAAACGGCGCGCGGTTGGTTTCCGCGGTGGCGGAGACGATGTAAACCGCGAACGGCACGATCATGAAGCCGTAGTTGGCGAAAATGCCCCACACGCCGTGCTCCAGTTGCGCCCGGACGATGCCTTGCATGCTGAGCGTGCCGGAGACCATAACTGCCGAAAGCAGCGCGAACGACAGCGCCACTTCGTAACTCACCAGTTGCGCCGCACTCCGCAGCGCGCCCAGCAGCGAATAGTGGCTGTTGGAAGCCCAGCCGCCGAGAATGATGCCCAGGATGCCCACCGCGGAGGTGGCTGCGATCACCAGCAAACCGACGTTGACGTCCGCCACGTAAAGGTTGTGCGCCAGCGGCAGCATGGCGATTGCGGTGAGCCCGGTGACGGTGGGAATCATGGGAGCGAACCAGAAGATGCCGCGATCGGCGCCAGTGGGAATGATGTCTTCCTTGAGCACCAGCTTCAAGGCGTCGGCGATGGGTTGCAAAAGGCCGTGCGGTCCTACGCGCATGGGTCCGAGGCGCACCTGGAAATCGGCCAGCACTTTCCGTTCGACCAGCGTCAGGTAGCCGGCGATCAGCGGAACCAGCGCGACGATGGCCAGCGTCAGCACCACCGGCATGAACAACGGGTTGGAGAAGATTGCCTGCATAGCGTCCTTACCGCAACAGCGAAGTCTGCGCCAGCCGCAGGAACGGCTCCGGGTAAATGCCGATGGCCAGGGTGAAGAAGCCGCTGACGCCCAGCGCCAGGCGCAACCCGAGGCTGGTGGCCAGCGGAGCCTTCTCGGTCTCCTCGCGCGTGAACATGCTGCGCACAATCTTGAAGTAGTAGTAAATCGCCACCGCGACGTACAGCGTGGCGATGACGGCCAGCGCGTAGTGGCCGGTCTGGATCAGCGCCAGGAAAATATAATACTTGCCGAGGAAGCCGGCGGTAGGCGGAATGCCGGCCAGCGACAACAGGAAAATCAGCATCAACACGGCGTGGCCGGGGCTCTTATGCATCAGGCCGGCGATATCGTCCAGGTCCTCGCCGATAATGTTCTTCCGACGCAGCGACACGACCACCAGAAAGGCGCCCAGGTTCATGAAGCTGTACACCATCACGTAGACCGCAATACCGGTGATGCCGGTCTCATTGCCGGCCACCAGTCCGAGCAGCATATAACCGGCGTGCGAAATCGAACTGTAGGCGAGCAGGCGCTTGATATTGGTCTGGTTGATGGCGGCCAAGTTGCCGATGGTGAGCGTGGCCACCGCAACCAGCGCCAGCAGCGGCTCCCAAGCCGCGCGCGAGGCCGCCAGCGGGCCCATGAAAATGCGCACCAGGAAGGCGATGGAAGCGGCTTTGGAAGCCACCGAAAGATACGCCGTCACCGTGGTGGGCGCGCCTTCGTAGGCATCCGGCGCCCACATGTGGAAGGGCGCGGCGGAGATTTTGAAGAGCAGCCCCGCGGCCGTGGTGGCCATCGCCAGATACACGATCGGGTCCCACGCGGGCATCGCGGAGAGCCGGTTCGCGATGTCGGCCAGCTTGGTGGATCCGGTCAGTCCGTACATCACCGAGAAACCGTACACCAGCAGGCCGGTTGAAAACGCGCCCAGAAGCAGGTACTTCATGGCCGCCTCGTTGGAGCGCTTATCGGTGCGCAGGAAGCCGACCATCACGTAGAAGCACAGCGCCATCAGCTCCAGTCCGATGAACAGCGTCACCAGGTCCGAGCCGGTGGCGAGGAAATACATGCCGCATTGAGCGAACAGCACCAGGCTGTAATATTCGCCGTGATGCTCGCCCGCGATCTCGAGATACTTGTACGACACCACCGCGACGATCACCGCCGCGATGAGGAAGATCCAGTTGAAGAAAATGCCGAAGCCATCCACCGTGACCGAGCCGCCGAATCCGGAAATCAATCCGTCCGGCCCCAGGTGCATCTGCTGTTTCACCAGGCCCAGGCCGGCGAAGACTTCCGCCGCCAGCACGCCGAACACCAGCCTCTTCCGATGCTGCGGACCGCCGAAGAGGAAATCCTCGAAGGCGTCGAAGAGCAGAATGGCGCAACCGAACAGAGCCAGTTGCACGGCCGGAATGATGGTGAGGTAATCGGTGGAAGTGAAGAACTGGCTGAACGGGTTCACCGGACACCTCCATTGCGCGCCAGGATGGCTGGAGGGTTGACAGGCGGAAGCGCCTGTCCCACCTTGCTGCGGGCGAGTGGGGCAGGCGCCTTCGCCTGCCAACCGGCCTGCTGCTGGGCGTCAAAATACCCCGGCCGCACGCGCTCCACTATTTGCGTCACGGGTTGGCGCAGCACGTCGAAAAACGGTTTGGGATAAACGCCGATCCAGATCGCCCACGCGATCAGCGGCAGGAACAAGGCCACTTCGCGCAGGTTCAGATCATGGAGAACCAGATTCTTCGCGTTGGTGATCTGGCCCAGCATGGTGCGCTGGTAAAGCCACAGCAGGTACGCCGCGCCAAAAATCACGCCGGTTACCGCGAACGCCGCCCAGATGCGGTTGGCTTCAAACGCGCCCTGCAAAATGGTGAACTCGCCGACGAACCCGTTGAGCAGCGGCAGCCCCGCCGAGCTGAGCATGGCGATGGCGAAGATGGTCGCGAAGCGCGGCATCACGTGCGCCAGGCCGCCGTATTCCTTGATCTCGCGCGTGTGCCGGCGCTCGTAGATCACGCCGATCACGAGGAAGAGCATGCCGGTCGAAATGCCGTGGTTGATCTGCTGCAACACGCTGCCGGCGATTCCGTTCGGGTTCAGCGAGAAAATCCCCAGCGTGCAGAAACCCAGGTGGCTGACCGAAGAATACGCCACCAGCTTCTTCCAATCCTGCTGCATCAGGCTCACCAGCGCGCCGTAAACAATGCCGATGATAGAGAGCACCGCCAGAATCTGCACGATGGTTTGATCGATCGACGCTCCGGGCAGCAGCGGCAGCGAAAAGCGGAGGAAGCCGTAAGTCCCCATCTTCAACAGCACCGCCGCCAGGATCACCGAGCCGGCTGTGGGCGCCTCCACGTGCGCATCCGGCAGCCAGGTGTGGAACGGGAACATCGGCACCTTGATGGCGAAGCCCAGGAAGAATGCCCAGAACACCCACTGCTGCAAGTGGAGCGGCAGGTTGAGCTTCATCAGCTCCGCGATTTCAAAGGTGTAGAACCCGAACTGCGCGTAGTGCTGGAAGTAGAGCGTCAGAATGCCCAGCAGCATCAGCACCGAGCCGGCCAGCGTGTACAGGAAGAACTTGATGGCGGCGTACAGCTTGCGCGGGCCGCCCCAGATGCCGATGATGAAGTACATCGGCACCAGCACCAGCTCCCAGAAAACGTAGAACAGGAAGAAATCTAGCGAAATGAAGACGCCGATCATGCCCGTCTGCAACAGCAGGAACATGGCATAGTATTCCTTAGCGCGGTCCTCGATGGCGGACCAGGAACACAGCGTGGCGATGAAGCCCATCAACGTGGTGAGCATCACCAGCAACAGGCTGATGCCGTCCATCCCGAGGTGATAGTGCGCGCCCAAGGACGGAATCCAGTCGAAGTGCTCCTCGAACTGGAAGCCGGCGATGTTTTTGTCGAAACGGAATACCAGCGGCAGGGAGACCAGGAAGCCGGCCAGGCTGGTCAGGTTGGCCCAAATGCGGATGAGGCCCCGGTTCGAAGCAGGCAGGAAGAGTAACACCGCGAGGCCGGCCAGCGGGGTGAGAAGAACGATGCTGAGGATGTGCTGGTCCATAGCTTACCTCGCGACGTAATACCCCAAGAACGCCAGCACCCCGACCACCACGAACAGCGCGTAAGTCTGCACCCGGCCGCTCTCCAGCAGGCACGCCGGATAAGAAAGCAGCTTGACGGAAAACGAGGTGAAGCGCACCGCGCCATCGACAATCCAGGTGTCCCACCACATGGAGAGCTTCGCGCTCGCGCGCGTCAGCCAGCCCGCGCCATTGACGCCGCCATCTACAATCGTGCGGTCGAACTCCGCCATGGCGCTGCCGCCGCCCTTGCCCAGACCGTTGACGAAAAGGAAATCGTAGATCTCGTCCACGTACCATTTGTTGTAGAGAACCGTGTGCAGCGGGCGGAAGCGCGTCATTATGCGATCAGGAATGTCCGCACGCTTCGAATAAAGATAATAGGCCAGCGAAATTCCGCCGGCGGCCACGGCCACGGATAGAATCATGAGCGACCATTCGGTGGATGCGGGATGCTCACTCTCGGAGCCGGCCAACGCAAACATCGGCTCCAGCCAGCGCGGAAACGCGCGGAAGCCTTCGCCGAAAATCGACCACAGCTTGGGCACGCCGAGCCAGCCCGCCAGCACGCTGCCCGCCGCCAGGGCGATCAGCGGCCAGGTCATCGCCGCCGGCGACTCGTGAACGTGCGCCGCCACCTCCGGCTTCACGCGCGACTGGCCGTAGAACGTCATGTTCATCAGCCGCCACATGTAGAACGCCGTCATCGCCGCCGTCACCAGTCCCACCAGCCACAGCACCGTCGAGCCTTTGGGCGAACTGAACGCCTGCCACAGAATTTCGTCCTTGGAAAAGAACCCGGCCAGACCCGGGATGCCGGCGATCGCCACCGAGCCCACCCACATGGTCCAGTGCGTCACGGGGATCTTCTTCTTCAAAGCGCCCATGTAGCGCATATCCTGCTCGCCGCTCATGGCGTGGATCACCGAGCCCGAACCAAGGAAGAGCAGGGCCTTGAAGAACGCGTGCGTGAACAGGTGGAAGATGGCCACCCAATACGCGCCCACGCCGAGCGCCAGAAACATATAGCCGAGCTGGCTGACCGTCGAGTACGCCAGCACGCGTTTGATATCGTTCTGCACCAGCGCGATGGTAGCGGCAAAAATCGCCGTGAAAGCGCCGATCGCGGCAACCCACATGCCCGCCACCGGCGTCAACTGGAACAGCGCCGAAGACCGCGCCACCATGTACACGCCCGCCGTCACCATGGTGGCCGCATGGATCAAAGCCGAGACCGGCGTGGGACCTTCCATGGCGTCCGGCAACCAGACGTACAGTGGAACCTGCGCCGATTTGCCGGTGGCGCCGAAAAACATCAGCAGCGCCATCGCCGTCAGCACGCCGTAACCGGCTTCCACGGGAAATTGCCCGCTGCGCAGCGCGGCGTTGACGTCGGTGAACCGCACCGTGCCCAGCACCGAAAGCATCAGCAGCATGCCGAGCACGAAGCCGGTGTCACCCACGCGGTTGACGATGAACGCTTTCTTGCCGGCGTCCGCCGCCGATTTCTTGTGGAAGTAAAAGCCGATCAGCAGGTAACTGCACAGCCCCACGCCTTCCCAACCGACAAACAGCAGCGTGTAGTTGTTGGCCAGCACCAGCATCAGCATGAAGAAGATGAACAGGTTGAAATATCCGAAAAAGCGATAAAACCCGTTGTCGTGCGCCATGTAACCGGTGGCATAGACGTGAATCAGGAAGCCGACGCCGGTCACCACCAGGATCATCACCGAGCTCAGCGGGTCGAGCAGAAATCCCCAATCCACCTGGAAAGTGGCGAGGTGGCCGTTGGCCATGTGGAACGGCATGGCGGCAATCCAGGTGAACTGAATCACCTGGTGCAACCGGGTGGGGAGATGGGCGAGCTGCCAGACCGCGCCGGCGGAAAAGATGAAGGAGACCAGCACCATGCCGGGGCAGATGAAGCGGATGAGATTTTGCAAGGGGCCCGGATGGTGATGGCCGTGGGAGTTGGCAGGCGGAGCGCCTGCCCCACTTTGTTCGACGCCCGGCGCCACCGCTACGTCGGATGGCGGCTGCGGATCGAGCAGCTTGCCCACGAGCAGCATCAGCAGCGCGCCGGCCAGCGGGAACAGCGGAATCATCCAGATCAGGTCGAGAAAATTCACGGCTTTCCTACCACGTAAAATCTCCTACCACTTCAGCAAATCGATTTCGTCGGCCTGCACCGTTTCCTTGTTGCGGAACAGCGCGATCAGGATGCCCAGCCCGACGGCCGCTTCGGCGACCGCGTCCGTAATGACGAAAATGGCGAAAACCTGGCCGCCCACGTTGTGCCAGGCATGCGAAAACGCGATCAGGTTGATGTTCACCGCGTTGAGGATCAGCTCGATCGACATCAGAATCACGACGATGTTGCGGCGCGTCAGCACGCCGATGGTCCCGATGAGCAGCAGTGCCGCGCTCAACGCCAGGTAATGAACCGTCGTCACCGGATGCATCGTCAGATCCTCTTCTTGGCCATGATCACCGAGCCCACCACCGCCACCAGCAACACTAGCGACGCAATCTCAAATGGCAGCAGGTATTCGGAGAACAGCGAATCGGCTAGCGCCTCGGTGTTGCCGGTGGCAACCGGTACAGCGCCAGCAGCTTCGGCGATGTGGAACGACGCCGCGCCGCGATGGAAGAAATAGCCGAGTTCCGCTGCCACCGCTGCTACCGCAGCCAGCGCCACCGGCCATTGCCGGTTGTATTCGCGAACCTTTGCCGCGTCATCCAGGTTCACCAGCATGATGACGAACAGGAACAGCACCATGATGCCGCCCACGTAGAGCACAATCTGCACCGCGAACAGGAACTCCGCCGCTTGCAGCAAGTACAGCCCGGCCACGCCGAGCAGCGAAACAATCAGCGAAATGGCGCTGTGCACGGCATTGCGCCGGGTGATGGTGAGGATTCCGCCGCCCAGCACCAGCACCGCGAAACTGTAAAACAAGACCGTATCTAACATTTGTATTGCGTCGGCTTTGGCCCTTCCTCGAGCATCTGGCGGTCCCAGATCATGCCCTCGCGGGTGTAGCTGGCCAGCTCGAAATCCT
>DASWZP010000090.1:0-13760 GCA_036404395.1 Bryobacteraceae bacterium | reverse complement strand
CATCGGCCTGCATCAGGCCATGTACCTCATCCCGGCATGCTCGGTGGTGCTGGCTGCGGTGTTATGGATGGCAGCGAGACGTCACTTCCGCGACGCAAGGTAAAATAGTGAACCGCTCCGCACAAGACTCCGAGCCCAAGTTGTAGACTGAAGCAAAGCCGATGCCTTTTCGAATCGAAGTCATGAAAACGGATGACTGGCCGGACGTGCGCGCGATTTACGAAGAAGGGCTGGCCACCGGGGTGGGGAGCTTTGAAATCGCAGCTCCATCGTGGGAAGAGTGGAATCGAGCGCGATTACCCCATTCGCGACTGGTGGCGCGGGAGAACACGGTTCTCGGTTGGGCCGCGCTGAGTCCGGTGTCGCAGCGCTCCTGTTACGCGGGCGTCGCGGAAGTTGGGATCTATGTCGCGGCCGCAGCGCGGGGCCGCGGCGTGGGTCGGGCTCTGCTGGAGGCGGTCATCGAATCTGCCGAGTCTCACGGGATCTGGACCCTGCAAGGGGCCACGATTGCCGAGAACGCGGCTAGCCTGGCGCTTCAGGCGCGATGCGGCTTTCGAACCGTGAGGCGGCGCGAGCGCATCGCCAAGCGCGACGGCGTGTGGCACGACACGATACTCACCGAGCGGCGCAGCAAAAAGACCGGAGTGGACTGAGTGACGGCATCTCGCAATTACAATCGCGTCTCGTCGCGCGACACGCGGGCGAGGCGTGCCTCGCCCCTACAGCGCCCGGCATGCCCGGCCCGGCCCGCGAATCCGTCTCCATCCTCGGGATTCCTCATTTGAAAACCAGCGCGGAAGTGCTCGAATTCGAATCGCTGCTTCAGCTCGTGGGCCGTTATGTGGCCAGCCCGATGGGGCGCCGCGAACTGGAGAAGGTCGAGCCGCACACGGGCCGCGAGCGCCTGCTGGACGACCTGGCCGAAGCCGGGGAAGCCATCGAATATCTGCGCTCCGCGGCCCGCCCGCAGCAGGCCGCCCGCGGCGCGGCCATCCGCATCGACTTCGGTGGCCTGCCGGACGTGGAGCCGGCGGCGCAGAAACTGCACATCGAAGGCGCCGGCCTGGAGCCCAAAGAGATCTTCGACCTGTTCACGCTGCTCGATCGCGCGGCGGACGCGAAGTCGGTGCTCACGGCTACGGTTGGCCGCTTCCCTCGGCTCGGCCTGCGCGGCCAATCGATCGGCGATTTTCGCGCCCTGTTGCAGGACCTGCAAGGCAAGATCCTGCCCGATGGCACGGTGGCCGATCACGCCAGTGTGGCGCTGGCGCGGCTGCGCCGCGACGCGGAGCGGCAGAAGAAAGCGATTCAGGAATCGCTCGAGCGCTTCTTGAAAGCCCACCGCGAGGAAGGCATCCTCCAGGAAGAGTTCGTCACCATCCGCAATGAGCGTTTCGTGGTGCCGGTGATCGCCGGCCAGCGGCGCAAGCTGGACGGGGTGATTCACGGCGCCAGCTCGAGCGGCCATACGCTGTTCGTCGAGCCGCTGGAAACGATCGATCTCAACAACGAGCTGGTGCGGCTCTGTGAAGAGGAAGCCCGCGAAGTCCACCGCATCCTGCTCGAGATGACGGACCGGCTGCGCGGCCACGCCGATTCCATCCGGCAGACGCTGGCAGTTATGGCGGAGCTGGATCTGATTTTCGCCAAGGCGCGCTTCGCGATCGAGTTCGATTGCGTCATCCCGCGCTTCGGCGAACGGCTGCTGCTGCGCGAGGCGCGCCATCCGTTGCTCGAAGACGTGCTCCGGCGCCGCCAGGGCAAGCCTGTGCCGGTCTCGCTCGATCTGGCGCGCGAGCGCAGCACGCTGCTCATCAGCGGTCCCAACACCGGCGGCAAAACGGTGGCGCTCAAGACCGTGGGACTGCTGAGCCTGATGGCGCAGGCCGCGGTGCCGGTGCCGGCGGCGGAAGCCGAATTCCCGCTCTTCGAGCAGGTGCTGGCCGACATCGGCGATTATCAGTCGATCCAGGAAAACCTCAGCACGTTTTCGGCGCACGTGTCGAACATTCGCGAAATGGCGCTGGATGTGACGCCCGGCACGCTGGTGCTGCTCGACGAATTGGGCGCCGCCACCGATCCGGAAGAAGGCGGCGCGCTGGGCGTGGCGATTGTGGACCATTTCCGCGCGGCCGGCGCATTTACGCTGGTCTCCACCCATCTGATGGCGCTCAAGATCTACGGCGCATCGACGGAAGGCGTGGTCAACGGGTCGATGGGGTTCGACGAAAGCACCTTCGAGCCGACGTTCCATCTGCAACTGGGGCTGCCGGGGAAGTCGGCGGGCCTCGAAATCGCCACGCGCCTCGGCATGCCGGAAGACATCATGCGACGCGCGCGAATGGCGCTGAGCGACCGCGAGCGGGATGTGACGAGATTCCTGAGCGAGCTGGATCGGCGCGTCAAGGAGACCCAGGCCCTGGAGCAAAGCCTGCGCGAGAAACTAATGGCCCAGGAGCGCAGCGAAAAAGAGATCGCCCGCGAGTGGGAACGGCGCGAAACCGTCAAGCTGAAGGAGCTGGAGCGCCGCACCGAGGAGGCGCTCCAGCGTTTTGAAGAGCACGCACGCGAGACCATCGAAAAGATTGCGCAAGGGGGCGAGCGCCGCAAGGCCGAGCAGGAGGCGCAGCGGCGCGTTTCCAAAGCCAAGCGCGAGCTGCGCGACGATTTCGAAACCACCGTTTTGTCCACCGAGGACGACTCGCGGCAGGACCGCATCCAGCCGCTGCGCATCGCCGAGGGCGCGCGCCTGCGGCTGAAGGACGTGCGGGAACCGGCCCGCGTGACGCGGTTTCTTGCCAACGACCGCATCGAGGTCGAAGCCGGTTTCTTGCGCATGCAGGTTTCGCGCGACGACGTGATCGAGGTGCTGCCGGAGACCGGCGGCGCGCCTGCCAAGCTGCCGCAAGGCGTGACGTACAAGCCGGCTCCGCAGTTATCGCCGGCGTTCCAGGAGATCAACGTGATCGGCCGGCACGCCGAGGAAGCGCGCGATGCGGTGGACGAGTTCCTCGACCGCGCCGTGATGGCCACCGCCTCGCGGGTGCGCATCGTACACGGCTTCGGCATGGGCGTGCTGCGCAAGACCATTCAGGAGCTGCTCAGCAGCCATCCGCACGTAGCGAAATTCTACCCCGCCCCGCAGCAGGAAGGCGGCGCCGGCGCGACCATCGTCGAACTTCGGGAATAGGCAAGGTGGGGCACGCTTCAGCTTGCCAACGCCCGCTTGCGGGCGCATTTTTTGCTCGCTGACGCTCGCGCCTGCGCGCTAAGCCACGACCGTGCGGGAGTGGTTTGCCGAAGGTCGGAGCCCTACTCGGATTCCCCTTCCGGTGGTTCCCACGCATCCAGCAGCTCCGGGTTCTTGGCGAACCGTTTCAGGACGCGCAGGATTTCGCCCGACTTGAAACCGGCATGCAGCAGGCGGCGGTAAGCGGCAGCCAGGTCCTTATCCTCTTCGAAAAGCCCTTCGCGCACAGCGAGGCGGTACTTGCGGCGAACCCAGTCCTCGATCAGCGCCGTCTCGTCGACGCCCGCATATACGTCGCGCACGGTGCGCTCGGCCAGCGCAGGCGCCACGCGGCGGCGACGCAAATCCTGGACCACGCGGGTGCTTCCCAGCTTGTCGCCGGAGAGGCGCGCGGTGGCGAAGGATTCGGCGAAGCGGCGGTCGTCCAGGTAGCCGAGATCCTTGAGGCGCGCCACGGCGTTGTCCGCGTCGGCCTCGCGTTGCGCGCGGCGGCGCAATTTCTCGCGCAGCTCTCCGGTGGAATACGCCCTGCCCGCGAGCAGCCGCAGTGCGTAGGTCCACAATCGTTCGGCGTTCAGGCGCCGGTCCGGTTTTTCCGCCATGATGGAGGTTCTTATGCGGAGTATACTGAAAATTGGCTCGGATAGAGACGGTTGAGCCGAAGGAAACAGGAGGCACACGATGGATAAGAACGGACTTTCGGCATTCTTGTTGGGCCTGGGCGTGGGAGTCGGCATCGGCATATTGTTCGCTCCCAAGTCCGGTGAGGAAACGCGCGAGTATCTTCGCAGTAAGGCCAACGAAGGCGGCGATTTGCTGAAGCAGCGCAGCGCTGATTTGAAGCAGACCGCGGCCGATTGGGTCGACAAAAGCAAAGAGGCCCTCAATCGCCAGAAGGAAAACCTGGCCGACGCGGTGGAAGCGGGCAAGCAGGCCTATCGCGATGCGCGCGCGCCGCAGACACCCAGCGAGGGTAACGCTTAGGATCGATTGGGCGGCGGAACGGAACTGACGGCATGACCGACGAAGTTTTTCGCTGGATCGCGACTGCGGGCGTGGTGCTGGTGGCCGCTGCGTTCGTGGTGCTAGCAGTGGCAGCCGTCGCGATTACCCGTGGCCTCGGCCAGTTGCAGGCAAAGATCGCCGGTTTCCTGGCCAGCGCCGAACCAACCATCGCGCGCCTCGATCCGATGATCGAACGCGCCAACGTGTTGATGGACACGGCCACGCCGCAGATCCGGGTCGTCGGCGCCACCATCGAAAAAGCCGGCCCGGCGCTGGAGAGGGCTCGCGTCACACTGGACAAAGCCAGCGCCGCCATTGACCGTGCCGGACCGCTCATCGATCACGCCAAGGCACTGGCGGCAAACGCAAACCTGGTGATTGAAGAAAACCGCCCGAGAGTCTCGGAAATCACCGAGCAGGCGGCCGGGATCGCACGCACCACCCGCGAGCAGGTGGATCGCCTGGGTGCACTGGTGGAGGATGCCGGCGACCGCGCCCGCGCGCGATTGGCGCAGATCGACGACACGGTCACCGACGCGGTGGACCAGGTGGGCGAAGTGGGCGACGCGCTGAAGCGCGCGGCCATGCGCCCGGTGCGCGAAGCCAGCAGCGTGGCGGCTGGAATTTCAGCCGCGGTTTCCACCTTCGTGAAAGGCCGCAAATATCCCCCCGATATGGCGACCCAGGACGAGGAGATGTTCATCTGAGGCCGCTCAAGACAGAGCGGAACGCCCGCCCCGCCGTTAACGGCTGAACCTCCGTAAACAGCCTTCGTAATCGACCTGGCCAGAACCGGCCAAAATCAACGAGCTACTCCTCTTGACATTCTAAAGGAACAAGCGCATACTCCTTTTGGATGTCTACAAGAGAAGCCAAAACGGACATACTCCAGGGCACGCTGGACCTGATGGTGCTGCGGACGCTGGCCACCATGGGGGCGCAGCACGGTTTCGGGCTGGCGCAGCGGATTCAACAGATCTCCGGCGGCATGCTGGACCTGAACCAGGGGACGCTGTACCCGGCGCTGCTGCGGCTGGAGCACCGCGGATGGATCCGCTCGCGCTGGGGCGTCTCCGGCAATAACCGGCGCGCCAAGTTTTACGAAATCACGGCCGCGGGACGCCGGCAGGTGGAAAGAGAATCCGAGGACTGGGCGCGCACGGTTGCCATCATGGACCGCTTCGAGCGGCTGACGGAGATGGAGTAACCCATGGCCGGAATTTGGATGCGCTTTCATGAGCTGATCCGCGGGGCACGCCTCGACGGCGAACTGGATGATGAGGTGGGCCTGCATCTGCAGATGATGGAGGAGGAATTCCGGCGGCGCGGAATGAGCGAGGCGGAAGCCCGCGCCGCCGCGCGCCGCGAGTTCGGCGGCGTGGCGCACGCCAAGGAAGCCTATCGCGACCAGCGCGGCTTCCCGCGGCTCGAAAGTTTCGCCAAAGACGTCCGCTACGCGCTGCGCGGCCTGCGCCGCAGCCCCGGCTTCACGGCCGCGGCGGTCGTTTCGCTGGCGCTCGGTATCGGAGCCAACACGGCGATTTTCTCGCTGTTTCACACGCTGATGCTGCGCATGTTGCCGGTAGCGCATGCGGAGCAACTGGTCGCGATCCATCGCACCGGCGGTTGGGGAACGGGGACGGTGTCGCTGCCGCTCTACAGAGAGATCGCAGGCCGCGCGGATCTTTTCAACGGCGTGCTCGCTACCGGCGGCGTAGCCAAGGTACGGTTCGTAGCGGCTGCGGGCGGCCGCGACGAGTTCGCGCAACAGGAATTCGTATCGGGCAATTACTTCCAGGTGCTGGGAATCCAGCCGGTGATCGGGCGGCTGTTCACCGGCGAGGACAACCGCGTTCCGGGTGGGCATCCGCTGGCGGTGCTCAGCTATGACCTGTGGCGAAATCGTTTCGGCGCGGACCCAGCCGTGCTGGGCCGCAACGTTATTGTCGATGAGCAATTGCTGACCGTGATCGGCGTCGCCGCGCCGGGTTTCCACGGTGTGGCGCCGGAGCGGCACACCGACATCTGGGTGCCTGCGATGATGACCCATTTCGGCCAGGCGATGAGTCCGAACATGTGGTGGTTGATGCCGCTGGCGCGCGTGCGGCCGGACGTGCCGGTCCAGCGGGTGCGGGCTGCGCTCGATGTGCTGATGCAGCAGCATCTGAGAACGATCTACGGGCGGAGTTACGATTCCGCGATGCGCAAAAAGGCGATCGAGCAGCGGTTGGAGATTCGCGAAGGGAGCGTTGGCCTCTCGATGTTGCGGGAACATTTCGGCAAGCCGCTGGGTGTTCTGTTGGCGCTGGTGGCGCTGGTGCTGCTGGCGGCGTGCATCAACGTGGCGAACCTGCTGCTGGCGCGGGGAGCAGCGCGGCAAAAGGAAATCGCCATGCGGCTTTCGCTCGGCGCCACCCGCGCGCGCCTGGTGCGCCAGGCGCTGACCGAGACGCTGCTGATCGCGGCCGCTGGCACGGCGGTGGGCATCGGGCTGGCCGCCTGCGGCGTGCGCGTGATCGCGAGTTTCTTGCCGGAGGAGGCCGGTAACCCATTCTCCAGCGCGCCCGATCTGCCGGTGCTCGGGTTCACCATCGCCATTTCCGCTGCCTCGGCTTTGCTCTTCGGCCTGGGGCCGGCGCTGCGCTCCACTGCCGTCAACCCGGCCGCGGGGCTGCGTTCGGGGGGGCTCGACCGCGCCGGCCGCCCGATGCTGCGCCGCGTTCTGGTGGTGGCGCAAGTGGCGTTCAGCGTGGTGCTGGTGGCCATGGCCGGCTTGTTCGGGCACAGCCTGCTCGCCATGCGTTCGGTCGACCTGGGTTTCCGCAATCAAAGCGTGATTGCGTTCAGCCTGGATCTCCCGCGCCTGTGGAAGGGGAACCTCCGCCAAGCACAGGACCAGTTGATGAAGACGCTGGCTGCGACTCCGGGCATCTACTCGGTGAGTTGCGCTTTCCCCGGATTATTTGGCGGCGGCTCGTCCGACGCCACCATTCGCGTGCCCGGATCGGAGCGCACCGCGATGGAACCGGTGGACGTAGATGTAGCCAAAATCGCCCCGCGCTATTTCGAAACCATCGGCGCCGCGCTGAAAGGCCGCGAGTTCGATCGGAATGATACGGCGACATCGCCCAAGGTCGCGGTGGTAAACGAGGCCTTCGTGCGCGAGTTCCTGCCGGGCGAGGCCCATCCCGAAACGCGCTGGCTGAGCTTTGACGATAGCAAGCCAGAAGGCGGCTCGCGGACGAGCATCGTGGGCGTGGTGCGCGATATCCGGCAGGACGGTATTCAGCAGAAGATTGCGCCGAGAGTGTACACGCCTTTCGGGCAGGGCGACGACCCGACGTTCCCGCCCGACACCCTGGTGAGAACCGCTCTGCCTCTGGCCGCCGTGCGGGCCGCTGTCCTGCGCGAGCTACCCAAACTAGGCGCGGGCACCGCCGTGGCGGAATGGGGAACCGTCCGCCAGCGGATCGACGATTCGATTTTCGAGACTCGCCTGCTGGCCACGCTGGGAGGATTCTTCGGCGTGCTGGCCCTGCTGCTGGCCGCGGTGGGCCTCTACGGCGTGATGTCATATGGCATGGCCAAGCGGGCCGGCGAGATCGGCATTCGCATGGCGCTCGGGGCGAGGCGCGCCGATGTGGTCGGCATGGTGCTGGGGGATGCGCTGCTGCTGGTGGCCGCCGGTCTCATCCTCGGTTTTCCGCTGGCCTGGGCAGCGGCGCGTGCGGTCCATTCGCTTCTGTTCGGCATCGCCGCCGTGGACCCGCTGGCGTTCGGGGGCACTGGCGCCGTGCTGATCGTCGTTGCGCTGGGCGCGGCATTCCTCCCGGCGCGGCGCGCCGCATCCATCGACCCGATGCGCGCGCTGCGGCATGAGTAACGATCCACAACCGCTCCCTGACGGTCGCGGCTCTGTTGCGCTCTCGATTGTTCTTCCGAGCCGCGACCGTTAGGGAGCGGTCGTGTCGAGCGTCACGCAAAGACCGGCTCGCTACCCGTGGCGGATCACCAGCACGTCGCCGTCCTTGACCAGGTACTCTTTGCCCTCGAGACGCAGCAGGCCCTTTTCACGCACGCCGGCATAGCCGCCATGATCGACGAGCGCTTGCCAGTTCACCACTTCGGCGCGAATGAATTTCTTTTCGAAATCGGAGTGGATGGCGCCGGCGGCCTTGACTGCGTGGCTGTTCATGGGGATGGTCCAGGCGCGGCATTCGTCTTCTCCGGCAGTGAGGAAGCTCATCAGGCCGAGTAGCGAATAGGTGGCGGAAATCAAGCGCTCGAGGCCGGATTCCTTGAGGCCGTAGCTGGCCAGGTAATCGGCCTGCTCGGCGGGCGGTAACTCGGCGAGTTCGGCCTCGATCTTGCCGCAGACCGCGGTCACCGCGGTGTGGGCGCGTCCGGCCAGCGGGCCCTCGCGAAATTCGCGCTCGCGTTCGTGCATTCTGGCGGCGTCGCCTTCGCCCAGGTTCAAGACATAGAGCACCGGCTTGCGCGACAGGAACTGAAAGCCACGGATGCGTTTCTCATCGTCCGCGTCGAGTTCGAGTTGGCGCAACGGCTGGTTCTGTTCGAGCGCGGCCTGGCAGCGCGTTAGCAAATCGAATTCCCGATCCAACTCGGGATTCTTGATCTTCTTGCGATCCTTGTCGAGGCGTTCGAGGCGCTTTTCGATCACCACCAGGTCGCTGAGGATCAGCTCGGTATCGACGTCTTCGAGATCGCGCAGCGGATCCACCGACCCTTTTTCGTGCGGGACGGTTTCGTCTTCAAACAGGCGCAGCACATGGGCAAAAGCGTCGCCCACGCGGAGGCTGGCCAAGTAGGCTGGATCGCGCAGGCTTTCGCGCGAGATCGACGGCATGTCCACGTATTCGACCGTGGCGTGGGTGACCTTGGGAGGCTCGAAGAGGCGGCCGAGCGCCTCAAGGCGCGCGTCCGGGACCTTGGCGACGCCGGTGCGCACGGCGGTGGATCCCATGCGGGTTTCGTGATGGACGCCGGTGAGAATGGCGAACAGAGAGGTCTTGCCCGTCATGGGCAGGCCGATGATGGCAGTCTTCATAAAGGCGTGTCTCTACAGGGGGACTTCCACCTGGGTGAGAATTTGCTCGATGATGCGCTCGCCCGCGTCGAGGCGGCGCTCCACCAGCGTGTTGCGCGTGTTGATCACCACGCGATGGGCGAAGACGGGCACGGCCAGCCGCTTCACGTCGTCTGGCGTCGCGTAGTCGCGGCCTTCCAGCAACGCGAGCGCCTGCGCGGCCCGATAGAGCGCCTGCGCGCCGCGCGGGCTGACGCCGAGCGCCAGCGAGTCGTGATGCCGGGTCTGCTCGACAATCGCGAGGATGTAATCCACCACCGCGTCTTCGACGAGGACGCCTTGCGCCGCATCCTGCATCCGCAGGATGTCCTCCGCCCCCAGGCCGCTCGGGCCGGCTTCGGGCAGCGCGCCGCCGGACTGGCGTACGATGTCGCGCTCGTTGGCTGCGTCCGGGTAACCGATGCGCAGCCGCATGAAGAAGCGATCCAGTTGCGATTCCGGCAGCGGGTAAGTGCCGTGATGTTCGACCGGATTCTGCGTGGCGATCACCATGAACGGGCGCGGCAGCGAGTGCGGATGTCCGTCGATGGTCACCTGGCTTTCGTTCATGGCTTCGAGCAGCGCGGATTGCGTCTTGGGAGTGGTGCGGTTGATTTCATCCGCCAGCAGAAAGTTGGTGAAGATGGGACCCGGTTTGAACTCGAAAGCTTCCGACTGGAGGTTGTAGATTGTGACGCCGAGCACATCGCTGGGCAGCATGTCGCTGGTGAACTGCAAGCGGTGAAAGCGGCAGGCGATCGAGCGCGCCAGGGCCTGCGCCAAAGTGGTTTTGCCGACGCCGGGAACGTCTTCGATGAGCAGATGGCCGCGCGCCAGCAGGCAGACCAGCGAAAACCGGATGACTTCCGGCTTGCCGCGAATCGCCGACCCGAGCACCGCTTCGAGCGAGTCGAACTTGGGAAGAACCCGGGGCGGGATTCCAGCCGGAGCAGCGACCAACGATTCCCGCTCGGTCATTATAAAGCCATGATACTAGACCCGCGCGGGCCAGCGCGGCAGGCCCCGCAAAGAAGTAAAGTGGTTTCGTGAGCACCGCCCGTTACGTCCACTGGCAAGACGGCAGCATGTGGCTCGGGTATTTCGAGGAGTTCCCCGATTACCTGACCCAAGGCGAGACGCTGCCGAAATTGGAAGAGAATCTCCGCGATCTCTACCGGGACCTGACAAGCGGCGACATTGCCGGCATTCGCAGAGTCGCCGAGCTTGCGGTCTGAGGTAGGACAGACCATCGGTTTTTGTGGTCTGTCGGCGGGCGGAAGACAGTCGACAAGAACCGATCGACTGTTCTACCGGCGCACGCGGAGAATTGAGCCTATCGCGCCCGCCCCTCCAGCACCTTCCATGCCCTTCGCGCCACGATCAGCTCTTCGTTGGTGGCCAGTGCCAGCACGGTGACGGGCGAATCGGCAGTGGAGACGGCGCGGTCGCCTGTGCCAGCTTCGTTTCGGTGGCGGTCAAGCTGGATGCCCAAGAATTCGATGCCCTCGCAACACGCGGCGCGCAAGCGCGCGGAGTTTTCGCCGATGCCGCCGGTAAACGCGATGGCTTCAATCCCGCCCATGGCGGCGGCATAAGCGCCGATGGTTTTCTTCACCTGGTAAACGAAGACCGCCAGAGCGAGCGCGGCGTTGCGGTTGCCGGCCGCGGCGGCGGCTTCCAGGTCGCGCACGTCGCCGCCGGCGATGCCGGAAAGCCCGGCCAGGCCGCTCGCCTGCGCCAGTTGGCGGCGCACTTCCTCCACGCTCCAGCCGCGGCGCTCCATCATGTAGAGCACGGCGAACACGTCCACGTCGCCGGAGCGCGTGGCGTTCTCCAAACCCGATTGCGGCGAAAATCCCATCGTAGTGTCGATCGAATGCCCGCCGGCGATGGCACAGATCGAGGAGCTGCCGCCCAGGTGGCAACTCAGCAGCTTCGGATCTCGACCTAGCATCTCGCGCACTCGGCCCGCGATGAACTGGTGCGAAGCGCCGTGAAACCCGTACTTGACGACGCCCTCCTCGTGCCAGTCCGCGGGGACGCCGTAGAGACGGGCGTGCTCCGGCATCGTGGAATGGAATTCCGGCTCGAAGGCGCACACGATGGGCAGGCCCGGCATGGCCTTTTCGAACCCCTCGATGGCGGCCAGGTAGATCGCGTTGTGGAGGGCCGCGGCCGCCAGGTAGCGCCGCATGGCCGCCAGAACGCCCGCATCCACCAGAAACGTTCCCCGGTAATCCGGCCCGCCGTGCACGGCTTTGAGCGCGATGGCATCGATCGGGATTCCCGCAGTGACGATTTGCGACAGAGCGCCGCCGTAATCCGTAACGCGTTCCAGCTTGCCCTTGGCCAGCACCGCTTCGCCTGGCATTTCGAGAATCTGATATTTGAGCGAGGTCGAGCCGAGATTCGGTACGAGGAGGTTCATGCAGTTTCAGTTTAAAGCCCTGCGGGATGTGGAAGGGAGAAGTCAGGAGTCAGAAGAGAGAAGACGGAATGGTGGCAGCGTGGCCTCGGCTGCCGTTGAGAACAAAACTCTTGTTCGCCACGCTAAAGGCAACGTGAAGGCTTTAGCTTGCCGGCCCTTCTAAGAGCCGCCATTTCCCGATAAAACCGAGCGCCGCCGTTTCTATGTCCTAACCCAGGTAACCCATAGGGCACTCGGCGCCGGCCGCAGGTCTGCTACGATAAAAAATTCTGGCATCGATGCTGCGATTTGAAACCGCCGGCGAGTCCCACGGCGAATGGCTGGTGGCCACGCTCACCGGACTCCCGGCAGGCATCCCCATCTCTCTCGACGCGGTCAATCGCGAGCTTTGGCGCCGCCAGCAGGGCTACGGTCGCGGCGGGCGCATGAAGATCGAGACCGACCGCGCCGAAATTGTCGCCGGCGTACGCCATTCGCACACCATCGGCTCCCCCATCGCCATTCTGATTCGCAATCGCGATTGGGAAAACTGGACGCACGCGCTTCCGGTCGAGGATGTCGCGGGCGCGGAAGACCGGCGCAAACCCGTCACCCGGCCGCGCCCCGGCCACGCCGATCTGGCCGGCGCCGTGAAATATGATTTCCCCGACGCGCGCTACATCCTGGAGCGCGCCAGCGCCCGCGAAACCGCCGCCCGCGTCGCGGTGGGCGCCATCGCCAAGGCCCTGCTCGGCGAATTCGGCATCACCGTGCTCAGCCACGTCATCGCCGTCGGACGCGCGCGCCTGGAACGAGCCGTGGAATTCGGCGAACTGGTGGAACTGAGCCGCCGCGACAGCGTCCAGCTCGGCTGCGTCGACGCCGCCGTCGATGCCCGCATGAAGGAAGAGGTGGATGAGGCGTACCGCACCGGCGATACGGTCGGCGGCGTCTTCGAGGTGGTGGCCCGCGGCGTACCGATGGGCTTGGGCTCGCACGTCACTTGGGATTCGCGTTTGGATGGCCGCCTGGCCCAGGCCATTGTTTCCATCCAGGCGGTCAAGGGCGTCGAAATCGGATTCGCCGCCGCCGGCGCGGCCAGTTTCGGCTCTCAGGTGCAGGACACCATTCACTATGACCGCGCCGGCCGTGTCTTCACCCGCGGCGCCAACCGCGCCGGCGGCCTGGAAGGCGGCATCACTAACGGCCAGGACGTGGTGGTGCGCGGCCTGCTCAAGCCCATTTCCACCTTGCGCCGGCCGTTGGAGTCGGTGGACCTGACGACCCGTGAGCCCGCCCTCGCTGCGTATGAGCGTTCCGACGTGGCCGTGGTGCCGGCTGCCGGCGTGATCGGCGAGGCCATGGTGGCGCTGGTTCTGGCCCAGGCGTTTCTGGAGAAATTTGGCGGCGACTCGCTCGACGAAACCCGCCGCAATTTTCAGGGCTACCTGGAGCAGGTGCGAAACTACTAGTCGAAATATGGTCTACCCGATAGTCAAATTCGGCAATCCGGTGCTCGAACGCGAAGCGGAAACCGTGACCGAGTTCGATACGCCGGACCTCAATCAATTTCTGGCGGATATGTTCGAGTCGATGTACGCGGCTAAGGGCGTGGGACTGGCCGCGCCGCAGATCGGCTTTTCCCGGAAGATCTCCGTCATCGATGTTTCGAATGGCGAACGGCCGGAAGACAAGCTCGTCCTCATCAACCCCGCCATCGTCAAGCTCGAAGGCAAGCAGGTGGGCGAAGAGGGCTGCCTCAGCGTTCCCGGTTTCCGCGAGCAGGTGCGGCGCGCCAAACGCGTCACCATCCGGGCGCAGAATGCCAAGGGCGAGCCGTTTGAAAAGACCGGCGAGGACCTGCTGGCGCGCGCCTTCCAGCACGAGACCGATCACTTGTACGGCCGCCTCTATATCACTCACGTCAGCACCCTGAAGCGCGACCTGATCAAGCGCAAAATCAAGAAGCTGCAGCGCGCCGGGGATTGGGACTGAGGCGCCATGCGCCT
>DASWZP010000089.1:0-7355 GCA_036404395.1 Bryobacteraceae bacterium | reverse complement strand
GGCGGTGTTCGATGGCAAAGCGATCGGCAGCCTGGATCGTCCGCAGATCCAGGGCCGTGTGCGGGCGGGCGCTTTCACTTATGCGGACCACGCGTTCGATTCGTTCGATACCACGGTCACCGCCTCGCCGGATAACGTGCGGCTCGATCATGCCACGCTCAGCCGTGGCGGCGTACGCGCGCAGTTTTCGCTCGCGGTGGCGCTGCGCGATTGGGAAACGGGCGACCGAAGCGACATCTTCGGCAACGCCACGATTCACGGCGCGCCGCTCGCCGAGTTGGTCGCCATGGCCGGCGGCGCTCCGGCATCCGCCACCGGCACACTGAACGCCGCGGTCGCGATCACCGGCGTCGCGGGCGATCCGATTGTCGAGGCCGATCTCGATGCCGCCAACGGCGACATAGAAGGAGAGCCTTTCGACCGCATCACCGGCCATGCACGCTACCGCGCCGGCACGCTCGATCTTTCCGCGGGCGAGATTTCCGCCGGCGCCAAACAGATCCACGTGGACTCCAGCTTCGCTCATTCGCCGGACCGCTTCGATACGGGCGCACTGCGGTTTCAGATCTCGACCAATGCCATGCCGATGGAGCAGGTTCACCTCTTGGAGGCCGCGCGGCCCGGCGCGAAGGGCACAGCCCAAGTGCAGGCACGCGGCGCCATCGACATTGTCCCTCCGGAAAACGGACGGCCCGGGTTCCGCATTCGAGATCTGCACGCTGAAGTGACCGGCCAAAAGCTGCAATTGGCGGGCGGCGTGTTGGGCGACGTGCGTCTCACGGCGGAGACCGAGGGCGGCGCGCTGCGGACCCACCTGGAGTCGAATTTCGCCGAATCGGCGATCGTTGGCGATGGCCAGTGGCGGCTGGCGGACGATTACCCCGGCAGCGCCACCATCCGCTTCACCAAGGTGGATCTGGCCGGGTTGCGCGCGTGGCTGGCGCCCGAGGGATCGCTGGCCGGTCTCAACGGCGCGGCGGAAGCCTCGCTCCACCTGGGTGGTCCGGCGCTCAACCCGCGGGCGATCAAGGCGGAGTTGCGCGTCACGCGCCTCGAAATCGCGCCCGCCGCTTCCACCGGTCTGGCGCCCGGCACGTTCGCGCTGCGCAACTCCGGCGATATCGTGGTCGCCATCGCCGGCTCGGTGGTCACCGTGGCGTCGGCGCGGCTGACCGGGCATAACACGGATTTCAGCGTAACGGGCCGCGTGTCGCTGGGCCAGAAGACCCCGCTCGATCTGCGCGTGGACGGCCAGGCCGACCTCGGTTTGGTGCATGACCTGGACCGCGGCCTGACCGCCTCCGGCGTGCTGAAAGCGGACGCCAGCGTGCGCGGGACTCTGGCCGCGCCGCAAATCGCCGGACGCCTGGAATTCTCGGGCGCGGCGTTCAATATCAGCGACGTCTCGAACGGCATCTCCAACGCCAACGGCGTTCTGCTGTTCAGCGGCGACCGCGCCTCCATCCAGAGCTTCACCGGCGAAACCGGCGGCGGCAAAATCGAGCTCAGCGGCTTCGCCGTTTACGGCGGCGATGGGCTCACCGTGTTTCGCCTGCATGCCCGCGCCCTCCAGGTGCGCGTGCGCTATCCCGAGGGCGTCAGCACGGTGGCCAACGCGGACCTGCGTTTCACCGGAACCACTGCCGCCAGCATTCTCTCCGGCACCATCACCGTGCTGCGCACCGGCTTCAATCCGCAATCGGATTTCAGCTCGCTGCTGGCGCAATCCTCCGAGCCGGTGCGCACTCCGGCGGCGCGGCCCGGCCTGCTCGGCGGCCTCACTTACGATATCCAGGTCTCGACCGCGCCGGATATTCAGGTGCAGAGCGCGCTCGCCCAGGACGTCCAGGTGGAAGCCAACCTGCGCCTGCGCGGCACCTACACAAGTCCCGCCGTGTTGGGCCGCGTCAATATTACGCATGGCCAGGTGGTGTTCTTCGGCACGCGGTACAGCATTTCGCAGGGATCGGTCTCGTTCTTCAATCCCGTCAATATCGACCCGGTGCTGGATGTCGATCTGGAGACCAAGGCCCGCGGCATCCAGGTCACCCTCAACGTTTCCGGCCCGCTCAGCAAATTGAACCTGACGCCGCGCTCGGACCCGCCGCTGCAATTCAGCGAAATCGTGGCGCTGCTCGCCACCGGCCGCACGCCCACCGATGAATCGTCGCTTTACGCCGGCGAGAACACCGCCGCGCCGGCCTGGCAGCAGTCCGCCGGATCGGCGCTGCTGGGCGAGGCCATTTCGAGCCCTGTCACCGGCCGCTTGCAGCGCTTTTTCGGCGTCAGCCGCCTGCGCATCGATCCCACTCTGCCCGGCACCGAATTCAACGGGACGGCGCGCGTCACCCTGGAGCAGCAGGTGACGCCCGATATCACGTTCACCTACATCACCGACGTCACCACCAGCAACCCGCAGGTGGTCAGCGTGGAATGGGCCTTCGCCAAGCAGTGGTCCGTGGTGGCGCAGCGCGACGAAAACGGCCTGGTCGGCATGGACATTCTTTTCAAGAAACGGTTCTGAGATGGGAGACCCGGCGAAAAAACATTTTGAGCCACGGATGAACACAGATAAACACAGATAAGATTATTTTGATCTCTTATCCGTGTTTATCTGTGTTCATCCGTGGCCTTCATTCCTTCACGGCCTCCCACGGTCGCGTTACCGGTGCTTTCGGAGCCGCGACCAAAGGGAGCGGTCGGTGGCGATTGAGCTGGTTATTTCATGACAGTCCCTAGCGTTTCGATCCCGCGCGTTCCCTGGCTGCGCTGGGCGGCGGTGCTGATTCCGGCGGCGTTGCTGCTGGCCTTCCCGCCTTCCGGGCTAACCGCCAAGCAAGACCATCTGCTGGCGGTATTCGTGGCCACCATCGTCGCCCTGGTGGCGCAGCCCGTTCCCATGGGCGTCAGTTGCGTGGTGGCCATGACTGTGCTGGCATTGACCCGCACGGTGCCGCCGGCCGAAGTGCTTTCCGGCTTCGCCAACGTCACCGTGTGGCTGATCTTCACGGCCTTTCTGTTTTCCCGCTCTTTCACGCAGACCGGCCTAGGCAAGCGCATCGGTTACCTTTTCATCCGCCGGTTCGCGCGGACGCCGCTCAGCTTGGGCTACTCGCTGGCCGCGGCGGACCTGGTGCTGGCGCCCTTCATCCCTTCCGATACCGCGCGCGGCGGCGGCGTCATCTATCCCATCGCGCGGAGCGTGGCTCTCGATTTCGGTTCCGAGCCGGGCGGGCCCACGCGCTCGATCGGCGCTTTTCTGATTCTGGTTTGCTTCCACACCACGTACGTTGCTTCGGCCATGTTTCTCACCGGCATGGCCGCCAATCCTCTGATTGCCGATTTCGCCCGCCAGTATGCCCACGTCGAGCTGACCTGGGTGCGCTGGGCCGAGGGCGCCATCGTGCCCGGCCTGTTGACGCTGACGATTGTCCCGTGGCTGCTGAAGCGCTGGTGCCGGCCGGCCATCCGCGATACCGCTCCGGCGCGCGCGTTCGCCGCCGCGGAGCTGGCGCGTATGGGCCCGCTTTCCCGCCGTGAGAAGTGGCTGGTGGCGATCATGCTGGCGGTGATGGCCGGATGGGTCACCTCGCCTTGGCACGGAATCCCCAACACGTTCGTTGCGCTGGCCGGACTCTCCGCGATTCTGCTGGCGCGCGTGCTCAACTGGGACGATCTGCTCGACGAAAAGAAGGCCTGGGACGCACTGATCTGGTTCGCGCCGCTGATCATGATGTCGGACGAGCTTTCGCGCGGCGGCTCGATCGGCGTGCTCTCGCATTCGCTGTTCCATGCCTTTGTGGGACTGCCCTGGATGTTAGTGGTTCTAGCGCTGGCGGTGACTTATCTCTACATACACTACGGTTTCGCCAGCATGACGGGGCATATCATGGCCCTCTATCCCGGCTTTCTGGTGGCGATGCTGGCCGGCGGCGTGCCACCCATGCTGGCCGCGCTGGCGCTGGCGTATTACTCGAATCTCAACGCCGGCATAACTCACTACGGCACCGGATCGGCGCCGGTCTACTTCAGCTCCGGCTATGTAAGTCAGTCGGATTGGTGGCGCTTAGGATTCGCTATTTCCTTAGTCAATCTGGCGATCTGGCTGGGCGTAGGTCTCTGGTGGTGGAAGGCGCTGGGGCTGTGGTGAGGAGTTGGAACGCGTATCCACTTCCCTGTCGCACACACCCGGTCGACTTGCGGAACCCGAAACTCTCTACAATCTAGAAGGGTGCGGTGCGACGGTTGCGGAGGATGCGATGCGACGACGGTTTATCGTTCTGCTGGCTGTTCTGACGTTGATGTGCGGGTGGGGGCTCTCGCATTTGCGGGCGCAAGGCCCCGCGCCACAGGCTTACTCGATCACGGAAGATCCCGGGTTCGGTTCCAGCGTCGTGAAGATCAGCCGCGATGGTTCCAAGGAAGTGGTGGATCAGATCCTGCCGGTCGGGCCGGGGCGCGACAAAGAATTCCATAGCCATCTCCTCTATGACTTCCAGGCCCATAAGCTCTATATCAGGGTCGTGAGCGACCCCTCCGTGCCCTGCGGGGTCCAGGAGTACACCGATCCGGGCGCGCCGCCGGAGTTCGACCCGATCAGTGGCTCAGACGCTTTGATGAAGGAATTGGCCGCCAGTGGACAACCGAAGCCGGCCGGCACGGATACCGTGAACGGAATCGCCACCAAGGTCCTGGAAGTGACTTCCCCGCAAGGCAAGGGTAGGATCTGGATTGCACAAAACGGCGGCTTCCCGGTCAAAATAGTCTTCATTGGAACGGACGGCAAGGCCATGACGATCATCGAGGTGAAGCAACTCAGCCTTGCCAAGCCGCCAGCTTCCGTTTTCGCCGTTCCGGCCGCTTGCGCCGCGGTCCAGATAGAGTCCCAGACCAGCCAAAAGCCCAGCACCAACGTCACCGCGCTGACGCTCGAGAAGATCCCCAGCTACACCGGGCCCTGCCCGGCGCACATCAAGATGGTTGGAACCATCACCACGGACGGGCCGGGAACGGTGTTTTACCAATTCGGCGCCGGCAAATTCGATCCGGGAGAGACGATCACTTTCAGTGCCGCGGGAACCAAGACCGTGGCGCACGTGATGACCTTTCAGCCTACTTACGGCAATCAGATGGGCGGCGGAGCTATCCTGGAAGCAATTGGGGCCGATGCTTCGGGCAATCACGGTATTCCCACGCAAGGCTCCAACAACGCCGAGTTCAACATCAACTGCACCAGCGGGGGTGGAAAGTGACCAAGAGGAAGACCGGACCAGCGGTGACGCCGGCGACGAGCCAGGAGCCGCACGGAATCTGGAAGCGGTATCAGGCGCTGACGCGCGGTGTCCGCCGCGGTTTTATCGCGGAGTGGACCGTCACCATCATCGTGATGCTGTTCCTGTTCACCAGCGTGGTGCAGGGTTATGTAATTCCCAGCGCGTCCATGGAGGGTTCGCTGCTCACCGGCGACCACGTGTTCGTGGATAAGCTGGTTTACGCGCCGCCGGGCGCGATTTCAAGCCGCCTGCTGCCATACCGCGACGTGCGCCGCGGCGACATCATCGTCCTCCGCGATCCGGTGGACATCGACAAAGACCTGGTGAAGCGGGCGATCGGAATTCCGGGCGATCATATACGGCTGGTGAACAAACAGCTCATCCTCAACGGGCATGCCGTCAACGAGCCGTACGTACAGCACATCACGCCCTACATCGACCCGTACCGCGACAACTTCCCCACCGCGCCGCCGGAACTGGGAGTGATGCCGCCCGCGATCGCCATGCTCAGCGACCACGTCGTGAACGGCGAGCTGATCGTGCCGCCCGGCTCGATTTTCGCCATGGGCGACAACCGCGACAATTCGCTCGACAGCCGCTACTGGGGTTTTGTGCCGCGGCAGAACATCGAAGGGACGCCGCTGGTGGTCTATTGGTCGTTTGACGCGCCCACCGCCGATTTGATGAACGGGAACATCGGCGTCGACCACATGGTGGATGTCGTGACGCATTTCTTCACCAAGACGCGCTGGTCGCGCACGCTGAAGATGATTCACGGCTATCCGCTGGAGTGAATTGTCACAGGGATGCTGGTAACGCCGGCGATCTTGTCGCCGGTGTTTTCCCGGAGTGGAGCACAACCCGGTCGGGAGCGTTCCGGCGGCGAGTTCCGAACAGCGCGCACAAGACACCGGCGGCAAGGCCGCCGGCGTTACCGGCCGCACTTACGCGCGCAGCAGGTCCGGTAAGCGGGCGAGTTCCTCGGCAGTGCTGTCGTTCGGCACCGAGCAGCCGGGCGTGAGGAGAAACTTGCGGCCGGCGGCTTGAGCGGCGGCCTCCCACTGGCGGCGCAGATCGCCGGAGGTGAGGGTCCGGTAGTTGACTTCGTCGATGCCGCCCGCAATCACCCAGCTTGGGAACTGGCTGCGCACCTCGGCCATCGGGATGCCGGAAACGTGCAGCGAGTAGTTGATGACCGGCGCCGTGAAGTCGCGGAAAAACTCGAGATAACCGGGCTGGACGTGCAGGTGGAGAAACGTCAGCTTGGTTTCGCCGATGGCTTCGAGGAAGCGCTTGTCGAAGGGACGGCTGAACTTGTCGTAATCGGCCGGCGACATTTCCTCCCTGTTGGCGTTGGCGACGGAGTATAGAAGGCCGGCTACGCCCTGGATGGCCAGCACGCGGCGCGCATGGTTGATCTCCGACCGCGTGATCACGTCGAGCGCATCCAGCAGCGCTTGCGGGTTCTCATCCTTCAGGCGCAGCACTTCCTCTTTGGAAGAGAGTTTTTGCGCCACATTCCAAGGGTTGAAGACCGTCTCCATCATGTAGGCGGAGCCGCCCAGGCCGTCGCGAACGAGCTCGAGGGCGCGAATCTGCTGCGGGAACGGATTGGCTTCGACTTTGAGCTCGTACCACTTACCCGGCGGCTTCGGGTACGGGAAATCGCTCATCACCTTGACGATGTCGGTGCGGTAGGCGCGATGAAACGCGAGCGTGCGCGCGGCGTGCTCTTCCGGTGTCTTCAGCCCGAAATGATGCCAGAAGGTGAAAGGCGGGCGGTCCAATTCCTTGCCGGCCAGCGCTCGATCCACCCGGTCGATGTGGGAAAGCTCGGCCGCGCGCAGGAACGCCGGCGCAGCCGCGGCCCCGGCCAAGATCGGCAGGAAATTGCGTCTCAGCATCTTGAATGAGTCTCCTTGGTCTTTTACTGTAGCATCGCGTGTTGGGGCCAAATAGAAAGTTCCTACTCCCAGCCAAGTAGAAAGTTCCTCTTTTGAGGGTCGGTAGCTGACCCTCATGGTATGTTCGCACAGCCGTGCCGGGGTCGCGCCTGGTGCGGTTGCCCAGAGCCGAGGCGAC
>DASWZP010000088.1:0-14649 GCA_036404395.1 Bryobacteraceae bacterium | reverse complement strand
CGGCTACGTGTTCGCGCACCTGCTCGGCAACCTGCAAATCTATTCCTCCGACGCCGAGCAGATCAACCGCTACGCCGCTTTTCTGCACAATCCGGCCAACGCGGCGGCGCTCTGGGCGGCCCGCAGCGTGCTGCTGCTGGCGGTCGGGCTGCACATCGTCGCGGCCATCCAGCTCTGGCTGCAAAACCGCGCGGCGCGGCCCATCGGCTACGTGAAGAAGGCCGACCTGCCCACTTCCTACGCGGCGCGCACGATGATCTGGAGCGGCCCCATCGTGGGGGCGTTCGTGATCTTCCACGTGCTGCATCTTACGGCGGGCAAGGTCCTGGAGCTGCGCGATCTGGGGCCGGGCATGCCCGACGTGCGCTACAACGTGATCACCGGTTTCTCCAATCCGTGGATCTCGGGATTTTACATTCTGGCCATGATCCTGCTGTGCCTGCACCTGTATCACGGCATGTGGAGCATGTTGCAGTCGCTTGGGCTAAGTCATCCCCGCTATACACCCATCGTCAAGAAGGCGGCGGCGGTGCTGGCGATAGCGGTGGCGGTGGGCAACTGTTCGATCCCCATTGCGGTGCTGACCGGGTTGCTGACGTATTAAGGAGGCCACATGGAACTCGATTCGAAATCTCCGACAGGTCCGATTGAAACGCGTTGGGACCGGCATCAATTCAGCCTCAAACTGGTGAACCCGGCCAACAAGCGCAAGTACACGATTCTGGTGGTGGGAACCGGCCTCGCGGGCGGATCCGCGGCCGCCTCGCTGGCCGAGCTGGGCTACAACGTCAAGTGCTTCTGCTTCCAGGATTCGCCGCGGCGCGCGCACTCCATCGCCGCGCAGGGCGGCATCAACGCCGCCAAGAATTATCACAACGATGGCGACAGCGTGTACCGCCTGTTTTACGACACGGTGAAGGGCGGCGATTTCCGCGCCCGCGAATCCAACGTCTACCGCCTGGCGCAGATCAGCCTCAACATCATCGACCAGTGCGTGGCGCAGGGCGTGCCGTTCGCGCGCGAATATTCCGGTTACCTGGATAACCGCAGCTTCGGCGGGGCGCAGGTTTCGCGCACGTTTTACGCCCGCGGGCAGACCGGGCAGCAGTTGCTGTTGGGCGCTTACCAGGCGCTCGAACGGCAGATCGGCGCCGGCGCGGTGGAGATGTTCCCGCGCACGGAGATGCTGGACCTGATCGTGATCGACGGGCATGCGCGCGGGATTGTGACGCGCAACCTGATGACCGGCAAAATCGAGTCCCATCTGGGCGACGCGGTGGTGCTCGGCACCGGCGGCTACGGCAACGTCTATTACCTTTCCACCAATGCCAAAGGCTCCAACGCCACCGCCATCTGGCGGGCGCACAAGCGCGGCGCGCTGTTCGCTAATCCCTGCTTCACGCAGATTCATCCGACCTGCATTCCGGTCTCCGGCGATTATCAATCCAAACTCACGTTGATGAGCGAATCGCTGCGCAACGACGGCCGAGTGTGGGTTCCAGCCAAGAAAGACGACACGCGGCCAGCCAGCCAGATTCCGGAAGCCGAGCGCGATTACTACCTGGAGCGCCGCTATCCGAGTTTCGGCAACCTGGTGCCGCGCGACGTGGCTTCGCGCAACGCCAAGACGGTCTGCGACGAAGGCCGCGGCGTGGGCGAAACCAAGCTCGCTGTGTATCTGGATTTTCGCGACGCCATCGACCGCCTGGGCAAGCACACCATCAAAGAGCGCTACGGCAACCTGTTCGACATGTACGAGCGCATCGCCGGCGAAGATCCTTACCGGTCGCCGATGCGGATCTACCCGGCCATGCACTACACCATGGGCGGCCTGTGGGTGGACTACAACCTGATGTCCACCATTCCCGGCCTGTACGTGATCGGCGAGGCTAATTTCTCCGACCACGGCGCCAATCGCCTGGGCGCCAGCGCGCTGATGCAGGGCCTGGCCGACGGCTACTTCGTGCTGCCCAACACCATCAACGACTACGTGGCTTCGACGAAATTGGATAAGGTCGATTCGAGCCACGCCGCGGTGCGCGATGCCGAAGCCCAGGTGGTCGAAATCACCAACAAGCTGCTGGGCAACAAGGGCACGCGTTCGGTGGATAGCTTCCACCGCGAGCTAGGCAAGCTGATGTGGGACTACTGCGGCATGTCGCGAACCGCGGAAGGGCTGAAATTCGCGCTATCGAAAATTCCCGGCCTGCGCGAACAATACTGGCGCGAGGTGAAGGTGCTGGGCGCGGGCGAAGAGCTGAACCAGTCGCTCGAAAAGGCCGGCCGCGTGGCGGATTTCTTCGAGCTGGCGGAATTGATCTGCCTGGACGCGCTGGAGCGCAACGAATCCTGCGGCGGCCATTTCCGCGAGGAGTACCAGACGCCGGAAGGCGAAGCCGCGCGCGACGACGCGCATTACTCGTACGCGGCGGCCTGGGAATTCCGCGGGGTGGGCAACCGGCCCGAGTTGCACAAGGAGCCACTGACCTTCGAATATGTGCATCCGGCGCAGAGGAGCTACAAGTAATGAAAATCATCCTCCACATCTGGCGGCAGCGGAACGCGGAAGCGAAGGGCCGCATGGCGCGCTACGAAGTGCCCAATGTCAACGAGCACATGTCGTTCCTCGAAATGCTCGACGTTCTCAACGAGGACCTCATCGCCAAGGACGAAGAGCCGGTGGCGTTCGACCACGATTGCCGCGAGGGCATCTGCGGCATGTGCGGCTCGATGGTGAACGGCGTGGCTCACGGTCCGAAGCCCGGCACCACGCTCTGCCAGCTTCACATGCGGTTCTTCAAGGATGGCGACGAGCTGTACCTGGAGCCATGGCGCGCGCGCGCGTTTCCCATCGTGAAGGACCTGGTGGTGGACCGCAGCGCATTCGACCGCATTGTGGCCGCCGGCGGCTTCATTTCGGTTGCGACCGGCAGTGCGCCCGACGGCAACGCCATCCTGGTGTCCAAGGAAGCTGCCGACCGCTCGATGGACGCGGCCGCGTGCATCGGCTGCGGCGCCTGCGTCGCAATGTGCCCGAATGCCTCGGCTTCGCTGTTCCTGGCCGCCAAGATCTCGCACCTGGGCCTGCTGCCGCAGGGCCAGCCCGAGCGTTACGAACGCGCCGTGGCGATGGTGGCGCAAGCCAATCAGGAGCTCTTCGGAGCCTGCACCAACATCGGCGAATGCGAAGCCGTCTGCCCCAAGGAAATCAAGCTGGAAGTGATCGCCAGAATGAACCGCGATTTCCTGCTGGCCAAGTTAGCCGGGCGGGGAACGGCGGAAGAGGGCTGAGGCGCGGCCGGCCGGCTCAGTCTCGCGCCTTTTTGGCCGCTTCCTGTTGAATCCGCTCTAAGTCCACCATGTCGGTGTCCCGACCGGTGGCTTTCTTGTTGGCGATGAGATCGCCAAGCGAGATAATGTGGACCGTCACACCGAAGAACGTGCTCTCGACCCGATTTCGCCAAGCCGCGTCAAAGCGCACGCCATCAATATGGGTTGAGATGTCGACTCGCACGGGAGCAACGCCGATCTGGTACACCACGCTGTCCTTGATGAAGGTCTCCGGTGTGATTCCATCCTGACCCAGAGGGGCGCCGAAGCCCGCGAGAGCGCGGTACAGCCGCGCGGCATTCTCTGGCGAATTGCGAACCCACACATCGAGGTCTTTTGTGTAGCGAGGTTCGGTGTATTTCATGACCGCGTACCCACCTACTATCAGGTACTCGACCCCGCACTCATTCAAGATGCGTAACAGTTCTCTGTAGTGTGGGTTTTCGGCCATGCTTGATTTCCTCGGTCGTCTCCACCATTTCCCAGGCGGCGCGGAAGATCGCTTCGTCACCTTGCGCCTGCCAGAACTCGATGTCAAAGGTCCGGTCGGGGAAGCCGCCTTCGACAAGCCGGGTTTTCCATTTTGGTTGAGAGTCGTCCGGTTCGGGGTTCATCACAATTCCGGCACTGCGGAAGCAGTGTCCGCATTCAAGTTTAGCGCGACAGGAAGCCCCGCTGCCTGCGAATAGTGGCCAAACGGGGCATCCAACTGCCCGCATTTCGGCAATTCGCCTAAACCCGATCCGCCAGCCGCCAGCTAACCACCTGAAACCGCGTAGACTGCCCATCTGGCAGGCCGCGTGCACTTCAGCCACCCGGGCCATGCTACGGATTACGATTCACGATAGCGCCCGCGAGCTGCGAATCAAGCTCGAAGGCAAGCTTTCCGGGCCGTGGGTGGACGAGCTGCGTCAATGCTGGCGGACGGCATCGTCGACTACCGCCGGCCGGATCACGTCGCTCGATTTGAGCGAAGTGGATTTCGTCGATGCCGAGGGGCAATCGCTGCTCTCGGAGATGCATCGGCAGGGCGTGCGGCTGGACGCGGCCACACCCCTCATTCAAGCGCTGGTGGAAGAAGGCATCGGCCGGGCGGGCTGTGCTACGGTTGAAGAACAACCGGCTGGCAGCCCCCATGTTTCCCTCTTCCACCGCAAGTCCGGCGACCGTTAAGGCGCGTTTCGAAACGCTGCTGGAAGTGGCCGAATCGATCTCCACCGAGCGCCAGCTCGCCACTTTGTTCAGCGAGCTCAGCCGCAGTCTGAAGCGCCTGGTCGAGTTCGACTACATCACCCTCACCCTGGTGGATCTCGAAGAGCGGGTGGTGCGCGTGCACATCTTGGAAACCGACCAGCCGCTGACCGGCGCGCTTCCCGGCCCGCTCGCTTTTTCCGAGACACCGACCATGGTCGCGCTCGAATCCGGGCGCCCATATTATGTGCCGCGGGTGAGCGCCGAGCTGCCGTTTGAGAAACTGCGCGGGATCCTGTCGGCCAACCGCGTCCAATCGTTCTGCGTGCTGCCGCTGCGCACGGCGCAACGGCAGATCGGCGGTTTGACCTTCGGATCCACCAAGCCTGACGCCTACACGCCCGAGACCATCGAGTTCATGCAGCAGGTAGCGCACCAGGTGTCGGTAGCCGTGGATAATGCGCTGAACTTCGAGGCCGCGCGCACTTACGAACAAGCGCTGGCTCGCGAGCGCGACCGGCTGCGGGCGCTGCTCGAAATCAACAACGCGGTGGTGAGCTCGGTGGCCAGCAAGGAGTTGTTCCGCTCGGCATCCGCCTCACTGCGCCGCGTCTTCGGATTGGATTACACCAGCCTGTTGCTGTTCGATGCGGAAAGCGGCGACCTGCGGGTGGCGGCGCTCGACTTTCCGGATGGCGCGGGAGAGCTCCGCGAAGACACGCTGGTGCCGATGGCCGATTCCGTGGCCGGTCACGTCTTCCGCACCCGCCAGGGCCGCATCTTAAGCTTCGACGAAATGCATGCCCTGGCGCCGGCCACCGCCAGGGTAATGGCGGTGGAGGGTGTGCGGACGTTCTGCGCCATGCCGCTGGTGGCGCATGGCGAGACGCTGGGCGTCCTCACGGTGGGTTCGCGGCGCGATGAGTTCTTTTCCCCGGGCGACATGGATTTCTATACGCAAGTGGCGGGGCAGGTGGCGATCGCGCTCGACAACGCGCTCTCCTACCGGCGGATCGAGGAGCTGAACGCCCGGCTGGCGGAAGAAAAGGTATATCTCGAAGACGAAATCCGCACCGACAGCCGTTTTGAGGAAATCATCGGCCAAAGCCGCGCGCTCAAGGCCAATCTGAAGCAGGTGGAGACGGTGGCACCGACCGATTCCACGGTCTTGATTTGTGGCGAGACCGGAACCGGCAAGGAACTGCTGGCGCGCGCCATCCATAATCTGAGCTCGCGCCGCCAGGGCACGTTCGTCAAGCTGAATTGCGCCGCCATCCCCACCGGGCTGCTCGAAAGCGAAATGTTCGGCCACGAAAGAGGCGCCTTCACCGGCGCCATCGCGCAGCGCATCGGCCGTTTCGAGTTAGCCCACCGGGGCACCATGTTTCTGGACGAAGTGGGCGAGATTCCGCTCGAGTTGCAAACCAAGCTGCTGCGCGTGCTGCAGGAGCGCGAATTCGAGCGCCTGGGCAGCTCCCGCACCATCCGCACCGATGCGCGCCTGGTGGCTGCCACCAATCGCGACCTGGCCGTCATGGTGGAAGAGCGGCAGTTCCGCGCCGACCTCTACTACCGGCTCAACGTGTTTCCCATCACTGTCCCGCCATTGCGCGACCGGCGCGAGGACATTCCCCTGCTGGTGCGCTACTTCGTACAGCAGAACGCGCGGCGCATGAACCGGCGCATCACCTCGATTCCCGCCGAAACCATGGAAGCGCTGACGCGCTATCACTGGCCGGGCAACATTCGCGAGCTGGCCAATTTCATCGAGCGCGCGGTGATTCTTTCGCCCGGGTCGGCGCTGCACGCGCCTGTGCGCGAGTTGAAGCGCGCGTCGGGCGGCGGCGCGGCGGTAGTGACGCTGGCCGCGGCGGAACGCGAAGCCATCGAGCGCGCGTTGCGCGAATCCGGCGGCAAAGTGGGCGGCGCCGATGGAGCCGCCGCCAGGCTCGGCATGAAGCGCACCACGCTACAAGCCAAGATGCGCAAGCTGGGCGTGAAGTAGGCCTCGGTAACGCCGGCGATCTTGTCGCCGGTTCTTTTTCTTCGTCCCCACTTCCCCACCCAAACCGCAAAAGACACCGGCGGCAAAGACCGCCGGCGTTACCGCCCTCATTTGGGCCGGTGCCGAAATGCGGGCAGTGCGAATTCTCACTAATCCAATGAACTCAGCCAAATACAATGGCCAGCCCGCTGCATTTTAGAATTATTGACAGGACGCGCTGGATGATGACGAAATCTCGGTTTCTGGTTTGCTTGGCGCTGGCGCCATTGGCCCTGGCGCAGGATTCCGCGCCGCTGAAGCTCACGCTGCGCGACGCAGTGGTTCTGGCCCTGCGCCAGAACCCGCAGGTGATCCTGGCCAATCTGAACGTGGCGCAGAGCACCCAGGACAGCCGCATCGCCCGCTCGGGACTGTTGCCGCAGGTGGGTGCGGGGATAGGGGAATCGGTGCAGCGGCTGAATGTCGAAGCGCTGTTCGGAGAGCCGTTCCCGGGCATTCCGGAGCACATCGGGCCGTTCTGGGTGGCGCAAGGCGGAATCCGGTTCAGCGCGCCGCTGGATCTGACGCTGTGGCGGCGCTACCGGGCCGCGCAGACCGGCATCACGGCGGCGCACGCGCAGGAAATTCGGGCGCGCGAGGAAAGCGTGATGCTGGTGGTTTCTCAATACCTGGGCTGCCAGCGTTCGGCGGCCGATGTGGAGGCCGCGCAGGCGCGCGAGACGCTGGCGCAGGCGCTCTACGACCAGGCGGCCGATTTGCAGAAGAACGGCGTGGGCACCGGCATCGATACGCTCCGCGCCAATGTGCTATTGCAAAACGAGAAGCAGCGGGTGATCGTGACGCACACGCAACTGGAAACCGGGCTGTTCGGGCTGGGCCGCTTATTGAGCGTCGATCCGCAACGGAAAATCGAGTTGGCCGACCAGGTGCAATTCTTCCAAACGCCCGACGTTTCGGCCGATCAAACTCTGGAGCACGCTTATGCCACGCGTCCCGAGCTGCGCCAGATTGCCGCGCAGATGGCGCAGGCGCAACTGGGTCTCAAAGCCGCCGAGGAAGAGCGGCTGCCGAAGCTGACGGTGAGCGGCAACTGGTCGGAGCAGGGTCTCACGCCCACCACCATAATTCCGGTGTACCTATACCAGGCCAGCCTGGAGGTCCCGATCTTCACCGGCGGGCGGATCGAAGCCGAGCGCACCAAAATGGAAATTGCCCTGCGCCAGCTCAAGCAGCAGGAGCAGGCCGCGCGCGACTCGATCGCGCTGGAGGTGAAGACCTCCATCGCGCAGCTCGCGGCGGCGCGCAGCGAAGTCGACGTGGCCAACCTGGGAGTGGATCTGGCGCGGCAGGAGGTGGACCAGGCCCGCGACCGCTTCCAGGCGGGCGTGGCCAACAATATCGAAGTAGTCGACGCGCAGAACGAGCTGGCGCGCGCCAACGATAACCAGATCGGGGCGCTCTACCGCTACAACCAGGCGCGGGCCGACCTGGCGCACGCCGCCGGCCAGATGGAGGCGCTCTACGCCAAGTAGGACCATCAATCCGTGGATCATCGCTTTCACCGTGATGCTGGCCACCTTCATGGAGGTGCTGGACACCAGCGTGGCCAACGTGGCGCTGCCGCACATCGCGGGCAACCTTTCGGCGTCCACCGACGAAGCCACCTGGATGCTGACCTCGTACCTGGTCGCCAATGCCATCATCCTGCCGATGGGCGGGTGGTTCAGCATGATGATGGGGCGCAAGCGGTTCTACATGATCTGCGTGGCGCTGTTTACCATCAGCTCGTTTATGTGCGGCCTGGCGCCGACGCTGGGCTCGCTGATCTTCTTTCGCGTGCTGCAAGGCATCGGCGGCGGCGCGTTGCAGCCCATGTCGCAAGCCATCCTGGTGGAAACCTTCCCGCGCGAGAAGCAGGGCATGGCGATGGCGATCTTCGGCATGGGCGTGGTGCTGGCCCCGGTGATCGGCCCCACGCTGGGCGGCTGGCTCACCGACGATTTCTCCTGGCGCTGGATCTTCTTCATCAATATTCCGGTGGGCATACTCTCGCTCGTGATGACCAAAATGCTGGTATTCGATCCGCCGTACCTGGTGCGCCGGGGTTTCCGTGACGGTCTCAAGATCGACTACATGGGTTTTGGCCTGCTGGCGCTTGGCCTGGGCTCGCTCGAAGTGGTGCTCGATGAAGGACAGAAGGAAGACTGGTTCAGTTCGCACTTCATCGTCGGATTCGCCATTGTGGCCGCGATATGTTTGGTGGCCGTGGTGTTCTGGGAATTGAATCACGAGCACCCGGTGATCGATTTTCGCGTGCTCAAGATTCGCAATTTCATGTTGGGCACGCTGTCCATGCTGGTGCTGGGCTTCGTGCTGTATGCCAGCACCATGCTGCTGCCGCTGCTGCTGCAAACGCTGCTGGGCTATACCGCCATGCTGAGCGGGCTGGTGCTCTCGCCGGGCGGCCTGGTGGTGATCGTCTGCATGCCGCTGGTGGGCACTCTGCTGCGGCATTTCCAGGCTCGCTGGCTGGTGATCTTCGGCGTGCTGGTATCGGCCAGCGGCCTGGTGATCATGTCCAGGTTCAACCTTTATATCGATTACGGGACCGCGGTCTGGAGCCGCATGGTGCAGAGTGCCGGCATGGCTTTTCTGTTCGTGCCGATCAGCGTGGCGACGGTGGCGATGGTTCCCAGGGACCGCATGAACTACGCCACCGGCCTGTTCAACCTGGCGCGCAACATCGGCGGCAGCTCAGGCATCGCCACCGTAACCACGCTGCTGGCGCGGCGGTCGCAGATGCATCAGCAGGTGTTGACGGCGCATCTGACACCTTATGACGCCGCGTATCGGAATGCGATCGCGCACACCACGCAAATGCTGCACGCGCATGGCGCCACCATGCCGGACGCGGCCAGGCAGGCGGGCGGACTTCTGTACGGGGGTCTGCTGCGCCAGTCCGCCATGCTGGCTTTCGCGGATGCGTTCTGGGTGATGGCGCTGTTGTTTCTTTTGATTATTCCTTTTATGTTCTTGATGAAGCGGACCGGGCCCATGCGTGGCCCGTTGGCGATGGAGTAACTTTATGGCCGAATCGAAAGTCGCAATACCGGAAACGGAAGAACGGCCCGCCGTGGCGGAGCCGCAAAAGAAATCGCCGGTGCGGTTTGTGGTGCTGATCCTGTTCGTGGCCGCGGTTGGGGCCGGGCTGTGGGCTTACTTCCACTACCGCGACCGTGTCTCGACCGACGACGCGGAAGTGGACGGGCACGTCAGCGCCATCGCACCCAAGATCAGCGGCAACGTAATCGACGTGCTGGTGAAGGACAATCAGCCGGTGAAGGCGGGGGACGTGCTGGTGCGCATCGACCCGCGCGACTACCAGGCGCGGGTGGATCAGGCGAGAGCCACCCTGGCGGAGGATGAGAGCAAGGTGCGCGCGGCGCAAGTGGGCGTGCCGTTGAGCGATCTCGTCACCGAATCCGGCCAGACTTCGGCTTCGGCCGGGGTGGGCGACGCGCAAGCGGAGCTCGACCGCGCGCGCCTGGTTTACGAACAGGCCTCCAGTTCCGATCTGGCCTATGCCGAGGCCAACGTGCGCGCCCGCCAGGCCAGCAATGACCGCGCTCAAGCCGACCTGGCGCGTATGAAGCCGCTGGTGGACAAAGCCGAAATCTCGCAACTGCAATATGACGCCTACGTGGCTGCGGCCAAGGTGGCTGCGAGCGAGCTCAAAGAAGCCCAGGAGAAGCTGGCCTCGGCCGGGAAGGAAGCGGCGATCAAGAAAGCATCGCTCGAGGCCGCGGTCGAGCGCGTTGCGCAGGCCAACGCGCAGCTCTCCGCCTCGGTGGCGAACCGTAAACAGGTGGCCATTCGCACGGCCGACGTGGGCACCGCGCAGGCGGTCGTCGAGTCCGCGCGGGCCACGCTGGAAGCCGCCGAGCTGCAACTCAGCTACGCGACCATCGTCGCGCCCATGGATGGCGTGGTGACGCGCAAGAGCGTCGAAATCGGCCAGATTCTGCAACCCGGCCAAGGCATCATGACCCTGATTCCGCTGAGCGATACCTGGGTCACCGCCAATTTCAAGGAGACCCAGCTCGCCCAGGTGCACGCCGGCCAGCGGGCGGAGATTCACGTGGACATGTACGGCGCCAAGATCCCCGGCCACGTGGATTCGATTGCCGGCGCCACCGGCGCCAGCATGAGCCTGTTGCCGCCCGAGAACGCCACCGGCAATTTCGTCAAAGTGGTGCAACGCATCCCGGTGAAGATCCTGGTAGAGCCGCATGAAGGCGTGGTGCTGCGCCCCGGCATGAACGTGGACGTGACGATCTACACGAAGTAGGATAGGCCATCGCCTTTTGTGGCCTGTCGCTGCCGCGCCGATGACAGGCGGCAAGACCCGATCGCCTGCCCCACAAGGCCAGGCATGCCCGGCCCCTACCGTATCTTTTCGTCTTTTTCGATTTTCCCGTCGCGGATGTGGATGATGCGCCAGGCGTGCTGCGCGATATCGTGCTCGTGGGTGACCAGGATGATGGTATTGCCCTGCTCGTGGAGGCGCTCGAACAGCCCCATGATTTCGTTGCCGGTGGCCGTGTCCAGGTTGCCGGTGGGCTCGTCGGCCAGCAGAATGGATGGGTTGTTGACCAGGGCGCGGGCGACGGCAACCCTCTGCCGCTGGCCGCCGGACAGCTCATTGGGCTTGTGCAGCATGCGCTGCTCCAGGTCCACTTGCTGCATCGCCTGCTTGGCACGGGCTAGGCGCTCAGTCGAGGACATGCCGGCGTAGATCAGCGGCAGCTCGACGTTGTGCAGCGCCGTGGCGCGCGGCAGCAGGTTGAAGGTCTGGAAAACGAAGCCGATTTCCTTGTTGCGGATGCGGGCCAGCTCATCGTCCGTCATGTCGCTCACCAGGTTGCCGTTGATGAAGTACTGCCCCTTGGTGGGCGTGTCCAGGCAGCCGATCAGGTTCATCAGCGTGGATTTGCCCGAGCCGGAAGGGCCCATGATGGCGACGTATTCGCCCCGCTTGATTTCGATATCGACTCCCGAAACCGCGTGGATCTCCTGATCGCCCATCACGTAGGTCTTCCAGAGATCGTAAGTGCGGATGACCACGCCATCCCGCTTGAGTTGCTCGGCGCGCTCCAGTAATGAGTTGTCGGCGACGGCTGACATATGGGATCTCGAATCCTAACTGGTCGTGGCGGCCACCGGGGCCTTGTTATCGACCTTAACCAGGGCCCCGTTCTTGATGGTGCGGATCACCTGGTAGGAGCCGGTGACGATCTGGTCGCCCGGCTTCAGCCCGCTGAGCACTTCAATGTCGGTGGCGCCCGTGATGCCGGTTTCGACCTTGCGGAATTCGGCTTTGCCGGCGTTCACCACAAAGACGCCCTGGATTTCTTCCTTACGCGCTTTTTCGGCGGCGGGGTCGGGCTTGGTGGCGGCCTGCGCGGTGGAAGTGGAGCCGGGCTTGGGCTGTTCCAGGTCGCCGCGCTGCCGGATGGTGAGCGCCTGAATGGGAATCGTCACCGCGTTGGTCCGCGTCGCGGTGGTGACCTTGGCGGTGCAGGAGAGGCCGGGCCGAATCTCGTCCGGCGGATTATCCATCGCGATCACCACCTTGAAGTCCTTGGCCTCCTGGCTGGAGATGGCGCTTTGCGACGCGGCCAGGCCGGTGGAGCGCAAAATGGCGGTGTCCCCAATCTCACTCACGTGTCCTTTGAAGGTCTTATTGGGGATGGCGTCGATGGTGATATCGGCCACCTGGCCCAGATGCACGCTCACGATATCGGTCTCATCCACCTTGACCTCGGCTGTGATGACGGACATGTCGGCGATAGTCATGATCACGCTGCCCTCGGAGTTCTGGATGCCGGGCACCACGGATTCGCCGACGCGCACGGGCAGGTTGGTGACCACGCCATCGAGGGGCGCGGAGGTGTCGAACTTGCGCAGGACGTCCGCGAAGCGGGAGAGGTTGGCGCGCGCCTGGGCGATTTTCGTCTGGGCGGAAGCAACCTGCGCCGCGTTCTGCTCGCGCGTAGCTCTGGCCTGCAGGATGCGCGTCTCCGATTCCGCGATTAGCGCCTTCTGCGCTTCGTAGGTGAATTTCTTGAGCTCGAAATCCTGGCGGGCGAGCAGTTTTTCGTTGAACAAGTCCTGGGCCCGATCATAATCGGCCTTCATGCGATCCAGGTCGGCTTTGTCGTGCTCGAGGCTGGCCTGCATGGTGCGGATGTTCTCGTCGGCCACTTTGAGTCCGGCTTCCTGAGCGGTCAAGTCGGCCAGCGAGGAATTGACGCCGGCCTCCTGCGCGGCCACGTCGGCTGTGGGTTGCGTATTCTCGAGGCGCGCCAGCAGTTGGCCCTTGCGGACGTGATCGCCCTCCTTGACCAGGATTTCCGTGATGATGCCCCCAAAGTTCGCGCCGATATTGATGTAGTTCCTAGGCTTGATTTCGCCCGAGGATGTGACGATGGCGGCCAGGTCGCCGCGCGTCACCTGTCCGGTCTGCACCGTCACCACGCCGCGCTTGCTATAGACCGTGCTCGCGTACACTCCGATGGCGGCCACCAGCAGGGCCGCCAATGTGATGATTACTTTCCACTTAGTTTTCACGACGATGTCCTATCACCGCTTTAGACGCAAATTTGCAGGTGGGAGTTCACCCTTTATTTTACAACGTGGCCCGCAGGCCCTACGGCGGAAGCGTAGAGAGCCATCCGAAAGACGCCGGAAAAGGCGAAATGTTAGCGGGGTTGGGGCTGACGCCCCACTTGGAGCGCCGGGCGTGCCCGGCCCCTACCGATCCGGCCGGCCCTTTGTAGGGGCGAGGCATGCCTCGCCCCGCGCCTCGCGAAACATTGACGGCTACGCGAAGAAGTTGCCCATTTTGCGGAACTTGGCGTAGCGGTGCTCCACCAGTTGCTCGCCCGTGAGCCCGGCCAGCTCGAGCAGGCTGTGGCGCAGGGCCTGCCGCAGGTTCTCGGCGGCAGTTTCCGGGTTTTCCTGCGCGCCGCCCTCAGGTTCGGGAATGATGGTGTCGATGAGGCCGAGTTGGTCCAGATCCTCCGCGGTGAGGCGCAGCGCGGCGGCGGCACGCTCGGCCTTCCCGGAATCGCGATAGATGATGGACGCGCAACTTTCCGGGGAAATCACGCTATAGACCGCATTTTCGAGCATCAGGACGGTGTTGCCAACGCCCAGCGCCAGCGCGCCTCCCGATCCGCCCTCGCCAATCACCACCACGATAACCGGGATGGCCAGCCGCGCCATCTCGCGCAGGTTGCGGGCGATGGCCTCCGCCTGGCCGCGCTCCTCTGCGTCGATGCCGGGGTAGGCGCCGGTCGTATCGAGAAACGTAATCACCGGGCGGCCGAACTTGGCGGCCAGTTGCATGATCCGCAGGGCTTTGCGGTAGCCCTCCGGCTTGGGCATGCCGAAGTTGCGCTGTAGCCGCTCCTTGGTGTTGCGGCCTTTCTCTTCGGCGACGATAACGATGGGCTGGCCCTCGAAGCGCGCCAGGCCGGCGATGATGGCGGGGTCGTCGGCAAACGAGCGGTCTCCGTGCAGCTCCTGGAACTCGGTGAACAGGCGGTCGATGTAGTCGAGCGAATGCGGCCGCTTGGGATGGCGGGCCAGTTGCACGCGCTTCCACGCAGGATGCTGCTCAGGCGGCGGAGCCTCGGGCGTGATCTCGGAATCCACTCTTAAACATCTTACCAGTGGACTCGAGCCGGCACAGCCCTCGGGTCTCGGGCTTGACAGACGCGTGTATTAGATTTGATCTAAGCTAATACTGTGTCTAGTATATACGGCGAATTGCGGTTGGGCGCTGGGAACGCGCCGGGTGCGCAGTTTCGAGGTGGTGTTCCGCGGTGTTTGTGAGAAATGCGGTGGCGAGCAACCACTGACAGGAGAGACGACATGAGTCTGGCGGGAAAGCAGTGCAAGCCGTGCACCGGCGGAGTGCCGGCGCTAAAGGGCGAAGAACTGGCGGGGCTGCAAGCGCAGTTGCAGGGCTGGAAGGTGGTCGGCGAACATCATTTGCAGAAGATGTTTGCGTTCCCGGACTTCCGCGCGGCGCTGGCTTTCGTCAACCGCGTCGGGGA
>DASWZP010000087.1:0-20086 GCA_036404395.1 Bryobacteraceae bacterium | reverse complement strand
TCGAGCAGCGCGCGCCAGTCCTTGCGCGCTTCGCGGTTTTCGTCCTTGACCACCACGAAGGGCGGATCGTTATAACGCGCGATCATGCGGCCCAGCGCGCGATAGCGCCGGAATTCGGGCTGCGCGGCCAGCGCCAGGCCGACCGACCGCTCGGCGCCGGTCTGGTCCTGGTAGACCACCGCGTAGGAAGAATGCTCTTCGTCGCGGCGCATCTGCGGCTTGAGCCCCAACTTCTCGATCGCTTCGAACACCGGCTTGAGGTTGGCTTCGTCCTGGAACTCGCCCTTGTGATCCACGCGCAGTTCGATATTGCCCAGCACTTCCACCACGCGCGCGTCGCGCAGCCGGCGCTCCACCTTGTGGAACATCTTTTCGTACTCGTCCAGGTTGAGCAGAAACGCGCGCAACTCGGTGCCTTCGAGCACCGCCTTGGGCCCGCTGCCGTTGCCGGTGGAGTGAATTTCGAGCGCCAGGTTTTCGGTGGCGCGCCTGGTCAGCTCCTTGGTGAGGTCCTTTTCGTCCTTGATGTATTTTTCGCTTTTGCCCTTCTTAATGCGGAAGAGCGGCGGCTGCGCGATGAAGACGCGCTCGCGCAGGATCAGCTCGTTCATGTGGCGGAAGAAGAAGGTGAGCAGCAGGGTGCGTATGTGCGAGCCATCCACGTCGGCATCGGTCATGATGATGATCTTGCCGTAGCGCAGCTTCAAGGGATCGAAATCTTCCTTGCCGATGCCGGTGCCGAGCGCGGTGATCATGGCGCGGATTTCCTCGTGGCCCAGCATCTTGTCGTAGCGCGCTTTTTCGACGTTGAGGATTTTGCCTTTGAGCGGCAGGATCGCCTGGAAGCGCCGGTCGCGGCCTTGCTTCGCGGTGCCGCCGGCGGATTCGCCCTCGACCAAAAACAGTTCGCAGCGTTCCGGGTCGCGCTCCTGGCAATCGGCCAGCTTGTGCGGCATGCCGCCCGATTCGAGCGCGCCTTTGCGCCGCGTCAGGTCGCGCGCCTTGCGCGAGGCCTCGCGCGCGCGCGCCGCGTCAATCGCCTTGTTGACGATGCGGCGACCTATGGTTGCGTTCTTGTCGAAGTATTCGCCCAGCTTTTCGTTGACGAACTGCGTCATGTAGCCGCTGATATCGCTGTTCAGCTTGCCCTTGGTCTGGCCTTCGAACTGCGGCTGCGGCACCTTCACGCTCACTACGGCGGTGAGCCCCTCGCGCACGTCGTCGCCGGTCAGGGTCTCCTTGTCCTTGAACAATTCCTGCTTCTGGCCAAACGCGTTGATGGTGCGGGTGAGCGCGGAATAGAAGCCGCGCAAATGCGTGCCACCATCCACCGTGTTGATGGCGTTGGCGAAGCTGAGAATGTTCTCCGAATAGCCGTCGTTGTATTGCAGCGCCACTTCCATCGTGAGCGTGCCGCCGGCGGGCAGTTCACGCTCGGCTTCGAAATGCATCGGCTTGTCGTGCAGCACCTGCTTGCCCTTGTTGAGCAGCTTGATGAATTCGGCGATGCCGCCGGTGTACTGGAATTCCTCGGTTTTCTCCGCCTCCACGCGCTCGTCGGTGAGCGTGATTTTCAGGCCCTTGTTAAGGAACGCAAGCTGCCGCAGGCGGTTGGCCAGAGTATCGTGATTGAACTGCGTCACCTCCATGATGGTGGAGTCTGGTTTGAAGGTGATGCTGGTTCCGGTCTTGCGCCCGGCGCGGCCGGTTTTTGCGAGCGGCCCTTTGGGAACGCCGCATGCGTACTCCTGCTGCCAGGTGAAGCTGGGGCCGGTTTCGCCGTCGGGATGCCAGATCTCGAGCTCCAGTTTCTCCGACAACGCATTCACCACGCTGACACCCACGCCATGCAAGCCGCCCGACACTTTATAGCTTTTCGAATCGAATTTGCCGCCGGCGTGCAGCTTGGTCATCACCACTTGCGCTGCCGAAACGCCTTCTTCTTCGTGGATATCGACTGGAATCCCGCGACCGTTATCGACCACCGTCACGGAGTCGTCATCGTGAATGGTGACGTTGATCTCCGTGCAGTGTCCCGCCATGGCTTCATCCACGGAGTTGTCGACAACTTCGTAGACCAGGTGGTGCAGCCCCATTTCGCCGGTCGAGCCGATATACATGGCGGGCCGCAACCGCACTGCCTCCAGCCCCTCCAGCACCTTGATACTCGTCGAATCGTAAACCGCCGATTGTTGCCCGTTGGTCAGGTCTTCCATGGTCCTAGACTCAAATCCTCATCGGCATCACGACATACCGGTATTGATCCGGCGTCGCATCGCCGGCCGGCCGCAATTCACCGGCGCTTTTTTGATCCTTCAGCTCGAAAGCGACATGATCCTGTGCCGTCACCCGCAGGAAATCGAGCAGGTACTGCGCATTGAATCCGATTTCTAGATCCGGCCCCTTGTATTCGCTGGTTACCGTCTCTTCGCTCTCGCCCATCTCCACCGATGACGAGAATACTTTCACTTCGCCCTCGGTAAACTGCACCCGGATGGCGCGCGAACGCTCATCGGCGAACTGTGCCACGCGCTCGATGGCGGCGCGAATCTCGTCCCTCTGTAGTTTCGCCACGAGCGTATGGTCTTTGGGCAGGACGCGCTCATAGTCGGGGAAATTACCCGTCAGTTTGCGCGTGATCAACAACCTTTCTCCCACTCTAAAGAACAGGTGGTTATCATCGCCCGCAAACGCAGCTTTGGCTTCGGGAAGCGCATCCTCGGCCAGTTTCACCAACTCCCCCATGGCCTTCTTCGGAATCAGCGCGCGAAACTGCTGTCCAACGCCCGAGTTTTCGCATGGCGTCTGTACATAAGCCAAGCGATGCCCATCGGTCGCCACCATGGTCATGCTGTCAGGCTTCAGTAAGAGCAGCGCGCCGCTCAGAGTGAAGCGCGATTCTTCCATGGAAATTGCGAAAGACGTCCGCGCGATCAGCGATGCCAGCGCCTTCACGGGGATCTCCGCGATCGGATCCGGCATTTTTGGCAACTCCGGAAAACTGTCGCGCGACATGCCGGCAATACGCGTCTTCGACCGGCCACACATGATGCTCACCCAATGGTTCTCCAGAAACTTCATATGCACGTCGCCTTCCGGCAACAGCCGGACGTAATCAAGAAGTTTGCGCGCCGGCACCGTGCCCGCACCTTCCTTCTTCACGCTCGCCGTGCAGGAGCAACGCACACCCAATTCCAGATCCGTCGCTGTCAGCGTGACGCGATCTCCGGAAGCCTCCAGGAGAACGTTCGACAAGATCGGAATGGTGGTTTTCTTCTCTACCACGCCTTGCGACAGACTCAGCTCTCGTACCAAATCGGCCTTGCTGACAGTGAATTCCATGCGCTACGGCTCCTAACTATTCTGACGGTATTAAATGAGCACTAAATAGAACCGTTTTCATCGGGCCTGTGCAAATGTTGAAGATCACCTAAATTATACTAAATTCAACTACTTTTCGCTACGTGAAACTGTGGATGGAGAGACGTAAACCCGAGCAAAAACAGCCTTAGCCGCGGTTCTTGCACAGATTTCCTGCCAGCCATCCACCCGTCTGTGTGGAAAAAAGCATAAGTTCATTGCAATGTTTCCATTAGACTGTGAATGAGTCTGTTCAATTCCGGGTTAGCCTGACGCTCCTTCTCAATTTTGCGGATGGAGTGGATTACGGTGGTGTGGTGCTTGCCGCCAAAAGCGCGGCCGATCTCGGGCAGCGAAGCGTCGGTGAGCTCTTTTACCAGGTACATGGCCACCTGGCGCGGGCGAACCACCTTTTGTGTGTTGCTCTTTTCCTTGAGTTGCGATGGCTTGATCTGGAAGCGCTCAGCAACCGCTTTCAGAATTGCATCGATGGTGATCTTGCGATCCTGTACGTGGACGATATGCCGCAGCACCTGTTGCGCCATTTGCAAACTGATCGGCGTCGAGGTGAGTGAAGAGTAAGCCACCAGCTTGACTAGCGCACCTTCGAGTTCGCGCACGTTCGATTTGGTCTTGGAGGCCATGAACGTCCGCACGTCATCCGGCAACTTCACCCCCTCGGCTTCGGCCTTCTTGTCCAGGATGGCCATCTTGGTTTCCAGATCGGGTGGCTGAATATCGGCCAGTAAACCCCATTCGAAGCGCGACCGAAGCCGCTCCAGCAAGCCCGGTATTTCCTTGGGAGGCGAATCGCTCGAAATCACAATTTGCTTTTGATGATCGTGCAACTCATTGAAGGTGTGAAAAAACTCTTCCTGCGTGCGCTCCTTGTTGCCCAGAAGTTGGATGTCGTCGATCAACAGGACGTCTGCCTCGCGATAGCGCTGCTGAAACTGCTGCATACGTTCGGTGCGGATGCAGGCGATCATTTCGTTCATGAAACGCTCGCTCGAAGTGTAGATGATCCGCATGGAGCCGAACTTGTCGATCAACTCGCGACCGATCGCGTGCATGAGGTGCGTCTTGCCCATACCCACGCCACCGTAGAGAAACAGAGGATTGTAGCTGCGCGAAGGGTTAGTCGCCACCGAACGCGCGGCGGCGTGCGCAAACTGGTTGCAGGCTCCCACCACGAACGTTTCGAAGGTGAACTTGGGATTTAGCGAGCTTGCCTGTGGCTCAACTTCCGCTCCGCTTCGGTTCAGAGAATCTCTCATCCCGCTGGAGGCGCGGGTTTCGAAACCGATCTGGCCAACCGGTAACCGCAGTTCGCGAATCGCCTCTCGCAACTGAGTTCCGTACTCATTTTCCATCCAGGCACGGGTTTCGCCGTCCGGAACCAGCACCAGCAGGGTGTCCCCATCCACTCCCAGAAAAGTAGTGCCCTTAAACCAGTTGTTGTAACTCTCCTCGCTCACGCGCGGCTGAATATGATGACGAAGCTGATCCCACAAATTCATTGGTTTTGCACACGAATCCCGCAAGTTTTCCACAGCATTTTCCTTCACCGTATCTGGGGACGCGGATGGCCGACCGGAAGAACCCCGGCAGCAGAAGACTTGCCCTGTGCACGGCTGCCAGGCACCTCCGCTTTGGTCAACCGAGACTGTAGTCTAACACAAGGGTGCCGCTTTGCTGCAAGTTTCTAATTGCTTTAAAATCAATTACATATTCGCAACGTTTGACTTTAAGAATGTTCTGAAGGAAAATTGATACTGCTCGTTGCGCGGGAGTAACTCAGTTGGTAGAGTGCGACCTTGCCAAGGTCGATGTCGCGGGTTCGAATCCCGTCTCCCGCTCCAGACCTTTTCGCCGGAGGGGCTGATCATGCGATTCATCTTCCTGCTCGTCTCCCTGCTCGGAACCGCCTGGGCTCAGGACTATAAAGTTGAGGCGGTATCCGGCGCCCCGTCCGGCCTTCCGGCGCCTTACGCTTCGGCATTCGAAACCCAAGGTTATCGTGTCACCGGACCCAACGGCGCGTGGTGCGAAATCTGGTTTCGCTCGAGCATCCCCACCAGCGCAAAGCCAACCGATGACGCGATCCTGTTTCCGATCCCACAGGGTGCTTTGGTCGGCATTCTGCGCTTCCCGTCCGAGGGCAGCGACCGCCGCGGCCAAACCATCAAGGCCGGCGTCTACACCATGCGCTACAGCGATTTTCCGGTTGATGGCGCGCATCAGGGTGTGGCCCCGCAGCGCGATTTTCTGCTGCTCACGCCCATCGCCAACGACGCCGATCCCAGCGCAACTCCCGGCTTCGAGCAACTAGTGCAGATGAGCACCAAGGCTTCCGGCACGCCGCACCCGGCCGTGTTCTCGATCGAGAAGCCGGGCGCAACGAAGTTCCCCTCCATCACCACCGAAGGCGACACGCCGGACCAGGTGCTCAACGTCACGATCGGCGATCTGCAACTGGCCATGATTGTGGTGGGCAAGGCGCAAAACTAGGCGCGCGCCATTCGGCTTTCGTGCGTGCCGCGGGCCGAAGAAATGTCGAGATGAATCTCGACACAGCAGGCTTGACAGCCCGCGCCACGCTTTTTTCAAATCGCTCAAGCGGATTGTTGCCGGACGCGACATAATATACGTGTGCTTCGCCGATTCGGGATCGCGCCTCGCGTGGCGGCCGGCATTCTGCTGGCGGCTGTCATTTTGCCCGCGCAATCCAAGCGCACCGAAGATCTCGCGGCGGGCAAGCTCCTGATAACCCCGCGCGATGCGCCCGATCCGGCGTTTGCTGAATCCGTCATCCTGCTGGTGCATTACGACCGCGAATCCGCGGTCGGCCTGATGCTCAACCGCCGCACCACTATTCCGCTCTCTCACGCGTTGCGCAATCTGAAAGCAGCCGCGCAGCGTTCCGATCCGGCGTATATCGGCGGACCGGTGGAAACCGGCACCGCCATGGCGTTGTTCCGCTCCAACACCAAACCCGATTCGGGCGCGCAGGTGCTGGAGAAGATCTACCTGATTCCGTCACAGCCAGCGCTTGAGAAGGCATTGACCGGCGGCAAGAGCGCCGACGATCTGCGCGTGTATGTGGGATATTGCGGGTGGGGTCCCGGGCAACTGGATAACGAGACGCACCTCGGCGCCTGGTACATCCTGGATGGCAGCGCAGCGCAGGTCTTCGACCCCAACCCGGATACCATGTGGTCGCGTCTCATCTCCCGCACCGAATCCCGCATCGCGCTGGCGCAGCCGGTGGTGCACTTCAGCTTGGCGAGCCTCCGCGAGAGCCGGTAGCAGCCAGGGCCTGCTGTGTGAACCGCCAATTTGTCGCTTCAGGAGGAAAATTTTACGCGGAGCTCCAGGCAGATGCGGCTGGGCTCCTTTTTGACGATCTCAACCTCAAAGTTTGCGTTTTCGAGACGCTCAATTGCCTCTGGAAGCAGCAGCAGTTGAACTGCCTGAGGCGCTATCGTTACTGATCGCTCTCTTCCAAATGCACCCTTGTCCCACCATTTCCCTTGCGCAACGAAGCCTACGTCCCAGGCACGACACGCTCGCTCGATCACGCGCCACCGCGGTTGGTGGCCGCTGCAGCTCAGGTACAAATGAAGCGATTGGCGCGTGATGCCAAGGACTGCGGCGGCATCGGTGACGGTCAATCCATGAGTCCGCCTGGCTTCCTCTAGGGTTCGAGCGAAGTCCCGATATTCTTGGTCTGTAAAAATTTTACGCTTAGTTGACACAATAGCCTTATCATATTATCATAGTATTAGTCAAATTTTGACTATACATTTTGGGGTGGCATTTGGGGCTCCAGCGGTGCTAGAGTAATCTGGTACGCGGTTTATAGGCGAATAAAAAGCGAACAAATAGCCACTGCCGCATCTGGCTAAAGGGGAGTAGGTGTCGCATGGTAAGCGTGAAGTTGACTGCGGAAGAGTTCTTTCACGGACTGTTAGCGGCGATCAGCCTCCAGACCGGGGTCATTGTGGGTGAGCCGACTGAGGTCCACCGCGCCTTCTATCGGGTGCTCAAGGAACTTCTCAAGAAAGACGCCGTTTTGGACGTTGACCTATTCGAGGTTGATTACGATCCCCTGTATGGGCAAAGCGGCTGGTTTGATCGGGCACTGACAACGGCGCAGCGCGACGCTGTTCTGGGTTTCGCCAACCCGAGCTACAACAAGATCACTATCAAATACACCAAAGGCGAAAGCGAGGACATTCTGAACTCGACTGACGCAAGAAGTGAATTCCAACGGCTGGCCGGAGTGTTTACAGGCTCCTTGAGCGCTGCGGCGCCGAGGCGCGGCAGCTTGTAAGAGCGTGTGACCCCTCTCCCACTCTACCCGGGTTTGCCGGAGACGTTGGCGGCGGTGAGCCGGCAGCTTCAGATCGTCTTTGGGTCAGAGCTTCGGAAGTACGCGGAAAGGCTAAGCCGGCCAAGCCATAGACCAAGCGCAAAGGTTATCCACGATCCAGTGTGGCGAACGATCCGCCTTGAGCCGTGCGAAGTTGTCCTCGTTGATTCGCCACTGCTGCAACGGCTTCGTAGAATACGCCAACTCGGCTTGGCTGGCTACGTGTTTCCGGGTGCTAACTACTCTCGATTTGAGCACAGTATTGGGGCATTGCACCAGGCACAGCGAGTCGTCGAGTCAATAAGGCGAAACGCGCGCACGCTCGCCGTAGGGAGACGCCTTCCACCACAAGAGCCGATCTCCCCTAGCGAGGAGGTTTTGCTTCGCGTAACCGCGCTCACGCACGATGTTGGTCACGGATTTCTGAGCCACGTGTCCGAACGGGCGCTCAGTCGACTCCTGACGGTAGACGGGACACACACAGTCCGGCAATTCCAGACGGAGGCGAAGAAGTTCTTTCGCGTACCAGCACTAAACCAGCCGCCGGCCTTCGGGGAGATACTATCGGCGCTATGCGTGCTGTTACCAGAGTGGCAAGGCGTAATGGCTCTCGCTCAAGTCCCCAATTGGCAGGATGTCCCAGACCTCGCCTTTAGAATGGCGCAACTGATGTGCGGCGGGCGAGATCCGCGGAGACCTTTTCTCTCGGAGGTAATCTCGGGCCCCCTTGACGTCGACAAACTGGACTATATTCCGCGAGACTGCTACATGGCGGGTGTGCCGATGCCTGTGGACGTGGATCGACTCATGGAGAAGATTCAGGTAGTAACAGTGCCTGCGGCGAACATTCCGGAGTACTGTGACGAGACCCAGGTCGGGCCTGACGAAAACATACAAGTGCTCGCTGTCCAGACCTCTGGTTCCCGGGCGTTTGAAGAGCTGGTGATCAGCCGGTTTCTTCTGTACGAGAAGCTCTACTATCACCAGAAGATCCGTGCGATGGAGGGTGCGGTAGTGAACGCGCTCGGCATCTTGGCGGTGGAACAGGAGGAATTTGCGAAGATTGCGATCTACCTGGACTTGAGCGATGACGAGTTCCTCCTGAAACACTGGCCCGGCAAGGCCACCAGGTCGAAACGCTTGGATGTCGCCAAGGAGTTGGTCACAGGGATTGTCGAGCGCGACGCCCTGGTGCGGTGCTACGCTTTTGGGCCTGGATTGGTAAAAGAGCTGGAGGCAGATTCGGAAGAGTTTAGATCTCGCTGGAAAAAGCTAGAGCCAAATGTGAGGGCGAGCCGAGAGCAGCCGTGGTTCGCGTTTAGAGAGCGAATTGCCGAGCGTGCGAGAGGACTGTTGCGTCTGAGTGGCCAAGCCGGCTTGGCGGAAGTGCTGGCGGCCGACCAGATCGTCATCGACCTTCCGCCGGTACAGGGAATCGCGGAAAAGACGAAGTTCTTTGTTGGAGATGAGCAGTTTGGAGTCCAACCATTTTTCAAGCGTTTCCGCGTGGAGAAATGGGCTGAAGCGTATGAAACTCAGCACACGATGGGGTACGTCTACACCGTCCCCGAGTTCGCCGTGGCTGTTTATTTCGCAGTTCGGGAATTGGTCTTGTCTGAACACAAACTGAGCTTCGACGATGCGTCCTGGACGCGGACCAAGCTCAAGAGCACGGACCTGCGGGATTTCTCAAAACTGATTGCCGGAAAGGACGGCAATCACATTCCGTTTGTTGAGCCCGATTTTATACTCACACGCCGCGAATTTGACGAAAGGAACGAACAGAAGCTTGGGATCATTGGGAAGTACGCGGATACCCTGGGCGAGTTGGCCGAGCGATGCAAGACGTTCGAGTCCCACAGCGGCGCGCGAATCAGTGTTGAGAGCATCCGGTTGTGGTTGCTCCAGTTCGCGGTAGATGAGATACCGCTGGCCGTCCGATTGCTCAGTGCAATTCGTTTCTGGGGGAGATCGGCCCTGAGCGACGCGTTGGCGTTCTCTGTGGCTGGGCGCTATTCAGGGGGCTTTCAAGCACTGGGGCTAGGCGCGGCGACCGCTAGCTCCCACCATCTGTCTTATCTGTGGGACGATATTCGAGCCGGAGTTGGGAGTGACTTCAGGGTAATCGCTGCCGCTAGCGAGATTCAGTCGAATCTGCCGATGGTCATCTATGACGACAATGTAGGATCCGGCGGCCAAGCGGGCACCATATTCTCTCAGTGGTTTGGCCTGACGCATTCGGACTCGGATCCGGTGGAGAAGCATGTTGAAGCGCTTGGGCAGGGAGACATTGAGAAACTGAAAGACATCCCGATCTTTTTGGTATTCGCCACGGGCTTCCGTGAGGGGTTGGCGAAGGTCGAGCAGCGGCTTAGAGAAATGACCGGAAACGCGGACGTACATGGGTTGATCATCGACCCGGCGGATTTGAATTGTTTTCGACCGGCTGCGCGTGTGTTCGATGAGCCCGGTCAAGCTGAACGGGCGCGGACGGCGTTCGCCGTTACCGGCAGGATCGCGATACATGACAAGGCTGTCGAGAAACACTGGCCGGCCGAGAAACTAGACGGTCGGATACTCGGTTACGGCAATGCGGGCGGGCTAACCGTTTTCCACTACAATGTCCCGACGACAACCGTTACAGCCCTTTGGAGCTCTTCGAATTCCGAAGGTGCAAAGTGGGCCGCCCTTTTTCCGAGGCGGACTAGAGAGGTCTAGTAGAACGCGTCACCGGCCCCCGGTCCTACCCGTGATATCCTGATTCCGCGTCCATGAAGATTTCGAGTGTCCGCTCTTTCCTGCTGTCCTATCCCTTTCCGGAACCGCTTAAGCTGCCATTCTGGGGTGGCGAGCGCACCATTCTGAAGCGCGACGCGATGTTCGTGCGCGTGGAAACGAGCAACGGCCTGGTGGGCTACGCGCCCGGGCCAGCCAGCGAAAAAGCGCAGCAGACCATCCAGTCGACGGTCGCGCCTTTTCTGGAAGGCCGCTCGCTGGCCGACCCGGACGCGCTGCGCGTGCTCTTTCTGGCTGGCGCTGGCGCCGACCTGGAAGTTGCCAAGGTTTATTGCGCCGTCGAGATCGCCCTTTACGATCTGGCCGGCAAAGCGCTCGGTGTGCCGGTCTCCGAGTTGCTTGGCGGCCGCGTTCGCGATCACATCCGGCTCTATGGCAGCGCGGGAATGTACATGCCGCCCGAAGGGTTCGCCGCCGAAGCCGCAGCCATCGCGCAGCTCGGCTTTCGGGCGTATAAGATGCGTCCCGCGCTGGGGCCCGAGCAGGACGTGGAATCGGTGCGGCTGATGCGCCAAGCCACCGGGCCCGATTTCGATCTGATGGTGGATGCCCACGGTTGGTGGCGCATGGGCGACCGTTCCTACAGCGCCGCAACCGTCGAGCAGGTGGCCCGCCAGATGGCCGCGCACCACATCGCCTGGCTGGAGGAACCGCTGCCGCCCGCCGCGCATGCCGATTACGCGCGGCTCAAGGAGAAGGACATCGTGCCGCTGGCATCCGGCGAGCACGAACCCAGCGAAGACAGCTACTTCGATTTGATGGACAGCCGGGCCGTCGATTACGTGCAAATGGACGTCTGCTGCCAGGGCGGTTACGCGACGGGCCGCCGGCTGCTCGCCGAAATCGCGCGTCAGAACCTGCGCTTCGCTTTCCATAGTTGGGGAACCGCGCTCGAAGTGGCAGCCGCGGCGCATCTCGGCGTCTGCTGGCCGGATACGGTGGTCGAGTGGCTGGAGTATCCTTGCTACTCGAGTCCCGGACGGGCTGGCATGTATCCATTTCCGCTGGCTGCTGAGATTCTCAAACAGCCGCTCGCCATCGAAGCCGGCGACCTGCTGGTTTCGCGTGAACCCGGCCTGGGCGTGGAGGTCGATGAATCGGTGGTCGATCGCTACCCCTGGATTCCCGGACCCTGGTCTTTTTTCCGTACCGACTCGCCCGCCGAAACCCGCGCCGTGATGTCCGATCACAGCATCCCCTGGGTGGGCCAGGTCCCCGGCCTGCCAACCTGCTAAGACCCCGCGGCGGAAGCCCGCTACTTTTTCGGCGCCGACAGCGACATCTGCAGGAACCGCGCGACGGCGTCGGTCAGTGCGCGGCGGTGCGGCGAGCGGGCCATGGCAAGAGCCTGCACGCGGACCAGGCGGTGGCCCTTGACGCGCAGCGCGTGGAAATAGTGCGGGTGCCCGTGCAACGCATATTCGGGCAGCAGGGAATATCCGAATCCCGTCTCGACCAGCTTCTTCAGCGCTTCGGTATCGTCGGCTTCCATCACCACCCGCGGCGTCACGTCAATCTCTTTGAAAAAGGTGTCGATCATGGACCGCATATTGCTTCGCTTGGGATAGAGGACGAAGGAAGCCTTGGCCAACTCGGCCGGCTCGGCCGGAGCCACATGCCAGCCGCTGATCCGATCCAGGGAAGGCTTCAGCACCAGCAGCTCTTCTTCGAAGAGGGGGATGGTATCCACGTTGTCGGCGGGATAGGGCAGCGAGATCAGCGCCAGGTCGAATCGCCGGTCGAGCAGGCCCGAGACCATCTCCTCGGTAGGGCAAACCATGATATCGATAACGAGGTGCGGATACTGTTTGCGCAACTTGCGCAGCGGCCTGCCCAGGTGATGGATCAGAGCGGTGGCGCCGGTGGCGAAGTGGAACGGGTGCCGGTCGTCCATGGCGGCGCCTTCGAATTCCTGTTCGATCAGGCGGAGCTGGTTGAGCACCTCGCGGGCGTGTTCAGCCAGACGCCACGCCGCGGCAGTGGGCGCCAGCCGCTTGCCAGCACGCACGAACAGCTCGGTGTTGAGCTCCGCCGCCAGGCTGTGGAGTTGCAGGCTGACCGCCCCCGGAGTGAGGTTGACCCGTTCCGCCGCTCGCGTGACGCTGGCGCAATCGAGCACCGCCAGAAACAGTTGTAGTTGCCGAACTTCCATCGAGCCTCTCAACAAGCATCGCACAGAGGAGAGGTGAAGAGCTGGGGGCGGGGCACAACACGGCGCGGTTTCTCCTGCACGCCAGCGTTAACACCGCGGGGACGCCGCAGATCGATGCAAGAAGGAACACACAGCTTGAGGTTAAACGTCCTCAACATTCTTGCCCGACAAGGAACTCAAGCTTTTCCAGCCAACCATTAAAATGCGGGCACTCCGCTCGAATGCGGGCTATCCCGATCTCCATCGCTGCCAGCGCGCCGAGAAGCGGCTTTTGGTACCCGGGCACGAGCGCCTCTACCCGTTTGGAAGGCGCGGTGTCCGGCGAATCATTGATCTCTTCTGGCGTTGGAAACCGGTCCCGAATTGCTCTGAAGTCGGCCTCCAGATTTGGGCGGCCGATACTGTTGCTGAAGGCGGCGCAGTCGCTGAAGAGGAGACCCTCGAACTCATGCATCACAACAAAAGGAACGAAGCGCTGCGGGTTAAAGGGACCTACCATTTCGGCTGCCAAATCGTCCAGCATGGCCTTTTCCACACATGGAGCCCTTTTGACGGGGCTTAGGCCGCTAGCCCTTGCGCGTCCTGGCCACGCAGCAGTCCCTTCCCGGGGCAAGCCGTAATAGTCGACCATGGTGGTCGCGATACAACCTGGATCCTCTTTGAGGTGGTTGATGATATCCCTTCTTACAGAGGGCCACGGACGAATCCCGCCGCGCCGCCGCCGTAAACGGGCGTTGCCTACGATTCGAGCGCCGATGGCATCATAGCCTTTGGCCAACAACTGATCCCGAAGGACCTCGTTTACGAAGTCCTCCTCCGTCTGGCCTTCCACGTGGATCAAAAGGCGCGCCATCGTTTAGTCCCGAATTGGCCGCCCGCCAAGTTCGTTCTTTTCCCAAAGCTGGCCCAGGCTGTAGTCCTCGAGCCACTCGGCGAGGCGCGCGGGATCCAGACGGGTGATTTGCGCCCCGCCCTCGACCCGGTTGGCGACCAGAACATCCTCGGGCTCAAAGTGATCCAACAACAGAGACGACTGCGTGGACACAATCACCTGTGTGTCCACTGACGCCTGCCGTATTAGCGAAGCAAGCATCTCGATGGCATAGGGATGCAACCCCAACTCGGGTTCGTCCACGAGGATCACCGAGGGGCGATACTCCTTGGGCTGAAGGAAAAGAGTCGTTAGTACAATGAAACGGAGCGTGCCGTCCGAGAGTGACGACGCGTCGAAGTACTGGTCCGATGCTTTGTGCCGCCACTCCAGCTTGAGGTCGCCCGGTTGGAGCCTGAGGGGATTTAGCCGGAAATCATCGAAGAAAGGAGCCACGCGCTGCACGGTCCGTTGAATCAAACTGTAAAAGTCATTATGCTTTTCCCGGAGGTAATAGAGGAATGCAGCCAGGTTCGACCCATCCGCACGCAAGAACTCGTTATCATCCACCTTCGCCGTCTTTCGCATGGGCGACGACGAACTCGTGTCGTGGACGTGGTAGAGCCTCCAACTCCCAAGGCGGCGACGGAGCCACATCGCGATGCGATCATTTTTGGGATCGCTGATGCCTGCTTCTCGTCTCTGCAGTGACGGCTGGAGGACTTCATTGTATGGCTTGGGATAATTCTCGTTCCAATAATACACGGTCTCCGAAGACGGGTAAAGACCGTCATCCGCAGTTGGAGAGAGCCTCAGCTCGTACTGGTTCACTCCATCCGCAAACGAAAGGTAGAAGGCGATCTCCTTCGTTGTTTTCGAGCCAAAGTGCAGCACCTTCTCAGCCCCGCCCGCGGCGGTGACGTAATCCTTCAACCTCCCTTCGCGGATAGCGTGGAGGAAATTAAAGGCGCCAATGAAGTTCGATTTCCCGGCGCCGTTTGGACCGATTAGCACGTTAATCGGTCGGAGAGGTAGCTTCTCCACCGAAGCGATGCTCTTGAAGCCCTGAATTGTGATGTAGTCGAGTGCATTTGAGGGCATGGGATTAGCTCATGGCCGCGCTGGCAGTCAAGCGGCGTTACCTTCCGCAGCGCCGTCCTCAAGGTTGGCGGCGGCGAACTCGAGCGCCTGCCGAACGTCGTCGGGCTGAAGCTCGGAATAGTTGCGGAAGAGATCGTCCCGGCTAGGACAGAGTGTCAGGCCCTCAACAACCCGACGCACCGTCAGCCGCGTGCCACGAAAGCACGGCTCGCCGTTCATCTGGCTCGGGTTCCGTGTTATGCGATCGAAGTGCTGCACGCTTCTTATTCTTATACATTTCGGCGCGCGGATGCATGGGCCCCCGTTTTGCTGTCGTATTCTTGCTCGGGGCGCCGCCTGGCTGATATATTCCTGATTGGTGGTATTTGATGAAAGAGTAAAGGAGCCGTTGGTATTAGCCATGAGCGATGCGGAAGCGAATACGCTGATTGAAGACCTCTTTTCGCTGGCGGGGAAAACCGCGGTGGTTGTCGGCGGGGGAGGAGTGCTGGCGGGTGAAATGGCCATGGGACTCGCCGGAGCCGGCGCGAACGTCGTGGTTGCGGATCTGAATGAGGAAGGTGCGGAACGCCAGGCTCAGGCGATCCGCGGCCTGGGCCGCAAGGCGCTGGCGTGTCAGGCGGATGTCACCATGAAGGCGGACATCGAGCGCGTACTCCAGTCCACCTTGGCCAATTTCGGCGGCGTCGACATTCTCTTGAACGCGGCGGGGATTAATTCGGGCACGCCGTTTTTTGAAATCGAGGAAGCCGAATGGCAGCGCATCCTCGATGTGGATCTGCGCAGCGTCTTCCTGGCTTGCCAGGTGTTCGGCAAAGCGATGGTCGACGCGGGCAAAGGCGGATCCATCATCAACATTTCTTCGGCGTCGTCCGACCCTCCGCTATCCAAGGTGTTCACTTACTCGGTGGCGAAGGGCGGCGTGAATCAGATCACCAAGTTCCTGGCGCGCGAATTCGCTCCGTCTCGCGTGCGCGTGAATGCTATTCAACCCGGATTCTTTCCCGCCGAGCAGAACCGCAAACTGCTCACCGAGGAGCGCGTGGCATCCATCATGAACCACACGCCCATGCGCCGTTACGGGGCGCCTTCCGAGTTGGTGGGCGCGGCCGTGTACCTGGCTTCGGATAAGGCATCGTCGTTTGTCACCGGCAGCATCGTGCGGGTTGACGGCGGTTTCGGCGCGATGACGATCTAAGCAGTGGGGCAGGTCACCGACCTGCCAACTTTGAAAGTGAGGCAGGTCGGGGACTGCCCCACTCGCCACCTAGCGTTGAATTCTGGCGGAGCCGCCTTTGGCGAAGGCGCGGACCTGGTCGACGGTCGCCATGGTCGTGTCGCCGGGGAAGGTGGTCAGCAGCGCGCCATGGGCCCAGCCCAGTCTGACGGCTTCGGCCGGCGCCGTGCCAGTGAGCAGGCCATAGAAGAAGCCGGCCGCGAAGCCATCGCCGCCGCCCACCCGGTCGTAGACGTCCAACTCCGCCACCGGCGCATTGTGGACCTCGCCGTTGACCCAGGCCACCGCGCTCCAACTGTGCCGGTTGGTGGAGTGAACCTCGCGCAGAGTAGTCGCGACCACCTGGATCTGCGGATGCTTGGCCACTGCCCGCTCGATCATACCAACGAACGCCGAAGGATCCAGCTTGGATTTGGCCGCCACTTCCGGCCCGGCGATGCCGAGCCCTTTCTGCAAATCCTCCTCGTTGCCGACCAGCACGTCGACGTTCTTCACGATGCGGCCCAGCACTTGGGCGGCGCGCGCTTCGCCGCCCGAGATATTCCAGAGCTTCTGACGATAGTTGAGGTCGAAGCTGACGATGGCGCCGGCCGCCTTGGCCGCCTGCATGCCTTCGATCACAACCTCCGCGGTGGTGGGGGAAAGAGCGGCGAAGATGCCGCCGGAATGAAACCAGCGCACGCCGCCCGAGAAAATCTCGCTCCAGTTGAGATCGCCCGGCTTCAGGCGCCCCGCCGCTTCGTTCGACCGGTTATAGAAAACCACCGGCGCGCGCGCGCCGAAGCCGCGGTCGCTGAAGACAGTGGCCATGTTGGGGCCGGTGACGCCATCGTGCGCGAAATGCTTGTAAAACGGCTTGACGCCCATGGCGCGCACGCGCTCCGCGATCAGGTCGCCGATCGGGTAATCGGCCATGGCGGTTACGATGGCGGTGCGCAAGCCAAAACAGTCGGACAGGTTGGCCGCCACGTTGAACTCGCCGCCGCTGACGTGAATGCGGCACTCCACGGCTTTACGAAACGGAATGATGCCCGGATCGAGGCGGTGCACCAAAGCGCCGAGCGAAACCAGGTCCAGCGCTCCCTCTTTCGGAATCTTCAGGGATTGACCCATGCTTTTCTTGTGAACCTCGTTTGCGATGATTGCCGGGAAGACGGCAATTTTCCAAGTTATGATCCGGCGCATTCGGCTGTCAAGGGCCGGCCATCTGAATCCTGGATTTAGCCGGGCTGAACGATGGACGCCGGCGGCGCACCGACCGCCCCGCGGCGCCTTGGTAAACTGGGTGGAGACGGAGGGACACGAAGATGAAATTCTTTCTCGACACGGCGAACCTGGATGAGCTGCGGAAGGGCGCGGCCTGGGGCATCGTGGATGGCGTGACCACCAATCCCTCGCTGATCGCCAAAGAGGGCAAACCGCTCGAAGAGCACATCCGGGAGATTTGCGGGATTGTCGACGGCGATATCAGCGCGGAGGTGGTCGCGACCGCATCGCCGGAGATGATTCAAGAAGGCCGCAAGCTGGTCAAGATTCACCGCAACGTGGTCGTCAAATGTCCGCTGACGCGGGACGGTATCGTGGCTACGAAGGCGCTGGCTTCGGAAGGCATCCGCGTCAATGTGACGCTCTGCTTCTCCGCCAACCAGGCCTTGATCGCGGCCAAGGCGGGAGCGTACATCGTCAGCCCGTTCGTGGGGCGGATCGACGACATCGGTTGGACCGGCATGGATCTGATTCGCGACATCGTGCAGATCTACCGGAACTACGGCTACAAGACGCAGATTCTGGCGGCGTCGCTGCGGTCGCCCACCCATGTGTCCGACGCCGCGCTAGCTGGTGCACACATCGGCACCATGCCGTTCAAGGTTCTGGATATGCTCTTCAACCATCCTCTGACGGATAAGGGGTTGGAGCAGTTCCTGAAGGATTGGAACAAGGCGTTTGAGCCCGCTCCAGTGGGCGGATAAGCACCATCCATGCATGGGGCCCTGGTATTCTCGTTTCCGGTTGCGGCCGTCACGCTGGTCCTCGCCGGAGTCCTCCTGGCGCTGGGGGCGCTGGCGGGATACCGAGCGTGGAAAAGCTCGCGCATCACGCCGGAAGAGCGCGAAAGGTCGCGCCGCACCGCGCTCGCGGCGCGGGGCAAACTGGGCGACGCCTCGCTGGTGGACGTGCGCGGTGAGATGGTGGTTTATTCTTACGATATCCGCGGCGTGGAGTACACGGCGTCGCAGGATGTGTCGTCAATCCGCGAGTACTTGCCGGCCGAGGAGTCGTTGAGCGGCCCCGTGTGGGTGCGCTACGATCCCAAGAACCCCGCCAATTCGATCGTGCTGGCGGAGAGCTGGACCGGCCTAAGGAGCAGATCGCCCGGCGTTCCCCAGCGGCGGCGATGACTGCCGTCGCGCAGGCCGTCAGGCCTGTCGCCACCGCTTACTCCGCGCTCAGCTTGATGAGTTGCGCGGCGTGCTGGAGGGCCTCCGGAGTGAGCGTCTGCCCGGAGAGCATGCGGCCGATTTCGCGGGTGCGGCCGGCCGCGTCGAGCTCCTCGACCGTGGCTACCGTGCGGCCGCGCACTTCCTGTTTATCGACGCGATAATGATGATCGGCAAACGAAGCGATTTGCGGCAGGTGCGTCACGCACAGCACCTGGGACGAGCCCGCCAGCCGCTTCAAACGGCGGCCGATCGCTTCCGCCGCGCTGCCGCCCACGCCAGCATCCACTTCATCGAACACCAGCGTGCGTTGCGAACCCGCCTCGCCCGCGTGGCGCGCCGACGCCAGGCAGGTTTTCAGCGCCAGGGCGATGCGCGAAATCTCGCCGCCGGAAGCCACCTTTTCGAGCGGCCGCGGCTCCTCGCCCGGGTTGGCGGAAACCAGAAACACGACCGCGTCGGCGCCGTGCTCGCTCCACGCCTCGACGGCCAGTTCCACGCGGAACACGGCGCGCTCCATGCCCAGCGGCGCCAGTTCCGCCGCCACGCGTTTCTCGAGCTTACGCGCGGCCGCGGTGCGGCGCTCGGTCAGCTCGGCGGCCCGCTTCTCAAAATCCGCGGCCAGCCGCGCCTGTTCCCGCCGCAGCTCTTCCATTCGCTCGCCCGCATGTTCGACGGCGGCGATCTGCCGGCGCACCTCTTCCAAAAACTCGATCACCGCCGCCAGCGTTGCGCCATACTTACGTTTCAACCGGTCGAGCGCCGCCAGGCGCGTTTCCACTTCTTCCAGCCGCTGCGGGTTCGCCTCTAGCTTCGAAAGGTAGTCGCGCAACCCATAGGCAGCTTCCTGTAGGCTCAAGTCGGCGGCCTTCAAATGCTCGCGCAGGCCTTCGAGCGAAGGGTCGATGCGGCACAACTCGTCGACCCGCCGCGCAGCCTGGCGCGCCAGCGCCAGCGCCGATTCCGGGCTGTCATACAGCGAGGCGTACGCCGTGGCCGCGGCTTCTTCCAGGCGCTGCACGTTCTGCAATACGCGCCGCTCGCGCTCCAGCGCCGCGTCTTCGTCCGCCTGCACCGCGGCGCTTTCGATTTCCCGCCGCTGGAAGGTCCACAGATCGAGCGCCCGCAGCTTCTCCTGCTCCGAGCTTTCCAGTTCCGCGAGGCCGGCCGCCGCCGCGCGCCATCCGCGGTAAGCTTCGGCCGCCTTTCGAGCGAGCTCCGCATTGCCGGCGAAGGCATCCAGCAGGTCGCGCTGCGCATCGGCCGAAAACAAAAGCTGCTGCTCGTGTTGTCCGTGGATATCGGCCAGGCACGGAGCCAGCTCGCGCAGCAGCGCGGCGGCCACCGGCCGGCTGCCGACGAAGGCGCGCGACTTGCCGCTGGCCAGAATCTCGCGCTCGATGAGCAATTCGCCGTCTTCCGTCTCCAGGCCGGCCGGCTCGAGAATTCCGCGCACCGCCCCGTTTTCCCGCACGTCGAAAATGCCAGCCACGCGCGCCTGCGGCTCGCCCGTGCGAATCATATCGGCGGAAGCGCGGCCGCCCAGCAGCAGCCCCAACGCATCCACCACAATCGATTTGCCGCTGCCCGTTTCCCCGGTCAGCAGATTCAGCCCCGGGTGGAAACGGACGCGCAGACGCTCCACCACGGCGTAGTTCTCCACCACCAGCAGCAGCAGCATTCAATCGTGATTATAGCCGCTCGAAGCGGCGAGGCCACTGCCGTCCTTTCCCGACGGCTTGCGCAATGGGCTATG
>DASWZP010000086.1:0-2551 GCA_036404395.1 Bryobacteraceae bacterium | reverse complement strand
CCAGATGCGGCTGTCGAGCGGCGGCTTCGCGCCGAACATCTTCGTGGTGAGCCGCCCGGTGTTCGACAAGCTCGTCGATCACCCCGACTTCATCGACCGCACCAAGTACGGCCAGACCGCGCCGAACCCGGCAGTGGCCACCCGTCAGATCATGGCCGAGATTCTCGAACTCGAAGAGGTCCTGGTCATCGACGCCGTCTACAACACGGCTGCCGAAGGCGCGGCTGAATCCAACTCGTTCATCGGCGGCCTGAGCGCGGCGCTGTTCTACCGTCCGAAGAACGCGGGCTTGATGACTCCCAGCGCGGGGTACGTGTTCAACTGGACGGGCCTGATCGGAACCACCGGCGGTGCCGGCGTCCGCATCAAGACTTTCCGCATGGAGCACCTGGCTTCGGATCGCGTGGAGATCGACTCGGCGTTCGATATGCGCCTGGTCTCTGCGGATCTCGGGTTCTACTTCAACAACGTGATCTCGGCGGTGTAGCCATGATGCTTCGTCGAGAATCATGGGCGCGGCTGACCAGGGGCCTGGTTCCGCCGCTTTACGTCCTGCGCCCATTGCAGGGCTTTACGCCGTCAGACATCGGCGATGAGTATCCCGCTCCCGATGCCACAAATAAGGTCCAGTTGACGCGCGCGCGGCAGCTTTACGAGCAACGCCGAATCGGGACGCAGGCAGAAGCGGAGCGGGCGTTCTCCAAGCTTCCCAAACAAGAACCGGCTAAACCCGGAAAGGAGAAGAGGCATGGCAATCAAAGTGGAAAAAACGCCCATTAACGCTCCGGAGTTTCAGAGCGCGGGTCCGCAGCCGAACTTCAAGGGCAGCTACCCATCGAAGCAGAAGCAGTTCCTGTCGGCAGTGCAGACGGGCAACGGTGCGCAGCAGAGCATCGCGCACGGCCTGGGGTCGGCGCCTGCGGGCGTGTTGGTATCCTGCGCCGACAACAGCGGGAGTGCCAACGTCTTCACGGTGACCGAGGGAACGCACGACTCGACCAACGTGAAGGTGACGGTGACCACCAGCGCGAAGTACAAGGTCCTGGCCTGGCTCTAATTCCGATGAAAGCAAAATCGTTCGGCAAGATCCCCGTTCCCACGCCGGGTACGCCCGTGCCCGTTACCAGTGACACGAATCTGCGCGTGGAGCGGATGCGCTTCGCGGCGGCCATCGGCGATACGGGGCGTGTGTTTCTCGGCGTCTCCGGCATGAACAAGGCGAACGGCGCGGGCGTGGTCAAAGAGTTCTGGCCCACTGGCGCTGGTGGCGGCGTCGCGGATTCATTCGACATCTGGGCGGAAGACTCCAGGCATTTGCTGGTGCCATCGGACTACTACGTCGATGCCAACAACGCGGGCGAAGGACTGATCGTCGCCTACTGGACGTGAGATGCCGAACTGGCCCAGCATTGAAGCGTTCGTGGACGGCGTCATTTCGCAGACGTTCGGCGAGCCGGTGGTGTATCAACCGGTGCAAGCAGGCGCGGCGCAGGGAAGCGCGTTCACGTTGACAGCGGTGCGCCATTTGCGCGTCCGCGAGGAGTCCGGCGCGATGGCGAACTTCGAAGAGATTTCGGTGAATTCTTCCGACTTCTCGAATCCGCCGGCAAAGGGCGATTGGGTGACCGCGTGGGGGGCTCAGTACGTGGTGACGACGGTGCGGCAGCCGGATGCCTACGGCATGCTCAACCTGGCACTGCTGCAGCGCGCGAGTTGACGGTTCCGTGATCAATCCGAAATCAATACTTGGCGAATGGGTGACTGCGCTCCAGTCCTGCCCGGACTTGGTCGACGCGCTGGGCGGCGACGGCGACAACATCCGCGCATTCATGGAAGGGCTGGCTACCGACAACAATCTTCGGCTGGCCATCCTACAGATGCCGCCCGGCTCGATTCTGGTTGCCTGGAATGGCACCACGCCGCGGCGTCTCACTGGCGGATCACTGCACTTCGCGCATCGCTTCTCGATCTACTTGCGGGCGCCGGAACAGAATTCCACCGCGACGTATGCCGATCTGTTCTGGCTGCTGGTGAGCGCAATACCAACGGGTGCTCCATCTTGGGCGTCGCTTTTGCATTTCCAGATCGATCCCGACTGCTACCCGATGGACATGGATTTGCCCTCCGCGCAGCGAAACACGGTTGTGGTGAGCGCGGACGGGGCGACCCTCGATTATTTCGAGGTGCAAGCAACGCTCGTGGAGCAGGGCAATCCTGGCGGGGAATGAGGACAACATGGAAACGGTTTTTATGAGATCGCCGGATGGCGAAGTGAAGGAAGTCGAGGCGACCACTGAAGCGCTGACGCCCCGCATGGCGTCCGGTTGGCATCAGGTTCCCGCGCCGGCGGCGGCGCAAAAGCCGGTAGTTGTGGCTGAGGAGGAGAAGTAGCATGGCAAACATTAGTGAATTGCTGAACGGTTGGGGATTCGGCAAACAGACCGCCATCGGAACGGCGAATCTGGTCGCCACCATCTGGCGTCACACGAATCTCAATACCAAACCGTGGGCGAAGGTCCCCGTGAACGAGGATGACCGGGCGGAAATCGGC
>DASWZP010000085.1:0-4877 GCA_036404395.1 Bryobacteraceae bacterium | reverse complement strand
CATAGGTTCGGATGCCGTCTGAGAGCGCGCAGGTTCCACACGTCAATCCCTGGATTGTAGCCGTCGCGGTTATGTTCGCCACCTTCATGGAGGTGCTGGACACGACCGTGGTCAACGTGTCGCTGCCGCACATCGCGGGCAGCCTTTCGGTGAGCGTGGACGAAGCGGCGTGGGCGCTGACCTCCTACCTGGTCGCTAACGCGGTGATCCTGCCCATGACCGGATGGCTGGCCAGCCGCTTCGGGCGTAAGCGGATCCTGATGACAGCCGTGTTCGGATTCACGGCGGCTTCGTTCCTGTGCGGCCTGGCGCCGACGCTCGGCATGTTGATCTTCTTCCGCGTGCTGCAAGGGGCCACCGGCGGAGCCTTGCAGCCGCTCTCGCAGGCGGTGATGCTGGAGGCCTTCCCGCCGCGCGATCGCGGCAAGGCGATGGCGTTCTGGGGGCTCGGCATCGTGGTGGCGCCCATGCTCGGCCCGATGATCGGCGGCTGGCTGACGGATAACTGGAGCTGGCGGTGGGTGTTCTACATCAATCTGCCGGTGGGACTGGCGTCGATCGTGATGACGCGGCTGTTCATCTTCGATCCGCCCTACATTCGCCGCCGCGGACTGGGAATCGACTATTGGGGCATCGGTCTGCTGGCGGTGTGGGTGGGCGCGCTCCAGGTGGTGCTCGACAAGGGGCAGGAGGCGGACTGGTTCGCCTCCCACTGGATTACCGCGCTGGCCGTGGTCGCGGTGGCGGGCCTGGTGATTTTCGTGGCGCACGAGTTTTCGACGCGCGACCCGGTGGTGCGCCTGCGCGTATTCAAGGAGCGGACGTATGCCGCCGGCGTGTTTCTGATGACCGTGCTCGGCTTCGTGCTGTATGCCAGCCTGCTGTTGCTGCCGGTTTTCTTGCAGACGCTGCTCGGGTACTCGGCGCTGGATGCCGGGATTGCCATGGCGCCGCGCGGTCTGGGATCGTTCCTGATGATGCCGGTGGTCGGCACCGTGCTGAGCCGCCTCGACCCGCGCAAGGTGCTGGCCTGCGGGCTGACGGTTGCCGCCTGGACCCTTTACGAGTTGGGCCGGCTGAATCTGAACGCCGGTTACTGGGACATCTTCTGGCCGCAGTTCATCCAGGGGGCCGCGCTGGCGATGCTGTTCGTGCCGCTCACCACCGCTACCATGGATCGCATATCGCGGGAAGAGATGGGCAACGCCACCAGCATGTTCAACCTGATGCGCAACCTGGGCGGCAGTTTCGGCATCGCCAGCGCCACCACCTATTTGTTTCGCCGCGAGCAGTACAATACGCAACTGCTGGGGGCGCGCGTCACGGCGCTGAACCCGCAGGTACGGGCCATGGCGCGGGGCATCCAGAGCAACATGATCGCGCATGGGAGCGACCCCGCCACCGCGCTGCACCGCGCATACGGAGCCATCTGGGGCATGGTGCAACGGCAGGCTGCCATGGTCTCCTTCGTCGACACCTTCCTGGTGATGTCGGTGGTTTTCCTGCTGATGCTGCCGCTGCTGCTGGTAATGAGAAAGCCGCGCTATCAGACCAAGGGCGGCGCCATGCACTGAGGCGCTTCCGCATCACCTGCTGCACTGACCGCTCCCTGACGGTCGCGGCTCCGTTGGCGTCCTTTCAGAGCCGCGACCAGAGGGAGCGGTCGTCGACGACTGAACCCGTTCCGCCCCCATTGCGCGGCGCGGCTCCGCGTGCGATGCTTTGACTGACCGGTCCCTGTGCGGGACCGTACGGAGGACTCATGAGAAAAGAGTTTTTGATGGGAACCATGTTGCTGCTGCCGCTGGTAGCGGCGGCGGCCGACTTCACGCCGCTGGGGCTGAAGCCCGGTTTGTGGGAATCCACGGTGACTATGAAGTTCGGCTCGCCGATGGCCAGCATTCCGCCCGAGCAGCGCGCGCAGATGGAAGCCGCCATGGCAAACATGCCGCCCGCGCGGCGTGCGCAGATGGAAGCCATGCTGGCGGGGCGGGGTCAGCCCACGGTGACGAAGGTGTGCCTGACGAAGGAGTCGATGAGCAGAGCGCTCGACTTCGGCGCCCAGCAGCGGAAGAACTGCCAGGTCAAAGTGGTCAGCTCGTCCCCGACCACCCAGCAGGTTGAAATGGAATGCACCACGGATAACAACAAACTGACGGGCACCATGACGTTCGAAGCGCTCAGCCCGGAGTCCGGCAAGGCGACCATACAGATGAGCCAGGACGGCGTACAGAAGATGAACATGACCGTCAATACGAGGTACCTTGGCCCGGATTGCGGAGACGTGAAACCGCGCTGATCGAGCCCGAGGTAGGACGGACGATCGATTTATGTCGTCTGTCAAGATGCCAGCGCTTGACAGACCACGAAAAGCGATGGTCCGTCCTACCGCCCTTCGGACAGGCGGTCGGCGAGGATGGGCGGCAGGTTCGCCTCGCGGATGCGCCGTTGCGCGGTGGCCACATCGTATTTGGCGCGGCAGTATTCCACCTCGGCCGTTGCGGAGTCGTAGATCAGGTAAGCGGCGCGTGGGTCGCCATCGCGCGGCTGGCCGACCGAGCCGGGATTGACCAGGTAGCCGCAGTCCCCGTCAACCTTCATCGCGTCCGAAAAGAATCCCTGCCCAAAAGGTGCAATCGTCTCCACGCGTCCGTGATTCCAGACGAAGCCGCCTTGCAGGTGGGTGTGGCCGAAAAAGGCCAGGCGCGTTTCCAGGTATTCGAACGCCAACTCAGCTTCCCCGGCGGACATCATGTACTCGTCCTCGTCATAGGGAGTGCCGTGGACCAGTTGAAAACCGTCCACCAGTAGCGGCCCTTTCGCGAGCGCCGTCACGTAGGCTGCGTTCTCGGGCGTGAGAGCGCGCCCCGTCCACAGGGCGGCGTGCCGCGCCACCGGGTTGAACCATCCCAGATCCTCTTCGGCTTTCCATGCCCGGTCGTGGTTGCCGCGGATGACCGCCGCGCAGTTGGTGCGCACCCAATCCACCACGGCGTTGGGGTCGGCGCCGTAACCGATCAGGTCGCCGCAGCAGAGGGCGAGGTCATAGTGGCCGTCGGAAGCGGCGATCACCGCCTCGAGGGCCTGCCAGTTGGAATGAAGATCGCTCAGAACCAGATAACGCACGTGGGTCCCTGTCCCGCCATCACCAGATGGTAACCCTGGCGCGCCGCCACTGGAAAGACATCCGGATTGCCCCGCTTCATTGTAGCGATTGGAGGCTGGCGAACGCCGAGGCCACCACCGCAACGGCCGCAATGGCCGCGGTTTCCGCGCGCAGCACGCGCGGCCCCAGCGACGCTGGCAGCCAGCCGGCGCGCGCCGCGGCTGCGCGCTCGTCTTCGGTCCAACCGCCTTCTGGCCCCACCAGCAACCGCACTTCGCGGCCGGCTTCGGGCGCCTCGGCGAGCAGGCGCGCGAGCGGTGGCGCCGCGTCTTCCTCCAGACGGCAGCGGACGCCCGTGCCGGCGGCCAGACAAGTTTGCAGCCGCACCGCGGGAAGGATTTCGGGTGCGCGCAAGCGACGCGACTGCTCGGCGGCTTCGCGCGCAATGCGCGCCCAGCGTTCGGCGCGCTTGGCGGAAGCTTCGAGCAGGCCTTTTTCGCTGCGCGCGGTTTCCACCGGCTGGATGCGCTCCACGCCCAGCTCGGTGGTTTTTTCGATCATCCATTCCAGGCGGTCGAACTTGATGAGCGCCGCGCAAAGCGTGATGCGCACCGCGAGCTCGGCTGTTTCCACCGGCTCGATCACGCGAAACACCACGCGCGGGCCACGCGCTTCGGCGATCTCGGCCAGCCAGGCGGCGTGGCCGTCGGAGATCTCGTACCGCTGGCCCGGTTCGACGCGCAGCACGCGCGTCAGGCGGCGGGCGGCGTCGCCGGCCAGTTCGGCCACGCCGCCGCGCACCGCATCGACAAAGAATCTTCTGCGCGCCAAACAACCATTGTAGGGCGGGCGCTGCCCGTGATAGTGTAGCCGCATGCCGGAACTGCCCGACGTCGCGATTTATGTCGAAGCGTTGCGCGAGCGCGTGATGGGCGAGCGCCTGGAGCGCGTGGTGGTGCGCAACCCGTTCCTGCTGCGATCGGCGGCTCCGCCGCTCGAAGCGGCCGAGGGCAGGGAAGTGCGCGAGGTGCGGCGGGTTGGCAAGCGCATCGCGATCGGTCTGGATGGCGAATTGTGGCTGGTGCTTCACTTGATGATCGCCGGCCGCCTGCACTGGCGCAAGGCCACGCCCAAGACTGTCCCGAGAAACGTGCTGGCGCTGTTTCAGTTTTCGATCGGCGTCCTCACGCTGACCGAGGCCGGATCCGAGCGGCGCGCCGCTTTGCACGTGGCGGTGGGCGAGGAGGGACTGACGGCGCTCGATGCGGGCGGCATCGATGCGATCGGCGCCAGTGAAGCCGCGTTCGCCGCGATGCTGCGGTCGGCCAATCACACGCTCAAGCGCGCGCTCACCGATCCGCACCTGTTCAGCGGCATTGGCAACGCCTATTCGGACGAGATTCTGCACCGGGCGCGGCTTTCGCCGGTGGCGCTGACGCTCAAGCTCGCCGATGCCGAGGTACGAGGCCTGCACCAGGCCATCCGTGACGTTCTCACCGAATGGACCAACCGGCTTCGCGCCGAAGCCGCGGCGGATTCCCCGAAAAGGTGACCGCCTTCCGCGAAGGCATGGCCGTCCATGGCCGCTACGGCCAACCTTGTCCCGACTGCGGCGCTACGATCCAGCGCATTCGCTACCGCGCCAACGAGACCAACTACTGCCCGCAATGCCAGACGGGCGGGCGGTTGCTAGCCGACCGGGCGTTGTCGCGGCTGCTGCGTGAGGATTGGCCGCGCACGGTCGAGGAGCTGGAAGCGCTCAAGCGGCGGT
>DASWZP010000084.1:0-31150 GCA_036404395.1 Bryobacteraceae bacterium | reverse complement strand
TGGCCAAAGGGCTGGTGCCGCTGGCGTTGGCCGCGCCGCTGGTCTGGCCCGCCTGGAAGTTTCGCAGCGGCCTTGCGCGCTCGCTGCCGCGCCTTGCCCTGCCGCTGGTCGCCGTGTGCCTGCCTTGGTACGGGCTTTGTTATCTTCGCAATGGCCCGGTGTTTTTGGCGGATTTTTTTCTCAAGCACCACTTCGGCCGTTTCGCTTCCGATGCCCTTCAGCATCGCGAGCCCTGGTGGTTTTATGTGCCGGTGCTCGTCGGCGCGCTGCTGCCGTGGGCGCCGCTGGTATTTGCGACCATCCGCCGCGGCTTCTATCGCGATCCGCGTCGCCTGTTTCTGCTGCTGGTCGTGTTGTGGGGCCTGCTGCTGTTCTCGGCTTCCGTCAACAAGCTGCCCGGATACGTGCTCCCGCTGCTGCCCGCCTGCGCCATTCTGATGGCCCTGGGTATGGAAGAGCCCGTCAGGGCGAAAGAGAATAGCCCAGGGCGTGAGCCCTGGGAAACCAGCCTGCCCGACGAACCCCGGAACGGGGCGGAAGAAATCCCCGCGTGGAAACGCCGCGTTCCCGCACTCCTGGCGCTCTGCGCTCTGCTGTTAGTCTCGTTTCCGATGGCCGGATCCATGTTGCCGGGAGCCCTGCTGTCAGGCCTTTCGCGCACGCCGCTGCCGGCTTTCCACTGGGTTTGGCTCGCCCCACTGCCGGTGGCGGCGGCCGCGTGGATGCTCGCCCGGCGCCAGCGCCGCCTGGCCGCCGTGGCGTGTGTGGCTTGCGGCGCGGCTCTGGGAGTTCTATACCTGAAGAGGGACGTGATGCCCGAAGTGGACCGCGTGGCTTCCGCGCGGCCGCTTTGGCTTCGGGTTTCCGCCCAGGCGGACCGCGCGTGCGTGGAGACAATCCACAGGAACTGGCGTTATGGATTGAATTACTATTCGGTGGTACCTTTGCCGGATTGTCCGGCCGCGGACCGGCCTCTGCATGTTTTCCAGACGCCCGGCCGCCCGCCCGAATTCGAGACTCGCTAAGCTAAGGCAGTACTGGAATGGTTGACCTGCCCATGTCGCGCATTGTACCCTCACGATTCCGGAGCTTGATCGATGATTCTGCCGCAGACTTATACCGCCGCTCTGTTTCTGATGATCCTGAGCATGATTTGCTGGGGATCCTGGGCCAACACTTATAAGCTGGCCGGAAAGTGGCGCTTCGAGCTTTACTACTTCGACTTTGCCGCCGGTCTGCTGCTCGCCGCCGTCATTCTGGCCTACACAGCCGGCAGCATGGGATTCGACGGTTTTTCGTTCTCCGACGATCTCATGCACGCCGGCAAGCGGCAATGGCTCCTCGGCTTCGCCGCTGGCGCGGTCTTCAATCTGGCCAACATGCTGTTGCTGGGAGCCATTTCCGTCGCCGGCATGGCGGTGGCCTTTCCCGTGGGCATCGGCCTCGCGCTGATCATCGGCGTGCTGCTCAACTACATTCTGCGGCCGGCCGGAAATGCGACCCTGCTGTTCGCGGGCTGCCTGCTGGTGTTGGTCGCGATTGTGGCGGATGCATATGCTTACGCCTTGTTGGGGCGCATCGAGCATGAAGATCTGGCCAAACTTGGAAAAGCCAAGAGCACCCGGCGGCCCACCAAAGTGAAGGGCGTGGTCATCGCCGTCATCGCCGGCGTCCTGATGGGTTGCTTCTTCCCGCTGGTGGAGATGGGCGAGGAAGGCGACGTGGGGCTGGGCCCTTACGCCATCGCCGTGTTCTTCGCCCTGGGTGTGTTCGCTTCCACCATGGTGTACAACCTGTTCTTCATGAACCTGCCGATTGAAGGTCCGCCCATCGAATTGCGCGACTTCTTCAAGAAGACGGTTATCTGGCAGCATCTGCTCGGCATCGCCGGCGGCGCCATCTGGTGCGTGGGCGCGGTGGCCGCGTTCGTAGCCGCCAAAGCGCCCCCCGAGGTTCACGTCGGCCCCGCTACCGCCTATGCCATGGGCCAGGGCGCCACCCTCATCAGCGCGCTTTGGGGCCTCCTGGTCTGGAAGGAGTTCAAAGACGGCGACACGAAGGTCAAAACCTTGGTCGCCGTCATGCTGGTACTCTATGCGTGCGGCCTCGGCCTCGTTTCCATGGCCCCGCTCTACGGCCAGCAATAATTAACTCGCAAGGAACCGGCGGCAAAGACCGCCGGCGTTACGGCGCTCCCGCGCTACCAACTGCGCGTATATCCGATGCTCGCTGTCGTGTACCACGGTACCGTCACAACCTTGTTGAACGTCTCTTGAATCCAAATTGAATTGTGGTCGTTGCAATGAACGATCAGGCCGAGCGACTCGCCGTCGTAGAAACGATTGCGGACCGACGGGTTTCCGGTCATGCTCGTGATGCCGCCCTGAATCCACGTGTATCCGGTCAACCGTTTGGTCTTCGGCAATCGAAAGTTCTTCATGATGCCCAGGGCCTCCGTGTCGGCGCCGTACTGGCTATGCAGGAATCCGTGGGTGCCTCCGTTTTCGTAGGTATAGCCAAAAGTCAGCTCGTCGCCGATCGGGTTGTTTTTCAAGAAAGCGAACGTATGCCCCAACCCGATGTTGTAGTTTGCCCTGGGCTCCAGGCCCGGGCGATCGAGGTCCGAGCCGAACATGATGAAGAGGTCGTTGGACGTTCCCCCTTCGGATTCGGATGCCGCGGGACTATCTACTGGTGGCGTCTGGGCGGAGGCGACGCCCCGAGCCAGCGACAGGATGATGAGCAGAGCCGGTGTGCAAGGCACGGCGAGCTTCATACGAGACTCCTTTTCTTGATTGGACCGATCGGGGCCTAACTCAATCTTTGGCTTCGGTCGGAGAGACGCTGCGGGGCGGATCCGGCTCTCCAGGGGGCCTTGGCAACGCCATGATCGTAAAATGCAGCCTGTGAAAAAGGCATAAAAGCGGCCCGCCGCGCGCCCATCGAAATCCCGAATCCGCGCCATAAAATCTTTCGGTTTCCCTTTGCACGCGGATTTCGAGAGCATGGATACTGGATCTTTGTACACTGGAGCACATCTTGCGGTTCTCAGCGTATCGGACCGAAAGCTTCTACGATGAAATGTTCCAGGACGACGGAACGCCGCGGCCGCACGTCCGCCTGCTGGTGGATACCATCGAGAGCCTGTCGGATGGCCACCTGCTGCGCTACCAGCGCGCCGCCGAGCGCCTGCTGCTGCAAATGGGCATTACCTTCAACGTGTACGGCGATACGGCCGGCACGGAACGCATTTTCCCCTTCGACCTGATCCCCCGCATCGTCTCGGCCGGCGAGTGGGACCTTATCGAGCGCGGCCTGGTGCAGCGCATCCACGCCCTCAACGCCTTCATCGACGACATCTACCACGACCAGAAGATCCTCAAGGACGGCGTCATTCCCGCCGACGTGATCCTCTCGGCCGTCAGTTACCGCAAGCAGTGCCACGGACTCAATCCCCCCTGGCGCGTGTGGTGCCACGTCACCGGAACCGACCTGGTGCGCGACCGTGACGGCCGCTTCTACGTGCTCGAAGACAACCTGCGCGTGCCCTCCGGCGTCAGCTACGTGCTGGAAAACCGCGAGGTGCTGAAACGCATTTTCCCCGCCGTGTTTGAAGGCCTGTCGGTGCGGCCGGTCAACGAGTACCCCAGCCGCCTGCTCGAGATGCTGGAGTCTCTCTCTCCCGGCGAACAGAATCCGCGCGTCGTCCTGCTCACGCCCGGCATCTACAACTCGGCCTATTTCGAGCACAGTTTCCTGGCGCAGCAGATGGGCGTGCAACTGGTGGAAGGGCGCGACCTGGTGGTTTCCGGCGGCGACGTCTTCATGCGCACGACCAAGGGCCTGGAGCGCGTCCACGTGATCTACCGCCGCGTGGACGACGATTTTCTGGATCCAGAGGTCTTCCGCGCCGATTCGATGCTCGGCGTGCCCGGGCTGATGGCCGCCTACCGCGCCGGCCGGGTCGCCCTGGCCAACGCTCCCGGCAACGGCGTGGCCGACGACAAGGTCATCTACGCTTACGTCCCCGACATGATCCGCTATTACGATGGCGAGGATGCCATCCTGCCCAACGTCCCCACTTATCTTTGCTGGCGCGACGCCGACCGCCAGTACGTGCTCGAACACCTGGCGGAGCTGGTGGTGAAGAGCGCCAACGAATCGGGCGGCTACGGAATGCTGGTGGGCCCGCACTCGACGCGGGCCGCGCAGGAGGAATTCGCCGTCCGGATTCAAGCCAATCCGCGCAATTACATCGCGCAGCCCACGCTGGCGCTTTCCCGCGCGCCCACCATCGTCGACGACCATTTTGAAGGCCGCCACGTGGACCTGCGGCCATACGTGCTCTGCGGCAAGGAGATTTCCGTGCTGCCCGGCGGCCTCACCCGCGTCGCCATGAAGAAAGGCTCGCTGGTGGTCAACTCGTCGCAAGGCGGCGGCAGCAAGGACACCTGGGTGCTCGCTCCCGGAGGCCAGTCATGATTACGCCTGCCCAGCCGCTGCTGAGCCGCGTGGCCGACGCCGTCTACTGGATGGCGCGCTACATCGAGCGCGCCGAGAACGTAGCCCGCTTCCTCGATGTCAACCACAACCTGATGCTCGACCTGCCTGGCGTCTTTTCGAGCCAGTGGCAGCCCATCATCAATACCACCGGCGATCGCGCGCTGTTCGCCGAGCGCTACGGAGAGGCCACCCAGCAGAACGCGGTGCGCTTTCTGGCGTTCGACGCCGAATACCCGAATTCGATTCACTCCTGCATCCTGGCGGCGCGCGAAAACGCCCGTTCGGTACGCGAGACCATCTCCTCGGAAATGTGGCAGCAGATCAACACGCTCTACCTGATGATCACCGCCGAGGCGCGCAAGGCCGTTCCCGAATCGCTGCCCGAGTTCTGCCACGAGGTGCGCATGGGCTGCCACCTGTTTGAAGGCATCACTCACTCGACCGTCAGCCACAACGAAGCCTGGCATTTCATTTCCGCCGGCCGCCGCCTGGAACGCGCCGACAAGACCACCCGCATTCTGGACGTGAAGTATTTCATCCTGCTGCCTTCGGTCGCCGACGTGGGCACGCCGTTCGACGACGTACAGTGGGCGGCGCTGCTCAAGAGCGTCAGCGGTTTTGAAATGTACCGCAAGAAGTATGGCCGCATCGCGCCCGAACGCATCGTCGAGTTCCTGCTGCTGGACGGCGAATTCCCGCGCGCCGTGCGTTACTCCATCGGCCAGACGGACGAGGCGCTGCACTCGATCACCGGCACGCCCCGCGGCGGTTTTTCCTGCGCCTCGGAACAACGCATCGGCCTGCTGCGCTCGGAGCTGGACTTTGCCCGCGTGGAGGCCATCCTGGAAGGCGGCCTGCACGAGTTTTTCGACGCGCTACAGACGAAAATGAATACAATCGATGAGTGTATCGGAAACGACTTCTTTGCCCGGCGCACCGAAGGCGCCAGGGTGTGGGTGTGAAGAGAAGAGTAGGACGGACGATCGGTTTTTGTCGTCTGTCGAGGTTTCGTGCTTTGGCCAGCGATGACAGACCACGAAAGGCGATGGTCTGTCCTACCTGCGGTTTCTGAGGGGAGAACGATGACATTCTGTTTGGGGATCAACGTGGAACAGGGCCTGGTGGGCATAGCGGATACGCGCGTACTCACCGGCAACGAATGCCTGATGGCCAGGAAGACCGCCAGCTACCAGGGGCCGGGCTTCGCGTTCTTTGTCATGAATTCCGGCCTGCGCTCGCTGCGCGATAAAATCCTCCTGCACTTCGAAGATGCCTTCGCCAAGGAGTCGGTGGCGCGCGACCGTTTGTATAAATTGGTCAACCTCTATTCCAGCCAGGTGCGCCGCGTGGCCGAAGAGGACCGCGCCGCGCTCGAACGCGCCGAGCTTTCCTTCAACTCGCACGCCCTGATCGGAGGCCAGATGGCGGGAGATTCGGCGCACCGCCTGTTCCTGGTTTACCCGGAAGGGAATTGGGTCGAGATCGGCCCCGATACGCCCTATCAGATCATCGGCGCCAGCGGCTTCGGCAAGCCCATCCTGGAACGCTCGCTCACCACCGCCGATTCCATGCTTTACGCTTTCAAGGTCGGACTGCTGGCCTTCGACGCCACCCGCCTCTGCGCCGCCGACGTGGGCTTTCCGGTGGACGTGCTGCTCTATTCGCGCGGCAGCTTCGAGCTGGTGGAGCACCGTTACGGCATGGACGACTTGCGCGAGATCTCCAACTGGTGGCAGGAGCGCATGCGGCGCAGCGTGCAGGACCTGCCCTCGGAGTGGGTGGAGGCGGCTTTCTCCCGGCTTACCGGCTCGTCCATGGCTTTCTGATGCCCCTCTGGTTTTTTGCGCGCACCATGCGAATTCAAGTTCAGCACTCGACCCAATACGTCTACGACAGCCCGGTTTTTCTCGAACCGCACACTTTCCGGCTGCGCCCGCGGGATGACGGCGCGCAACGCCTGCTCTCCTACCGGCTCGATATCACGCCCGCGCCCGCCGGCCGCAGCGATTGCCTGGATCAGGACGGTAACGTGGCGGTGGAGGCGTGGTTCGATCGGAAGCTGACCGAGTGGAGCGTCGAGAGCGAATTCGAAATCGAAACCCTGCGCGAGAATCCGTTCGATTTCGTCGCCTCGGCCGGCATGCTGGCGCTGGCTCCGGTGTATCCGGAATCGGTGGCTGCGTCGCTGGCGCCGTACATGGAATCGGCCCAACCCTCGGCCGCCGTCCGCCAGTTCGCCGCATCCGCCGCGGCGGCCGCCGGCGGCCACACGCTGGAGTTCCTCACCGTGCTCAACCGCAGGCTCTTCGAAGGATTCGGCCACGAGGTGCGCGACACCGGCCCGCCGCACCCGCCCGAAGTCACGCTCGGCCTCAAGGCCGGAACCTGCCGCGACCTGGTGGTCCTGTTCGCCGCCGCGGCGCGCGCCGTCGGCATCCCCACCCGCTTCGTGAGCGGCTACGAAGCCGGAGCCGCCGACCAGGAAGAGCCCGTCCTGCACGCCTGGGCGGAAGTGTATCTGCAAGGCGGCGGCTGGCGCGGCTACGATCCTTCCGCCGGCCTGGCCGCCTCCAGCCGCCACATCGCCGTGGCCGCCGCCGCCGACCCGCGTCTCGCCGCCCCCATCACCGGCACCATCCGCGGCTCCGCGCACTCGGAAATGCGCTTCGCGCTCGCCATGCAGCTCGGCGCGTAGGCCCCGGGGCGCAGTCTCAGGCGGGCTCGAAGGCCTGCGCCACGACTCTCAAAAACTGGTTCGCGCGGTGGTCGCAGTCCCGGCCGAGTTCACCAGTTGCACCGTGAACCCGCCCACTTGCGACGGATTGCCGTTGACCGGGAAATACGCGGAGAGCGCGAATTGGCCGCCATCTCCCGATCCGGCGAAATAATTGCTGAACGCGGCCGTACTGTCGTAGCCGATGGCGCCGGGCAGGATGACATTTCCGGCCGAATCGTAGAAGGTGAAGCTCAGCATTCCGGCGCTGCGCGTGTTGTCGAAGCCGGTCACGTTCACCGACACGCCCGCCGTCTGCCGCGTGCCCGTCACCGCGGCGACTCCGATCGCCGCCGGCGCAATCGTGACGTTCTGCTGGCTCACCGCGCTGCCGATCTGCGCCGACAGAATCAAGGTCCCGGCCGTGGTGCCGGTCTGGAAAGCGGCGCTGCCGGCTCCTCCAAAGCTGGCCGCCGTGTCGCCCTTTTTGAAAGTGAAGCTCGCTGTCTGGCCGCCGGCGGCAAAGACGATGCCCGGGTCCAGTTCGCCCGCCAACTGCGCTTCGAATGAGAGCGTCATCGTGCCCGACCCGCCAATCTCGGCGGGCGCGTCGAAGCTCACTGCGACCGAGCCCTGCTGCGCGCTCTGCGCTTCGCCCAGCGTGACCGACAACTCGGGCGTTGGAAGTGGCGGGGAAACTCCTGAGCCCGTCAGCGTGAACTGTCGGCTGCCAATCGATAGCACCGCCGTGCGCGTGCCGGCCGCGGTCGGGCTGAATTCGATCGAAAAACTGGCGCTCGCTTGCGGGCTGAGCGACGTCCCGCTCGGCGAACCCCCAACCAGCGCGAAATCTCCCGCCGCCACGCTGATCGGATCCACCGTCAAAGCGGCCGTGGTCAGATTGACGGCCAGAAAACCCACCGCCCGGTTCGATCCCACCTGCACGCTGCCGAAATTCACCGCCGCCGCGCCCAGTGCGTTCGTTCCCGAAAGCAATTGCACTTCGTAGGTGAGACCCGCCGCCACGTTCGCCGTCAGCGCCACCACTATTCCGGCCACATCCAGCGAACCGCTATACGGCCCGGTTATGGCGCCTTCAAACGTGACCGTGAACTGCACGCTGGCGCCCGCCTTCACGCTCATCGGCGCGGCCGCGTCGATCGAGAATCCCGCGCCGCTCACCGTCAGCACCGTCACCGTCTGCGTCTGGCTGGTGGTGTTGAGCAGACAGAACGTCACGGCGCCCGGCTGGTTCGGATCGACCGATCCAAAACTGAACTGGGTGCCGGCCGGCAGCTCCGTATTGCCCGACACCCGATACAGGCTGAACTGCGACGCGGCCGCTCCCGTGCCCGTCAGCGTGAACTGCAGGCTGCCGATGGACAGCACCGCCGACCGCGCGCCGGCCGCAGTCGGGCTGAACTCGATCGAAAAACTGGCGCTTGCCTGCGGATCGAGCGATGTGCCGGTCGGGCTTGCCCCAACCAGCGCGAAATCTCCCGGCGCCAGGCTGATGGGATCCACCGTCAATTGGGTGCTGGTCGAATTCACGGCCAGAAAACTGACTGTAGCGCTCGATCCCACCTGCACGCTGCCGAAATTCACCGCCGCCCGGCCCAGCGGGCTCGCCCCTCCGGAAGGCAGTTGCACTTCGTAGGTCAGCGCCGCCGCCACGGTGGCCGTCAGGGTCAGCGAAACGCCGGTCGCGTCCAGCGAGCCGCTATAGGACGTTGCGACTGTTCCCAGAACCGTCCCTTGAAACGTGACCGTGAACTGCACGCTGCCCCCCGCCTGCAGAGTCACCGGCGCCGCCGCTCCCGTGAGCGAAAACCCCACGCCGCTCACCGAGAGCAGCGCCAGCGTCTGGGCCTGGTTGGTGGTATTCCCGAGAAGAAATGTCACGGCCTCCGGCATGTTCGGATACGCCGTTGGGAAACTGAACAGCGAGCCCACCGGCAGATCCGCGTTGCCGGACACCTGATAGAGGCTGAACTGCGCGTATGCCGCCGGCGCCAACAGGCCCAGCAGCAGGCCCGCGGCGCGCCAACACCTCATGGTTTGCCCACCGTGATGCTGGGTGGCCCGATGGTAAGAACGGGCGTGCTTTGCGTTGTCTCCGCCGGTGCGGGACGCACCAGCGCCATGGCGCCTCCCGCCGCCCCTGCGCCGGCCACCACGGCCGCGGCAACGATCAGCCACTTTTTTCGATGATGTCCGCCCTCTGCCGCCGCCGCCGCCGTCGCCGCGGCGCCCGGACTCGGCCCCGCAATGTATTGGAACGAGACCGTGCCCGCCCGCGCCTGCTCCTTCGAGGCCACGATGCGGATTTCGAACCGTCCGGGCACGCGGTTGAACTCAATCGAGTGTACGACGGCGCGGCCACGATCGTCGGTGACCGCGACCTCGGTGCGCAGTCCGTTGACGAAGGTGCCGCTCGGGCCCTGTTCCGGCAAGTGAAAGCTCACCGCGGCTCCCTCCACCGGGCGGCCGGTTTCGTCGGTCACCACCACTGCGATGCCGCGCGAATCCCGCGCGCCCGCGGCATGCACCGCTCCTTCCCCGCCGCTCACCTGGATCTGCAGGATGGCCACCTGCGCAGCAGCCGGCTGGTACAGCGCCATCAACAGCGCCGCCAGCGCCAGAAGCTGCCAAACAACCAAGGCGGCCTTGCCGGTGAAGGATTCCGAGGCTTGTGGGGCAGGCGCTATCGCCTGCCAACCGCGTTGCCGGAGACTAGACACGTGCCTTACCCGTGTCTAGATTGTGGTTCGCTCAGGCGGCTTTTCTCAGCAGAATAACCGTCACGTTGTCGGGGCCTCCCGCCGCTTTGGCGGCCTCGATCAGTTGGCTGCAGACTTCTTCCAGTTTCGCGCCGTTCCTCCCGGCTTCCAGGATCTGCTGCAACTGGCCCGCATCCACCACGCCATGCAGCCCGTCGCTCGACATCAGAACCAACGATCCGCTCTCGAGTGCCACCGTGTAACAGTTCACCGTGAGCGGCCCATTCGCCCCAATCGCCATCGTCAGCACGTGACGCATCGGATGGTTGCGCAGGGTCGCTTCGTCCAGCCCCAACGGCCGGCCCACTTCGTTGACCCATGTCTGGTCGTCGGTGATCGGGTGCAGACCGCTCGCGTCCAGCGTGTATGCCCGGCTGTCGCCCACGCTGGCGATATCCAGCCCGCCCTCGTCTTCCAGCGCCGCCACCAGCGTGGTGCCCATCCCTTCCAGGCTGCTGTCGGAACGGCCGGCTTCGAGCACCCGCTGGTTGGCCTCTTCCACCGCGCGCAGCAACGCCAGCCCATCGCGGGACGCGGCCGACCGCACCATCTCCACCACCGTCTCCACCGCCAGCCGCGATGCGCGCTCACCCGCCTTCGCCCCGCCCATTCCATCCGCCAGAACGTAGAGGCCCAGTTCCGCCTCCACCTGGCAGTAATCCTCGTTGTTCCCGCGGACGCAGCCGAGGTCCGATTTTGCGCACACTTCCAACATGGGCGAGCTTTCCCGGCCGAAGCCGGCAATCGATCATTGTATCCAAACCCAGCGCCGCAGCGGTAGAATACCGGTGGGGCATGACTGGCTTGCCAACGCAAGGTGGAGCAGGCTTCAGCCTGCCAACGCCCGCTTGCGGGCGCGTTTCTTGTTCCCTCCGCGGATTCTCTTCATGCTCCTCAAGCGCTTGCGCCTGACGCTCGAAATGATCAAGTTCGAGCATTCCGTTTTCGCTCTGCCATTCGCGCTCACCGGCGCCTTGCTGGCATTTCGCGAACAGGGATTTCACGTGCGGCCGGCAGCCGTGAAGCTCACCTGGATCGTGGTGGCCATGGTGGCCGCGCGCTCCGCCGCCATGGCCTTCAACCGCTTGGTGGATGCCGATCTGGACGCGCGCAATCCGCGCACCCGCATGCGCCATCTCCCCGCCGGCATCCTCTCGCACGGTTTCGCCTGGGGATTCGTCGCCGTTTCCGCCGCCGTCTTTCTGTTCGCCGCCAGCCGCCTCAACTCGCTCTGCCTGCGTCTGGCGCCGCTCGCCCTGGCGGTCGTCTTCTGCTATTCCTTCACCAAGCGCTTCACATCGTTTTCCCACCTGGTGCTCGGCTTCTCGCTTGGCATCGCGCCCGCCGCCGCATGGATCGCCGTGGCCGGCTCGCTCGACCCGCGCATTCTCTGGCTCACCGCCGCCGTCACTTTTTGGACCGCCGGCTTCGACGTCATCTACGCCTGCCAGGATTACGAATTCGATTGCGCCGAAGCGCTCGGGAGCGTTCCCCGCCTCCTCGGCATCTCCGGCGCGCTCTGGGTCTCCCGTTTTCTGCACCTGCTCATGGTGGCCTGCCTGCTGGCTCTGGTTTACTCGCTCTCGCTCGGCTTCCTCGCCCTGGCCGGAGTTGGCGCCGTCGCGGCCCTCCTTGTTTACGAACACAGCCTGGTTCACGCCGACGATCTCTCGCGCGTCGACGCCGCCTTCTTCACCATGAACGGCTGGGTGAGCGTGTTATTCTTTATATTCTGGGCCGCCGATATTTTCCTGCTTCGTTCGGGTGTTTGATCACATGCAAGTCCTCTTCGAAGACCCGCGTCTAACGCCCATTCGCCAGAGGGTCGAAGCCGGCGAGCGGCTGTCTTTCGAGGACGGCGTCACGCTTTATCGCACCAGTGACATCCTTGCCGTCGGTTACCTGGCCAACCTGGTCCGCGAGCGCCTGCACGGCAACACTACCTATTTCAACGTGAACCGCCATATCAATCCGACCGATGTCTGCGTCGCCAGTTGCCGCCTCTGCGCATTCGGCAAGCACGCTCGCGATCCCAAGGCGTACACCATGTCGCTCGAAGAGGTCTGGCAGCGCGCCGGCGAAGGTTATACGGAGGCGGTCACCGAGTTCCACATCGTGGGCGGCTTGCATCCCGAGCTGACCCTCGATTGGTATTGCGAAATGCTGCGCGGCCTCAAGCAGCGCTTTCCGCGTGTCCATCTGAAGGCGTTCACCATGGTCGAGATCGCGTATTTGGCGCGCCGCACGAAGATCGGCGTTCGCGAAACCCTGGAGCGCCTGCGCGATGCCGGCATGGATTCGCTGCCCGGCGGCGGCGCGGAGATCTTCGCGTCAGCCGTCCGCCGCATCATTTGCGATCACAAGATCGATGGCGACGACTGGATCGAGACCGCGCGCGCCGCGCACCAGCTCGGCCTGCGCTCCAATTGCACCATGCTCTACGGCCACATTGAGAACGACGCGGACCGCGTCGATCACTTAGTCAAACTGCGCACGCTCCAGGATGAAACCGGCGGCTTCGTGACCTTCATCCCGCTGGCCTTCCATCCCGATAACACCCCGCTCCAGCACATCGGCAAGACCACCGGCTTCGCCGACATCCGCAACATCGCGGTGGCGCGCCTGATGCTCGACAACATCCCTCACATTAAAGCTTATTGGGTGATGATGACTCCGCGCATGGCGCAGATCGCGCTCCGCTTCGGCGCCGACGATATCGACGGCACCATTGTCGAAGAGCGCATCTACCACGACGCCGGCGCCACCACCAGCCAGGGCCTGCGCCGCGCCGAGCTACTCCAGCTCATCCGCAAAGCCGGCCGCACCCCGGTCGAACGCGACACCCTCTACCGCCCCGTCCAGCGCACCGAAACCGCCTTCACCGTGCTGGTCTAGGTCGCTGTCAGTCCCCGCCGCTATCCGGCTGGGCCCTCTCGATCAAGGGCGGCTGCAACGAACCGTTGAAATCCCGCGCGCTCTCGGGTGACTTGGCGCCGTGCCAACGTGTCAACGAGTCCTTGACCACGCGATAGATCGCGCCCCGGTTCTGGAAGGCCAGCTTCAGCCAGCTCCACGCGCCCTTATGCGGGAAATAGATTCCGCGGAAGAACAACCGCGACATCAGATGGCTGATCTTGTAAGCAGCCGGCTCATCCGCGATTGACTCAATGGCGCCTTCGATTGCCGCCGGGCTGTAAGAGTTTGCCCAGGCGTACGTTACTTCATCCTGCACCTGGGGGATCGTGATCTTCAGAGGCGTGTGCGCCATGCGAAACGGGGCGAATTCGAGCCAGTGTTTCGGCCGCGTCAGCCGGCCTTCTTTGTTCAGACGGTCATACAAAGGAGTCGCCGGAAAAGGAGTGATCTGTCCAAACACGGGCAGCCCCGGCGGCCACTTTCGGATCTCGGCCAGCGTGCGCTCCGCAACTCCGGGAGTGTCGTTGTCCAGGCCAAAGATAAACGAAGTGATGGCGTAGACGTGGCGCCGGGCCAGCGCCTCCAGCACGCGCGCGTAATCCGCCGGTTTATTGAAGCTCTTATTGACGCTGGCCAGATTGGCGGGGTCGAGTGACTCCATCCCGATGAAGATCCATTTCCCGCCCGAAGCCGCGATCAAGTCGAGCAGCTCTTCGTCCTTCAATAAGTTCGCGCTGACTTGCCCCACCCACGACAGCTCGGCGCCGGCCGCAATGATATCGCGCAAGAGTGACTTAGTCCGCTTGACGTTGATTGCGAAATTGTCATCGACAAAGAACACGGCGGCCTTGCCGCTACTCCGGCCCGCGCGCTCCTTGATCTTCAGCATCTCCGCGACGATGCTTTGGTTGGACCGGAACCGGATCGAGTCGCCAAAGAAACCCGTCACCGTGCAGAATTCGCATCCATAAGGACAGCCGCGTCCCGATTCAATCGGGATAATGTGGAATGTCTCCCACTCAAACCCGAAGTGCCGCATCAAGGGACGGAAGAAGCCCGGAATCCGGTTGAACTGCCGCAGGTCAATCGAGTCCCACGGAATCATCGGGTAATCGGCCAGATTCGGTTTGCGTTCCTGCCCGAACGCGTCCACCGGAGAGTAGATTTCCTTGAGCTCGCCGCGCGCCGCATCCTGCACGATGCGCGGCCAGGTTTCATCCGCTTCACCCAGCGCCAGCGCGTCCGCGTGACGTGGTCCGCCGTCGCGGCCGAGAGCTTCGTCCGGAACTTCCGTCACGTGCGGTCCGCCCATCACCACCGGAATGCCGGCCGCGCGGATCGCATCCGCCACCCGGTACGCTTTGGCGATCATGCGGGTCATGGCGCCGATGCCGACCAGTCCGATCCGCCGGTCCCGTACGTACTGAACCAGCTCGGCGTCGCTCATCGGTTGCGTGTTGCCATCGATCAGAGTCACTTCATGTCCGCTGGGCGTCAGCGCCTGGAGCAGGAACATCCAGAGGTGAGGCATGAAGTTTTGCGTGACCCCATTGTCGGGGTTATAGAGGAGGATTCGCAGTTTACTTGCCTTCTCCAGCTTCGCGTCAGAAGCTAGTGTTACCTTTCACCGGCAAGTAATCCGCGTGCTGGCGGATGAGAGTTCCGTGTCGGTAGCGCTCATGTTAGCATCAATTGCCGCGCTACTATGTTCAATAGTGCTCATTCTGGGAATAGAATCTTCCTGCGATGAAACCGCCGCGGCGGTGGTCGAGAACGGCGAAACAGTTGTGTCCTCGGTGGTGGCGTCGCAGATGGATACTCACGGCAAATATGGCGGCGTGGTGCCGGAACTGGCCTCGCGCGAGCACTTGCGCGCCATCGTTCCGGTGGTGCGGGAAGCGCTGGAAAGGGCCGGGGTTTCGCTGAGTGGCCTCGATGCCATCGCCGCTACGTCGGGACCCGGCCTGGTGGGATCGCTGCTGGTGGGCCTCACCTACGCCAAGTCGCTGGCCTTCGCGCGCGGCCTGCCGCTGATCGCGGTCAACCATATTGAAGGCCACATCCACGCCGTGATCCTGGAATCGCGCCGCGCCGGCACGCCGGTGGAGTTGCCCGCGCTGGCGCTGGTGGCGAGCGGCGGCCACACCCACCTGTTTCGCGTGGACGAGAATTTCGCTTACAGCCTGCTCGGCAAGACCCGCGACGATGCCGCCGGCGAAGCCTACGACAAAGTCGCCAAGCTGCTCGGCTTCCCCTATCCCGGCGGCCCCATCATCGATCGCCTGGCGCCTCACGGCAACCCGCTGGCGGTGCGCTTCACTTTCGCCAAGATGAAAGGCAACGCGCTCGATTTCAGCTTCAGCGGGCTCAAGACCGCCGTGCTGCGCTGGGTGGAAGCGCGCGATCTGACAGCAGACATCGCCGGCCGCCGCGCTTTGGCCCGCACCACGCCGCACGCGTCACTTGAAGAGTGGCTGGCCGTCACGCCGCCGGAGACGCTGGATCTGCTCGCCTCATTCCAGCACGCCGTCATCCTTGAACTGCTCACGCGGGCCGCCGCTTCCGCCGAACAGATCCACGCCCGCGCGATGATTATATCCGGCGGAGTCAGCGCCAACGCCGGTTTGCGCGCCGCCGCGCGCGCCGCCCATCTGCCGTATCCGGTTCATTTCCCTTCGCCCGGTCTAGCCACCGATAACGCCGCCATGATCGCGGCCGCGGCCTTCCCCAAGCTGTTGCGCAAAGAGTTCGCCGGCTTCGATATCGCCGCCGACGCGAGTCTCAAGTTGGCATAAAACAGTGGGGCTGGCGCTTCCGCCTGCCAAACTCCGAATCTTATGACTTGCGTCGCCCCCGCGGACGCGGCTGCCGCGGTTGGCAGACGAAACCGTCTGCCCCACTGCTTTCGCGCGAACCGGTTAGCCTCCCGCGCACGGCTGCTATCATCAGACCGTGGATCAGCCCAAGACCGCGCGCACCTACCTGCTGGTATTGCTTTTTATCGGCCTCAGAGGCTTCGGCAACCTGCTGCTGGCGTTTGGAACGAAGCACCTGCCGGCGGTGCTCGGCGTGCATCCGGCGGCGTATTTGCAAGCCATGCTCGATCCGGCGGTAGCAGCCGGCATCGCCATGCTCATCTTCTCGTTGTTCACGCGCATGGCGCTGCTCAGCATCGCCGACTTGAGTTTCGTGCTGCCGGTGACGGCGGTGGGCTACGTGCTGGCCGCCGCGCTGGGCAAGGTGTTTCTGCACGAAGAAGTGACGGCTGTCCGCTGGCTGGCTGCGTTTCTCATCTTTGCCGGCGTGGCGGTGGTGGGATCCACTCCGCAAAACACCACCAAGGAGGCGCGCGCGAAATGAAGTGGCTGCTGGTTGCGATCACAGTGGTGGCCACGGCGTTGAGCGACTTGCTGCAGAGCTACGAGCTGAAGCGGGCGGGTGAACAATCCGTCAGCGCGCGCGGCATCGCACGCCTGGCCGCGATGGTGGCGCGGCGGCGCTACCTGATTCTCTCCATCGTCTGCCTGGCGTTTTCGTTCTTCGCGTTCATGGCGCTGGTGCAATCGCAGCCGCTCAGCTTCGCCGTGCCGGCGAGCGCGGCCAGCTTCATTCTGGAGACGATCGCCGCCAAGCTGGTGCTGCACGAACAGGTCGGCCCGCGCCGCGCCGCCGGCACGCTGCTGGTGCTGTGCGGCATCGTTTTGCTGGCCCGTTAAGAGGACGACGGCGTACTATGGGCCGATGCCGATGAAGATGAGTCATGGGGGGGCTTCTTGGCTACAGCAAACAGATTTGGATGGAATACGGTCGAGCGGGTGGGGTTGCCGGTGGTGGTGCATTCCGCGCGGACGGCAGTGGCGGCTGTAGCTTCATTGCTGGTAGCGCGGTTATTCCGGCTGCCGGAGGCGTACTGGGCGCCGATCACAACCCTGGTCATCACGCAGTCGTCGCTGGGTGCGGCGTTCCAGGTCTCCTGGCGGCGTATCGCCGGAACTGCGTTGGGAGCGCTGGTCGGCGCGATTGTGGCGAGTCACTTCGGGTCGCGCGTGCTGGTATTCGGCGCTGGTGTGTTCCTCCTGGGACTGTTCTGCGCCCTGGTACGTTTGGACCGAAGCGCTTATCGGTTCGGAGGAGTTACGTTGGCAATTGTGCTGTTGGTGCCGCGGGCGGGTCCCGCATGGCAGATCGCCTTTCATCGGTGCGCCGAGGTGTTCATCGGAATCGTGGTGGCGCTGGTATTAACGGTGGTGTGGCCGGAAAAAGAGCTTACGCCATCGAAGAAGATGTGACGTGCCCCCAGATCCGCGGAGACAATCGGGAAATGGCTTGCCAGGCTGCGGCTCACTCGTACCGGAGCGCTTCCACCGGGTCTAACCGCGCGGCTTTGTTGGCGGGCCAGATGCCGAAGAAGAGGCCGACTGCCACCGACACCACCACGCCTGTTACGGCGGCCCAGAGCGGAACGCTGGCCGGGATCGAGGTGAATACCAGCCGGCTGATGAGCGAAATCAGCCAGCCGAACAGGATGCCGGCGAGGCCGCCCAGGCCGGTGAGCACGGCGGCCTCGAGCAGAAACTGGATGAGGATGTCGGTAGTGCGCGCGCCGACCGCCTTGCGCACGCCGATCTCGTGCGTGCGCTCGGTGACCGATACGAGCATGATGTTCATCACGCCGATGCCGCCCACCAGCAGGCCGATGGAGCTCAGCACGGCCATCACGATAAACGTGATCGCGGTGATCTGGCGGAAATCGGCGACCATCTGCTCGGCGGTGGAGAGCGCGAAGTTATCGGGCTTGCTATAAGGCACGTGGCGGTCGATGCGCAACACGGTGCGCACCTGGTCCAGCGCCTCCGGCAGCTTGCCATCGTAAGCGGTCGCCACAATGGCGACCTCCTTGGCGTTGGGATACATTTTGCGCATCATGCCATAGGGGACCAGCACGCGATTATCAGTGTCGCCGAAGAAAGAAGCGGCCGGGCGCAGCATGGTGCCGACCACCAGAAACTCGTGGCCGTCCACCAGGATGGTCTTGCCGATCGGATCCATGTTGGCGTAGAGCCCTTTTTCGATATCGGCGCCCACCACGGCCACCGGCATGCGGCGCCGGCCCTCTTCGTCGCCGAAGAAGCGGCCGAGATGAATGTCCACCTGGCCGCCGCGCGCGTAGGCCTCCTCGACTCCCATCAGGTTGACGTCGTACATGTCGTTACCCTTGAAGCGCACGTTGACGCTCTTGTTGGGGAAGATCATGGGCGAAACGTCCTGGACGGCCTTGCAGCGTTCCTTGATATCGACCGCATTTTCGTAGGTCAGGTCCTTGCGCGTGCGTTCCTCGGGGCTCAGGTTGCCGACGCGCGGGCCCACCGGAAACTTGAAAACGATAATCGAATTCGGGCCGAAGCTGCGAAGCACATTGGAAATGGAGGTATCGAATCCGGTGAGGATGGCGCTGACGCCGATGATGGTGCCGGTGCCGATGATCACGCCCAGCACGGTGAGAAACGCGCGCAGTTTGTGCCCGCGAATGGTATCGAGGGCCAGCTTCAGTCCGTTGAAGAAAGCGAGTTTCTGCACGCTCAGCGCTCCGCCCTCAGGGCCTCGATGGGGTCCAGCTTGGACGCTTTGCGCGCCGGATAGATGCCGAAGAACAACCCCACCACCGACGACAGTCCCACCCCGATAGCGATCGACGATGCGGGCAGCGACATCGGCATCGAGGTGAACGTGCGCACCGCGACGGCGATCAGCCACGCCGTTCCCACGCCGATCAGCCCGCCCGCGCCGGCCAGCACCGCGGATTCCACCAGGTACTGATTCAGAATGTCGCGCCGCCGCGCGCCCAACGATTTGCGAATGCCGATCTCGCGCGTGCGTTCCGTCACCACCGCCAGCATGATGTTCATGATCACGATCCCGCCCACCACCATGAAGACGGAAACCACGCCCACCGCCATCGCCGCGATGGTTTTGGTGAGCTGCTGCCACAGGGTCACGAAGGTTTCCGATGCGAAGACCACGAAGTTGTCGTCCTGCGCCGGGCCCAGGTGGCGATAGGAACGCAGCAGCACGCGCGCCTCGTCCTGCGCCTGGACCAGGTGCTGCTGGTCGATCGCCTTGGCCACCAGGCGAATCCCCATGCGCGCCCCGTAGGTTTTGAAATAGCTCTCGACCGGAATCATCACGAAGTTGTCCTGCGACTGGCCGAACACGCTGCCCAGCGCCTGGGCCACGCCGACGACTTCGTATGGGTCGCCTTCAATCGTGATGGTCTTTCCCAGCGGATCCTGGCCCTCGAAGAAGCGCGCGAAAATGTCGTTGCCGATGAACGCCACAGCCATGTGCCGCCGCACTTCGTCATAGGTGATGCCGCGCCCGAGTCCCACCTGGACATTCGTGATGGCCGGTATGTTGTCCGTGATGCCGTTGACGGTCACGCCCTCCACCGATTTGCCTTTCGAGGCCACCCGCGCCGTCCGCGCCGTCATCATGCCGATGTCTTTCAGCAGCGTGGCTTTCTCCTTGATGAACGCGTACTCATCCACGCGGATCTGCGGGTTGCGCTTGTCCATTTCGAAAAACTTCTTGGGATCCCACTCGCCGAACCACGCCATGCGCACGATGCGAAAGCCGTCCGCCCCCATGTTGGAAACCTTGTCGGCGATGTACTGGTTCATGCCGTGAATCAGCGCCGTGACGGCGATCAGGGTGGTGGTGGCCAGGATGATTCCCAGCAGCGTGAGAAAGCTGCGCAGCTTGTTCTTGCGCAAGGAATCGAGAGCGATACGGGTGGCCTCCCAAAGGGAGGCGCTCCATTGGAGCTTGCGCCTAGACACAAAGTTAAGACGGGCGACCACCCCCGATTGTTCCGGGGGCACAACAAATTATTTGAAAAAACCCGCAAACTCGCGGATGGCGGCCCCGAGGCCTGGTTACGTAATAACCGGTACCGGCCGCTCCCTGACGGGGTGCCCTCCGGGCCCGGCTCCGCAGCGTTCTAAGCGGGCCCAGGACAAACAACTCAGTAACTGGGGTGCCGACCGCTCCCTAACGGTCGCGGCTCCGTAGCGTTCGGAGCCGGGCCCAGAGGGCGCCCTGTCAGGAAGCGTGGGCACGGCTATCACGGGTGAGCAATCTTACTTGTGCCACATCGCCCGGATGGTGTCGCCCACCAGCGCCAGGGTGATGCCGATCATGAAGGCGACAGTAATCCAGGTGACCAGATTGAACCAGCGCGGGTTGACCCATTCCCGCATCAGGTCCTTGCGGTTAATCAGCAGGATCATGGGGATCAGCACGAAGGGCAGCAGGACTCCGTTCAGCACCTGCGAAAGCAGGATCATTTGCACCAATTGGAAGTGCGGCAGCAAAACCACGCCGGCGCCGAAAACGATGAGCAGCGTATAGAGCAGGTAAAAGATGGGCGCTTCGCGCATCTTCTTGTCAACGCCGGTTTCAAAACCCAGCCCTTCGCAGACCGAATAAGCGGTGGACAGCGGCAGGATGGATGCGGAAAAAATCGAGGCATTGAACAGGCCGGCGCTGAACAACAGAAACGCGTATTGGCCGAACGGCTTGAGGCCCAGGGCGGCTTCGCCAGCATCCTGAATGTCCTTCGGCGCCACGCTGTAGATGGCTCCCGCGCAGGCCACGATGATGAAGAACGCAATCACGTCGGTCATGATGCAGCCCACAATCACTTCCACGCGCGACGCGGCGTACTCCTTGACGGTGATTCCTTTTTCGACCACCGCCGATTGCAGGTAAAACTGCATCCATGGCGCGATGGTGGTGCCCACCATGCCGATCAGCATGTAGATGTAGTCGCGGTCCAGCATGAGCACGGGCTTGACGCTGTAGATCGCGGCTTCCTTCCAGTCCGGTTTCACCAGAATGCCGGAGACGATGTAGGACCCATAAAGAACGCACGCAAACAGGAATATTTTCTCCACGCTGCGGTAATTGCCCTTCACGACCAGAAACCACACGGCCACGGCGGAAAGCGGCACGGAGATGTACCGGCTGATGTGGAATAACTCGAGGGAGCTGGCGACGCCGGCGAATTCAGCCACCACGTTGGTGAAGTTGGTCACCACCAGCAGGGTCATCATGATGAAGGTAATCCGCAGGCCGAATTCCTCGCGGATCAGGTCCGACAGTCCCTTGCCGGTGACGGCGCCCATGCGCGAGCACATTTCCTGTGTGATGATCAACACCAGCGTGATGGGCAGGAGCGTCCACAGCGGCAGGTAGCCCCAACGGGCGCCGGCGGCGGAATAGGTGTAAATACCGCCGGAATCGTTGTCCACCATGGCGGTGATGAACCCCGGCCCGATGACCGCGAGAAAGATCAGAATGTGGTTGCGGAACCGGCTGAAGAGTCGCGCCATCCCTATTTCTGCCTCAGCACGGAAATGATGTCGTCGGCGGTGATCACGCCGGCCAGCCTGCCTTCCTCATCCACCACGGGCAAGGTGAGAAGGTTGTACTTGTCGAACTGTTCGGTGACGCCGTCCTGCGAATCATCGACCCCCGCCTGAATCAGCGGATCGCTGGCCAGCTCTTTCAATCGCGAGCCGGCGGACGCCACGAACAACCGCGCCAGCGGGATGGCGGCCACCAGCTTTTCCCGGTCGTCCACCAGAAAAATCGTGTTGAGCTGCTCGAGCAGGTCCTCGCTCGCGCGTAGCGCCACCAGCGCGTCGGCCACGGTAGCCGCTTCGGGAAGCGCCACGTACTCGGTGTTCATCATGCCGCCGGCGGTGTCTTCCTCGAACTCCAGCAGCTCCTCGACCTCGGTCTTGGGCTCGGCCTCCATCTCATCCAGGATCTCTTCGCTGGTTTCGTCGTGCAGCTCGGAAAGCGCGTCGGCCGCTTCGTCGGGCGCCATCTCCTCGACGATGTCGGCGGCCTTTTCCGGTTCGAGCGACTCCAGAATCGCCGCCTGCATCTTGGGTTCGATTTCCGAAAGCGTGTCGGCCGCCACTTCACTGTCGATGGTCTCGAAGATCGCTTCGCGCTCGGCCGGGCTCAGATCCTCGACGATGTCGGCCAGGTCCGCGGGGTGCAGTCCCTCGAGCTTTTCGTAGCTGATGGCGAGCCGCAGGCGCCGCAGCGGATCGGATTCGACCACGTTGCAGAGTTCCCAGCGGATGGAGTTGGGCGGAATGGGACCCTGCAGCCGGCGGATCCAGCGCCCGGGCATGCCGCCTTGCAGCAGACGGCGGACCATGCTTCGCAGCCCGACATCCACTTCCACGACGTGCAGCGCGGGGCGCCCACCTTCCTGGCGGATCTCCATGGTGAGGTCGGTTACCCGCACCACCTTGCGGCCAGTCACGTCGATGATCTGCTGATCCAGCAGGTCGCGCGCGATGCGCAGGATGCAGTCGTCTTCGTGATAGGGAACGATCTGCTCGTCGCTGAGGCGGATTCCGGTATCGGGGCCGATTTCGGCGATCTGGTCGTAGCGGACAGTGAGCCATGCGTCGCCTCCGCCCACCAGGTAACGGTCGATGCGGGAAGGGTGATCGCGCGGAACCAGCGCGGCGTCCTTGACGCGCCCGATGCGGCTGCCGTGCAAGTCGAGCACCGGCATGCCCATCAGCTCGGTAAAGAACAGCAGATTGTCCGCCATCGAAGTCACCGGCGCGCCGTTTGGAGCCCGAGCGCGCTTACCTGCTTCGATGTCGCTCGTTTGCGATGCGCTCTACACGGCTTTTGCTCTGACGCTATTCCCAATATGGCGCATCCGTGCGCGGAATCGCAAGGAAAAAATCGAGGCTTCGCGGTTTAGGGACGATCACGAAATCGCCGTTCAGATTCCGGCAACCGCTCCCTGACGGGGTGCCCTCCGGGCCCGGCTCCGATAGGGTCGTCGTGGCGCCTGATGTTCGGCTCAATCCAGCTTGGCCGGCGTGTACTTGGGCGTCAGCAGGTGTAGGATCACCAGGGCCAAGAAATAGCTCGATCCGCAGATTGCGAACACCGGAATATAGCTTCCGGTCAAGGTCACCACGTAGCCGGTGAAGATGTCGAACAGGACGCCGCCGATGGCCCCGAACATACCGCCGATCCCTACCAGGCTCCCCACGGCCGCCTTGGGAAACAGGTCCGATACCACCGTGAACAGGTTGGCCGACCAGCCCTGATGGGCCGCCATGGCCAGGCCTGTGAGGCCGACGACCAGCCACAAGTTCTTCGCGAACGGCGCGTAGAGCACAGGCAGAACGGCTAACGCGCAGATCAGCAGGGCACTCTTGCGCGCGACGTTCAGGCTCCTGCCGCCCTTCAGCATCGCGAGGGAGAGGTAGCCGCCGCCCACGCTGCCGATGGCGGCCAGGCCGAAGGCGATCATCGCCGGCCAGCGGACGGCGTGAATATCCAGGTGGAACGTCCTCTGCAAATAACCGGTCAGCCAGAAGGTGTAGAACCACCAGATGGGATCGCTCAGGAACTTGGCGATAGCGAAGGCCCAGGTTTCCTTACGAGGCCACAGCCGGGCCCAGGGCACTCTTTCCACGCTCTCGGGGGGATCGCTCTGAATATGCGCCAGTTCGGCGGCGGAGACCGAAGGATGTTGCTCCGGCTTCCAGTACATCAGTAGCCAGAACACCAGCCAGACGAAACCGATGGCGCCGGTGGCGACGAAGGCGCCCCGCCAGGTGAAAGCGACCACCAGCAGCGGCACCAGCAGCGGCGCCGCCATGTTGCCGATATTGGCGCCGGAATTGAAAACGCCCGTCGCCAGCGCCCGCTCGGTCTTGGGGAACCACTCGGCCACGGTCTTGATGCAAGCGGGGAAGTTGGCGGCCTCGCCCATGCCCAGAAGGAACATCGCGATGCCGAATGTCAGCACCGTGCTGGCGGCGCCCGGCAACATGGCAGCCACGCTCCAGAGCACGATGGCGATGGCGAACGCCTTGCGCGTCCCCAGCCGGTCAGTGAACCACCCCGCGACCACGAACGCAATGCCATACCCGGCTTTGAACGAGGCTGCCACGTATCCGTACTGGACATCGTTCCATCCGATCACGTGCTGCAACGTTTCTTTCAGATAACCGAGCACGCCGCGGTCGATATAAGCAATCACCGTGGCGAAGAAGAGCAGCGCGCAGATATACCAGCGATACTGCGACGTCAAAGGGCGGACGTGGCCAGGGGGCATAAAGCTCTGATTATATCCCCCGGCTAGCGGCGCGAGCCTTTCGGTTGGAAAGGGCGGCGGATGGGGGATATCGAGAACAACGGGCAAGCTAAAGCATGCCCTACCAAACGGCGGCAAGCTAAAGCATGCCCTACCTGGATACACTGAAGGTTTCCGGTCAAAAAGAATGTGCGGGATTGCGGGATTCACGCGGCTGGGTGGGGTATGGGACCGGGAGGTGGCCGGGCGCATCATCGAGGCCATACACCACCGGGGGCCGGACCAGCATGGGGTATACGAAGGCAGTGAAGTCACGCTGTGCGCAGTGCGGCTGAAGATCATCGACCTGGCCGGCGGCGATCAGCCGATCGTGAGCGATGACGGTGGCACCGCGATTGTCTTCAACGGCGAAATATACAACCACCGGGAGATCCGGCGCGACCTGGAGCGGCTGGGGCACCGGTTTCGATCGCAGTGCGACACGGAGACGGTGCTGCGGGCGTTCATGGAATGGGACACGGCATGCTTCGAGCGGATGCGAGGGATGTTCGGGGTGGCGCTGTGGTCGGAGGCAAGCAGGCGGCTGGTGCTGGCGCGCGACCGGATGGGGATCAAGCCGCTGTATTACTACCGCGGCGCCGACGATTTGTACTTCGGGAGCGAACTCAAGGCGATTCTGGAGCACGCCCACATTCCGCGGCGGCTGGACGAGCGGGCGCTGGACCGGTTTCTTTCGGTGAATTACGTGCCGGGCGACCGGACGCTGATCGAAGGAATTCGAAAGGTGCCGCCGGGGCACCTGCTCGAATGGAGCCGCGGCAAGTTCCGGATGGAGCGGTGGTGGGAGCTGCCGCGCGAGGGAGCGCGCCCGAATTCGCTGGAGGCGGCGAAGGAAGAACTGGACGGGCTACTGCGGGAATCGGTAAGAGAGCATCTGGTTTCCGACGTACCGCTGGGAGTGTGGGCGTCGGGCGGAGTGGATTCGTCGACGATTCTCGATTACGCGGCGGAACAAAGCGGGAGCAAGCTGAAGACATTTTCGATTTCGTTTCGCGGGCGAAGCTTCGACGAGAGTCCGTATTTCCGCGAAGTGGCGGAACGCTACGGGACGGATCACCACGAATTCGACCTGAACCCGGAGACTGAGCTGGAGAGCGCGATTCAAGATTTCGCGTATTACTCCGATGAACCGAGCGCGGACGCGGGAGCGCTTCCGGTATGGTTTCTCTCGAGGATGAGCCGGCAGTACGTGACGGTCGCGCTATCGGGAGAAGGAGCGGACGAGCTGTTCGGTGGGTACGAAACGTACCAGGCGGACCGGCTGGCGAGGCCGCTGCGGTTGACGCCGCGGTGGCTGCGCCGCTGGGTGCATGGGGCACTGGAGCGGTACGTGCCGGTGTCAGACGAGAAGATCGGGCTGGAGTACAAGCTGAAGCGCGGGATTGAGGGAAGCTGGCTGGATCCGGACGAGGCGCACTTCTTCTGGAACGGGACGTTTTCGAGCGAACAGCTCAAAGCGATCCGGCGCGGCGGCGGCGACAATGGGCTGGCGGAACTGGCGCGGCGCGTGGCGACGGGCAGCGCCGGCGTGGTGGAGCGATATATGCGGGTGGACCAAAACTGCTACCTACCCGACGATATTCTGTACAAGACGGACCGCATGAGCATGGCGCATTCGCTGGAAGTGCGGCCGCCGATGCTGGACCACCGGATCGTGGAGTTTGCGGCGCGGCTACCGGTGCGGCTGAAGATCCGCGATTGGCGGCAGAAATACGTGCTGAAGGAACTGATGCGCGGGAAACTGCCGGAGCGAGTGCTCAATCGGAAGAAAGCCGGTTTCGACATACCGACGCACGACTGGTTCCGGCGGCCGCTGCGGCGGCTGCTGATGGACACGCTTACACCGGAGGCGGTCAAGGCGAGTGGCATTTTTCACGAGCAGGCGATTGAGGCGCTGATCCGCGACCATATGGAGAGGCGCATCAACGTGGGGTATCATCTGTGGGGCCTGCTGACGCTGTTCCTGTGGATGAAGCGATGGAAGGTGGAACTCCATCGGGCAGCGGTGGCAGAGGCGGTGGCGGGCGAGTAAGCTGGCGCGACGGCGTAACACGTACACCGACCGCTCCCTTTGGTCGCGGCTCCGATGCGTCTTAGGAGCGAACGTTGCGTTGAAACCACGCCCGCGCGGACGGGAAGAAAAGCCGAGATGACTCTCGGCTCAGCAGACTGGACAGTCCGCGCCACGGTGCGATGCGTCTTAGTACCAGCCGTTCCGCTCCCTTTGGTCGCGGCTCCGATCAACCTGTATGTGGGCGGCGGCGATCCAAATCGTCTTCACCAATCCAACGAAAAGTTTCTCTCGTGAGTTTTCAATAAGTTGAGAGGTAATTCGGGGCTGGCGCGTGAGCGCCCCGATGATACATTCAAAACGGGAATAGGGCTGTGCGGCTTCGCGAGTCAATCGCGGAGCCGTTTTTTTTGGGCACACAATGGCTAGCAAGGGAAAGAGCAGCTCAAGAACGAAATCGAAGCCTTGCGAAAATTGCAGCTATTATCGGGAGCTCAAACAGAAGCTCAAGGTTTCGGAAGTACTCGCCAGGGCCATCGCCAAATTCGAGGAGAGGATCACGGAGACCGACTTTAGCCCATCGGTGGGGGACTACATCAAGCTCGTACAAATGAAGAAGGAGTTAGAAGAGGCGACCGACGAGGCGAAGGAGATCAAAGTGACATGGGTCGAGCCAGTGACATCCGACTCCGAGAAATAGCCTATGACCCACTGCCCTCCCAGAAATCCTTTCACGATTTGACAGCGCGCTTTAAGGGATTCTCGGGGCCGATCGGGAGCGGCAAGAGCCAGGCGCTTTGCCAGGAAGCGATCCGGCTGAGTTACTTGAATCCGAAACGGATGGGACTGCTGGGGGCGCCGACCTACCAGATGTTACGGGACGCGACGCAAGCGACGCTGTTCGAGATACTAGACACTAACCAAATTCCGTACGAGCACAACAAGGCGGAGAACACGCTGCGGATGAAAGACACGGGATCGCGGATCGTGTTCCGGCCGGTAGATGAATTCGAACGGCTGCGCGGAACCAACCTGGCTTGGTTCGGGCTGGATGAGCTGACATACACACCGGAAGCGGCGTGGCTGCGGCTGGAGGGCCGGTTGCGGGATCCGAAGGCGCAGCGGCTGTGCGGCTTCGCGGTGTGGACGCCGAAGGGTTACGACTGGGTGTACCGGAAATTCGTGGAAGGACCCAGTAAGGGGTACGAGGTTGTGGTAGCGCAACCTTACGAGAACCGGTTCCTGCTGGCGAGGGTGCCCGATTTCTACGACCGGCTGCAGGAGAGCTACGACGAGCGATTTTTCCGGCAGGAAGTGCTGGGCGCGTACCTGAGCCTGAGCGGGGGCACGGTATACAGCTCGTTCGCGCGGGCCGAGAACGTGAAAGAAGTGAGTCGCGACCAGAGACTGCCCCTGCTGTGGGCATTGGACTTCAACGTGGACCCGATGAGCTCGCTGGTGGTGCAGATGGTGGGCGGCAAGGTGCTGGTGCTGGATGAAATCGTGGTGCGGAACGGGACGACGATGGACGCCAGCGAGGAATTCCTGAAGCGGTATCCGGAGCATTGGGCGGGCGTTCAGATTTACGGAGACGCGTCGGGAAACCAGCGGCAAACGACGGGTGCGACGGACTACGAAATGATCCGCGAGTACTTTCAGGCGCACTCGGGGATGACGCTTCAGTACCACGTTCCGAGAGCGAACCCGAGCGTGCGGGAACGGATCAATCTGACGAATGCGAAGTTGCGATCGGCGGCGGGAGACGTCGGGCTACTGGTGGACCCGAAGTGCAAGGAATTGATCAAGGATCTGGAGCAGGTGACTTACAAGGCCGATTCGAACGCGATCGACAAAGACCGGGACCGAATGAGGACGCATTTGTCGGATGCGTTGGGATACCTGTTGTGGCAGGAATGCAGAATGCTTCCCAAAATCGGGGAGCGGCAGGAGCGATTGTTCTAATCATGGAGACGATCAACCGGGAGCATCCGGAATATATCGCGCGGAAAGCGACGTGGAGACGCTACAAGGACCTGTACTTGGGCGGCGAACAGTTGCGGGCGCGCGCCGCGGAGTACCTGTTGCGGCGGAACAAGGAACCGGGCGAGGTTTACCAGGAGCGGCTGCACCGGGTGTTCTATCAGAACTACATCGGCTCCATCGTGGACTGGTACGCGGCGACGCTGATGCATCGCGAGCCGGCGCTGATGCTGGAAGGGACCGACGCAGGAGCGAAGAGCTTCTACAGCGAGCTGGCGAACGACTGCGACCTGAAGGGCACCAGCCTGAGCGAGTTCTTCCGCAAACGATTCGTGGAGGCGCTGGTATACGGCTCGAGCTACCTGGTGGTGGACTTTCCACGCACGACGGGGCCGGCGCTGACGCGGGCGGAAGAAGACGCCGCGGGGACGTCGCGGGCGTACCTGGCGGACTACGGCGCGGACGAAGTCATCAACTGGAACTACGACCCGAACGGGGGGATGGACTGGGCGGTGATCCGGACGTCGTGTCTGCAGCAATCCAAGGTGACGGACGCGAGGTGGGAAGAGGAGACGCGCTGGATCTACTACGACCGGGAGAACTTTCAGGTTTACCGGAAGGCGGGCGAGGGGAAGCCGATCGAGAGAATCGACGAGGGGCGGCATGCGCTGGCTTCGCTGGGCCGGGTGCCGCTATTCCGGATGCAGGTGACGGAGGGGCTGTGGCTGATGAACAGAGCCGCGCTGCTGCAACTGGAACACTTCAACAAGTCGAATGCGCTGGGGTGGGCGCTGACGATGGGGCTGTTCGCAATGCCGGTAGTCTACTCGGAACGCGAGTGGAACCAGATGGTGGGCGAATCCTATTACATCCAGCTTGGACCGGAGGACCGGTTTGGTTGGACGGAACCGGAGGGGAAGGTCTATCAGATCGCGGCGGACAACCTGGTTCAGATGAAGGATGAAATCTACCGGGTGTGTTACCTGAACAACCAGGCGACGGGAGGGGCCTCGAGCTCGGCCAATCAGTCGGCACTGGGCAAGCAACTGGACTTCGCGACCACCGCCGAAGTACTCGGGGCATATGGAACAACGGTGCGGGAGAGCATGAAGCAGGTGCTGTGGGCAGTGGCGGGGGCGCGGCAGGACGAAGTCTTGATCGACGTTGCGGGGATGGACGAATTCGATATCAACGATTTCAGCACGGAGCTGAACGACGCGCAAAAGCTGCTGAGCCTCGGTATCCAATCGCCCACCCTGACCAAGCAGATCTACAAGCGGCTGGCGAACCAATACCTGGCGGATGCAAGGCAGGAAGTGAAAAGCCGGGTTGCGGAAGAGATCGAAGAGGCGGCGGAGTAGGGTGGCGGAAGGCTCGATCGGTCTTCCTGGGTTGCGCGAGGATGACGACACGGGAGCAATTTGCGAGGGAGTTCGGGGAGAGGGGTGTATGGAAGGTATCGACGTTCAAGCGGTGGTGCGGCAGGCGATCCAGGAATTTGTGAACAACGAAGAGGCCAAGGCCGAGCCGGCGCACAAGGCGGAGTTGCAGGAAGAGCGGCGGCGACGGGAACAACTGGAGCGCCGCGTCAACGAACTGGTGGAGGAGAACAAGCGCAGCCGGAAGGTGGCGGAGGAGGCGGAGCGGGCGTCGGCGGTGCGGGCGGAACTGCAACGGCTGGGGGTGGCGAAGGTGGATCTGGCTTTCAAAGCGGTGCAGGACGAGATCGTGCGGAGCGAGGACGGGCGGCTGGTGGCGCGGGGCGAGAGCGGCGAGGTGCCGGTTCGCGAGTACCTGGCGGCGTTCGTGAAAGAGAATCCGGAGTTTCTGCCGGCGCGCATTCCCGGGGGAAGCGGAATGGCAGGGATGCTGAAGAGTCCGGCGGGCGGAGGCGAAGCGGTGACGATCGACCGAATCCGGCCGGGCATGAGCGCGGAAGACATGCGGCGGGTACGAGAAGAAATCGTGCGCGTGGCGTCGCAGACCTTAAAGGGTCTGTAGTTATAACCCGGCCAGCAGGCCGGCAAGTACAAACCAAGGAGAAAGAATGGGAGCAATTACAAATAGCAACGTCGCAAGCGCGATTGTGAAGCTGGTAGCGGCGGACGCTTTGCCGGTGCTGGTGGGAAACCTGGTGATGGGCAACCTGGTGAATCGCGATTACGAGCCGGTGCTGGCAAATGCCGGCGATACGGTGAACGTGCCGATACCGCCGACGATGGTAGCCAACAACATCGCGGCCGGCGGCACGGTGACGCCGCAGAATCCGAGTTTGGGCAATGCGCAGATCGTGCTGAACACGCACGCGGAAGCGACTTTCCAGATTCCAGATGTGACCAAGATCCTGGCGGTGCCGGACCTGCTGAAGATCTACATGCAGCCGGCAGTGGCAGCGATCGCGCAGAGTATCGAAACCAGCCTGCTGAACCTGTACGCGGGGTTCACGACCAACACGCCGGTGGGGACGGCGGGAACGGCGCTCACGGAAGCCACGGTGGACGCGGCGGAAACAGCGCTGTTCCTGGCCAAGGTACCGCCCAGCGAACCGAAGTACATCGTGGTGGACTCGGCGGCCTACTCGGCCTGGCGGCAGATTCCGCTGTTCGAGGAATTCCAGACGGCGGGCGCGGCCGGCCTGGCGGCATTGATTGACGGGACAATCGGCAAGTACAAAGACTTCTATGTGTTCCGTTCGCAATTCGTGCCCAAGACCAGCAGCCCGACAAACACACACAACCTGGCGTTCACGCGGGACGCGATCGGCCTGGTGGTTCGGCGGCTGCCGCAACCTCTTCCGGGAACGGGAGCGATTGCCGAGTACGCCGAGCTGGGCAACTTCGGGATGCGGGTAGTGATGAGCTACCAGCCGAACACGCTGGCACAGCAGTTCACGGTGGATGTGCTGTACGGGTGCGGCGTGCTGCGCAACGAATGCGGCGTGCAGGTGAACACCTAACGAGGCAGAGCCATGAAGCGGGCCGGCGGCGGAGGAAAGCGGTCAGCCGTCCCGCACAAGACGCCAGGAGGGCGGAATGGATCTA
>DASWZP010000083.1:0-11316 GCA_036404395.1 Bryobacteraceae bacterium | reverse complement strand
GGCCACCAGCATGCGGAAGCCGCGCTGGCCGTCGCGGATCGCCGCGCGCAGGCCGATATCGTTGATCGCGCCCGAAATGCAATCGCGGCCCGCGCAGCCGTCGAAGGCGATTTTGAACTTGCGCGGCAGGTTGCCCGTCAGATCCTTGCGCAGCAGAGCATACGCCAGCCGCTGCGCGTATGGCCGCACGTCGAAAACCTCGTCGCGCGCAATTCCCGCCCAGACGCAGGTGGTGACGTTGCGCACCGTGTTGTAGCAGGCCTCGCGATTGGTCAGTCCGGCGTCGGCGAGCACGTGCATCAGGTCGGCCACGCGCGCGAGCGGCACGAAGTGAAATTGGATATTCTGCCGCGTGGTCAGGTGCCCTTTTCCGCCGCCGAATTCCTCGGCCACGCGTGCCAGTTGCCCGGCTTGCGCTGCGGTCAGCATCCCGCTGGGGATCTTCGACCGCACCATCTGCACCCCCGCCTGGCGCTGCCCGTAAATACCGTGCTTCAGCCGGAACGGGCGGAAGTCGTCTTCGGTAATCTGGCCGTCCAGGAATGCCTGGGCCTTGCGGCGGAAGGTTTCGATCTCTTCACGGACCAGGCGATCATGTTCAATTTCAAATAGTTGGCGGTCAGTCAATGGTTCTTCAGCGGGGCTGGCCATAGTTAACCTACGTTCTCTATGGATTATATCACCTATTTGTCAATGGAGATTAAATTCGGCCACTGGAAATCTGCGAGTTTTTCCACCTAAGCGTCCGGTTAGCTTAGAATCGTATCTGGTCCGGTGACGAAGCTAGTCAACCGGCTTCTTCCATGTCGCGAACTCTTCTAATTACATTTGGGATCGGCATCGTCGTCGTCGCGATCGCCGTCTGGGGCATCGTCCGCATCGAGCGTGGAGGGCATGTGGAGCTAACCGGCACAATCCTCAAGGTCCGCACCGCGCCACTCGACGAGCAAAGTGCGGCCGCCGTGATCGATTTTCGCGTTACCAATCCTGCGGATTATCCGTTCCAGGTCCGCGGCGTAACGGTGGTGCTGGAAAATCAGAGTGGCGCCCAGACCGAGGGCTCCACGGTGTCAGAGGTGGATGCGCGGCAGCTCATGGCTGGCGTGCCTTTGCTCGGCGACAAGTACAACCCGAGCTTGATGGTGCGCGAGCGCGTGCCGGGGCACACCACGCTGGACCGCATGATCGCGGCGCGTTTCGAACTGCCCGATTCCCAACTCCAGGCGCGCAAGCGTTTCCTGGTGAGAATCGAGGAAGTGGATGGGGTGCTTCAAGTGTTTCCCGAGAAATAGCGCGGAACTTGACAGCCACGCAGGCGCCGGCTCACGGCCGCGGAGGCTTGCGGTTGCAATACAGCGTCAGCACCATTGCGGAATAGGCGCTCAGCACCAGCGCCAGGAGCACATACAATAAAAGCGATATAGGGGCCGAACCCGCCCAGCCGCGCCGGACATGCCAGAACGATATCGCAGCGGGGACCGTCACCAGCAACGGCGCGGCCGCGGCGCTCCTCCAACGGCCGCGCCAGCGGATCAACGCGTAAATCGCCAGGCATGGCGGAAACAGCAGATCGGCAAGAAAACACAATGCCACCACCCATCGCAAGATGGTCATCGATGGGTAGTGTAGCAGCCTCCGCCCAAGCGGCGCTACGAGTTGCCGCGGCCGCGAAATTATGGAAGAATCATGGCCACGGATGGACACGGATAAGAGAACCAGGAATCTTATCGGTGTTCATCCGTATTTATCTGTGGCTCGAAACCCGAAGGCGCGACTGATCGCCGGCTCATGCGGTCTGTGCAGGAGCCGCGGGTTTCTTGGCCGCCGTCTTCTTCGGCGCCTTTTTGGCGGCGACCTTTTTGCCGCCACGCTTCTTGGCTGCCCTCGGCTGCGGCTCGGCCACTCTCGCGGCTTTGACGGCTGCCCACCGCTTGCGGGCCGCTACCGCTATGGCCCGTCTGCCAGCGGCGCTCAACTTGCGTTTCCGCTTCGCCGGTTCGGGCGGGGCGGCGCTCTCGGTGCGGCCACCCTTCAGCGTTTCGCGCAGTTCCGCAATCTGAGCGTCGAGCTTTGTCTTCTGCGCTTCAAACCCCGCAATAGCGGCGGTGATAATCTCGTTCGTGAGTGTGCGTGCCATACGTTTTCGTACGTTCACCTTTCCTGCATCATTTTGTCACATATTGTTGGAGTCCGAGACAGAATAATATTTGTGCAACTCGGCGCTACAATTCGGTGTGATGAAGACACCCTTTCGGCTGGACGGGCGGAAAGCCCTGGTAACAGGCGGGGCGAGCGGCATCGGCGAAGCCACCTGCCGTGCGCTGGTGGAAGCGGGCGCGACGGTAACCATCGCCGATATCGATCATGATCGCGCCGGGGCCCTTGCCACCGAGCTTGTGCGCGCGCAAGCGCTGATCCTCGACATTACCGACGAGAACGCGGTCAACGCAGCCTTGGGCGCGCTCGAGGCGCTCGATATCCTGGTCAACAACGCCGGCATCGGACTGGTGGGCGGAATCGAGGAAACCAGCCGCGCGGACTTTGAGAAGCTGCTGCGCGTCAACGTGGAAGGCATGTTTCTGGTGACCAGGGCGGCGATGCCCAAGCTGCTGGAATCGCGGGGAACCATCGTCAACATCGGCTCCGTGGCCGGGCTGATCGGCGTTAAGCGCCGCTTCGCCTATTGCGCCACCAAGGGCGCGGTGGTGGCGCTCTCCCGGCAACTCGCCGTGGATTACGCCGGCCGCGTGCGCGTCAACTGTATCTGTCCGGGCACCGTGGAAACGCCTTTCGTGGAAGCGTATCTCGAGAAGTTTCACAAGCACGAGAAGGAAAAAGTGCGGGCCGAGCTGCACGCGCGCCAGCCGGTGGGACGCATGGGAAGGCCGGACGAGATCGCCTCCATGGCGCTCTATCTATGTTCCGATGAAGCCGCCTTCGTCACCGGCGCCACCCCGACCATCGATGGCGGCTGGACCGCGGCGTAGCGGCGAAACATCACTTACGGCGCCTGCCGCCCTGACGAAGCGCCTGCTGCCGCCGCTACTTCGCCCGTGCTTTGCGAATGGCGCGCTCAAAGCCGGCGAGCGAGCGCTCGATTTCGGGCGACGAAATCGTCAGCGAGAGCCGCATGTAGCCGCCGCAGCCGAAACCGGAGCCGGGCACGGCGAGGATGCCTTCGTCCTGCAAAGCGCGGATGAAAGCGATATCGTCGGGAATCGGTGTCCTGGGGAAAACATAAAACGAGCCGTCGGGGCGCGGCGCATCGTAACCCATGGCCTGGAGTGCGTCGCACAACCGGTCGCGCTTGGCCTGGTAGAGGCCGACGTCCACGGTTGCATCCGGCTCGATCCCCACCACGCGCTGCCAGATGGCGGGTGCGTTGATGTAGCCGAGAATGCGGTGGGCGAACGTGCAGGCGTTGGCCAGAGCCGCCGCTTCCTCGAGGCGCGGCGAAATCGCCAGGTAGCCGATCCGCTCGCCCGCGATCGCCATCGCCTTCGACCAGCTCCAGGCCAGCACGGCGCGGTCGATCAGGGCCAGCGTGTCGGGAGGCGTTACCGAGTCGTAAACGATAGGGCGATACGGCTCGTCGCTGATCGCCAGCAGCGGCTCGCGGACGATCGAATTCAGTTCGCGCAATACCCCGGCGGGATAGAGCCTCCCGGTGGGATTGTTGGGTGAATTGAGGATCAGCGCCTTGGTGCGCCGCGTCACGGCGGCGGCGATGCGGCGAGGATCGGGCAGGAAGTCGGCGGTGGTTTCGACCGGAACCACCTTGCCGCCGTGGTTTTCGATATAAAAGCGATACTCGGGAAAATACGGATTGAGAACGATGACTTCGTCGCCCGGGTCGAGTATCGACTTGAGCACCGTGTTGATGGCGCCCGCCGCGCCGCTGGTCATGATGAGATGCTCCGCGGCGAAGGGAAGGCCGGTGGATGCGGCCAGGCGGCGCGCCAGTTGCGCGCGGACTTCGGGGTAGCCGGCATTGGGCATGTAGCCGTGGGTATGTGGAAGGTTCTCCGCAACTACGCGGCGCAGGGCGCCGATCACCGCCGCGGGCGGTTCCACTTCCGGATTGCCGAGGCTGAAATCGAAGACGTTTTCGGCTCCGCGACTGCGGCGAAGCTCGATGCCGATTTCGAACATGCGGCGAATCCAACTGGCTTGCTCGAGTTGCCCGGCTATCGATTGCGAAATCGGCATCGGTGTCCTCGGCTGGCTACCCTGCCGGCCGTTTCATGATGCGCGGCGGGGCCGGGCGTGCCCGGCCCCTACGTCCGGCCCTGCCCATGCCGGATCCGCTCCGCGATTTCGCGGTTGCGGCGGGCGTCATCGGCCTCCATGTGGATTACCGTTTGCGGGCGGAGCGCGCCGAGGAACGCGTCCGCTTCCAGTTCATCGGCGACCACCACGTAGTCTACCACCCGTAACGCAGCCACCATGCGGGCGCGCGCGCCGATGTCGAACACCTCGCCCGCGAACGGCAGCACCAGCGCCAGCAAAGTCCGGTTGCCGTTTCGGTGGCGGATGTCCTCGATCTGGCGCGCGTGCTCTGCGCGGAGCAGGTCGAAGTAGCCGGTTACCACGGTCAGCGGGCAGGCGAGCGCGCAGGCGGCCTCGGCAGTCAGGATTTTGGTTCGTGTGTCCATGTCTCGGCGGTCGAGTTTATAAGTTCCAATGAAACCGCGGCCACGCGGTCCGGGGTGACGCGGGTCATGCAGCGGTGATCGATGGGGCAATCGCGCAGCAGGCACGGGCTGCATTCGGCGTGTTCGCGGACCACCCGCACTAGCGGCCCGGTGGGGCCGGTGGTAACGTCGTCCGTCGCGCCGAACACTGCGACGGTCGGCACGCCCAACGCGGAAGCCACGTGCATGGCGCCCGAATCGTTGGTGAGATAGAGCCGGCAGGCGGCGGCCAGGTCGATGAATTCGGTGAGCGTCGTGCCGCCGGCCAGATTGCGGGCGTCCACGCCTCCACCGCGCACGCCCGCGGTCACAGCCTCGCACAATTCGCGCTCGGCGGCAGAGCCGAACACCAGCACGGTTGCACCCAGCGCCGCGGCCACCGCGCGGGCCGACTCGGCGAACCGTTCCGGCAGCCAGCGCTTGGCATCGCCGTAAGCCGCGCCGGGACTGACGCCGATCACGGCGCCATCCACGCCGAGTTCGCGCAAGCGGGCGGCGCCAGTTTCGCGCGCGACCGGAATGCCCTCCAGGCGGATGGCGGAAGATTCCGGAAAATGCTCGATCAGCCCAGCGCGCCGCAGCAGTTCCAGGTAATAGAAGCGCTCATGGCGTGGAATGTCGCCCGGCTCCGGCCGCCGAATCGCGCGCGTCAGCAGCCAGCCGCGTCCGTCGCGTGCGTAGCCGATGCGCTCCGGAATGCGCGCCAGCCAGGCTGTCAACGCCGCGTCGAATGAGTTAGGCAATAGAAACGCAGCGTCGAAATGCCGCTCGCGCAGGCTGGCGGCGAAGGCGAGCCGCTCGCCTAGCGTCTTGGGCGATGGACAGGGAATCACGCGGTTGATGGCGGATTCGCGGGCGTAGAGTTCGGCCACCCAGGGCCGCGCCACCAGCGCGATTTCGGCGCGCGGGCACACCTGGCGAATTACGCGAATCGCCGGCAGCGACATTACGGCATCGCCCAGCCAGTTGGTGGCGCGGATCGAAATACGTTCCAGCGCGGCGGGATTGAAGTCCACTCCCGTTCAGCATAACAACCGGGCGAGCGCCATGAGCGACGGCGGCCAGCCCATCCGCGCGGAATGCGCCTGGGCGCATAGCACCCCATTGACGTGGTGCTTGATTGGGAATATGATTCAGGCGGTGGGCCTTACCGGGCCCGCTCGACTCGAAGGAGGTTTGCCATGTTAGCAACCGCGATGGCAGAGAAGAACGCATACGAAGTTGCATTGGAGAATTTCGACCTGGCGGCGGATGCGCTGGAGCTCGACGACAGTGTGAGAGCGATGATCAAGTATCCGGAACGCGTCCTGATAGTGAGCGTGCCGGTGCGCATGGATACCGGGCAGATTGTCCGCTTCGAAGGGTTCCGGGTGCAGCACAACACCTCGCGCGGCCCGGCCAAAGGCGGCATTCGCTACCACCCCGACGTGACGGTGGACGAAGTGAAGGCGCTGGCCACGTGGATGACGTGGAAGTGCGCGGTGGTGAATATTCCGTTCGGCGGCGGCAAGGGCGGCGTGACCTGCAACCCGAAAGCCCTGTCGATGGGCGAATTGGAGCGGCTGACGCGGCGTTATGCCACCGCCATTCTGCCGCTGATCGGACCGGAAAAGGACATTCCGGCGCCGGACGTCTACACCACTCCGCAGATCATGGCGTGGATCATGGACACTTACAGCATGAACATGGGGTATCCGGTTCCCGGCGTGGTGACCGGCAAGCCGATCAGCCTGGGCGGGTCGCTGGGGCGCAATGAGGCCACCGGGCGCGGCGTGTACTACACGGTGCTGGCGAGCTGCGAGCACTTGGGCATTCCGGCCGCCGGCGCACGGGCGGTGGTGCAAGGCTTCGGCAACGCCGGATCCATCGCCGCCATGCTGCTCGATAGAGCTGGCTTCCAGGTGCTTGCGGTGAACGACACGCGCGGCGCCATCTACAATGCCAAGGGGCTGGACATCCCGGCCGTGATGGCGTTCAAGGAGAAAACCGGCAGCGTGATGGGCTTCGCCGGCTCGGAGCCGGTGAGACCGGCCGAGATGCTGGCGCTCGAGTGCGAAGTGCTGGTGCCGGCGGCGCTCGAAGGCGCCATCACCGAAGAGAACGCGGACAGGGTTCGCGCGCGCATCGTCGCCGAGGCGGCCAACGGGCCGGTGACGCCGGAAGCGGACCGCATCCTCGACCGGCGCGGCGTGTTCCTGATCCCCGACATTCTCTGCAACGCAGGCGGCGTCACGGTGTCTTACTTTGAATGGGTGCAGGACGAAAACCACCTGTTCTGGGACGAGCAGGACGTCAACCTGAAGCTGGAGAAAGTGATGACGCGCGCTTTCCGCGATGTGCTCAAGATTCAGATCGACCGCAAGGTGAGTATGCGCCTGGCGGCCAACATCGTGGGCATCGGCCGCGTCGCCGAAGCGGTCAAGATTCGCGGCCTGTATCCGTAAATCCGGCACGGGAAACTTGAGGGACAGAGTGGCAAGAGATAGCGACTGTCCTTTCGGCGTCGAGGGGTCGATCACTGCACCTCACGGCCAGAGCAGCGCTTCCGCGCACGATGGGGCGGGGCGAAGGCCGCGGCGGGCGCTGAAGCAGAGCATGCCCTCCGCCCTCAGTGCGCAGCGGTGGGCCGCGCATTGTGCATCGATCAGACCGCGATAAAGGGGATGCGCCGACGGCAGGGTTTCCAGCGATTGGGCGACAGCGTTCAGGATCACTGTCAATTCGTCGTTGAACTCGTGAGCGGCGGCAGCCACCACGGCTGTGGCGCGATCGGTTTTGGTATTTCTCTCCACGTCCGCATGATAGGCGCGGGTGAGCGCACCGGCGTCCGGCGCTGCGCGCCAAGGGTCTCGAAACGCTAGGCTTGGCGGTTGACGATGGCGCGTGACTGCCAGCAGGGGCAGGTGGCAAGCGCCAACAAAGCTTTGAAAAAGCTGCGCCCGCAAGCGGGCGTTGGCAGGATGAATCCTGCCCCACCTATGCGTCAGCAAGCTAAAGCATGCCCTACCACTACTGTACGGGTATCGTGGCCGCGGGCGTGGTCGCTCCGCCGATCTGAAGCGAGATGGGCACCGCGCTGCCGGTTTGCGAGCTTTGTGGTACCAGCACGTTGATCTGGTAAAGCGCGGGGTAGCCGGGAGCCAGACCGCTGAACTGTACATTCGCGGACGGAACCACAGCGCCGCCGATGGTCACCACCGGGGTGGTCGGGGTCTGGGAGAGCGGACTGGCTGTGGCCGCCACTCCGTCTCCGGGCGGATTCGTCACCGGCCCCAGACCGTTGGCGTAAAGTTGAATGTATTGCCCCCGCTTGGCGGGGTTGCTGGTCGAAATCACTTTATAGCCGGTATCCAGCGCGCAGGCCCCGCCACAGCTCACGATGAACGCCGGGACGTAGGTGGCAAGCGGCACGGTCACCACGTTGCTGGACAGGTCGAAGTCGTACGACACTTTGACCTGCGCCGAGCTTTGACCCTGTAGTTCCCGCGGCACCACCAGGTTGATTTGGGGGTACTGGGCCGTCCCCAGGATGAAGTATGGGAAGCCGGGGTAAGTCGCGCCGGGCACGTCGAAGCTGACGGTCATATAGTCGAAGCTGACGGGGTACGGGCAGTAAGATCCGTTGGGACACACCAGCCCGAACTGGTCTGAAGCGCCGGCCAAAGCAGACCCAAAGCCGGTTCCGTAGATCGACACATACGACCCCGGCGCAATGGTTGTCAGACTCGCCGCGGCATCCACCACGCCCGGCACGCCGGCGCTGGTAACGTCGATGGTCGGAGGATTCTGAATGTTCGCGCCGAAATAGTCCGAGAAGTCGGTGCCGGCGACGCTGTAGTTGATTTGCGGCTGGCTCACGGTGGAACCCAGCACCACGTCCATCCACGCCCAGCCGAACTGATCGGTGGGGCACGTGACGCTGTTGGTGCTGGAAGCCGGCGAGCAAGCCGGATGCCCGGATACGCTGTTCATGGTCACGCTGCCCGCCGGCGATGCGGTGAACGTCACCGAAACGCCAGCCACCGGCACGCCAAACTGATCCACCACTTGCAAGTACGCGTAGCCCCCGGTGTCCGCGCTGGGCGGGCCTTCGAGAATTATATATTCCGGCACGAAGGCTGGCTCGATGTTGCAATTCTGCGTTGTCGAGCTGCAACTTCCCGCGCCCACCAGCAGCATGAAGGGAATGTGCAGGCTGGTGCCCGATCCAAACGTGATGCTGCCCGAGTACTCACCAGCAGCGGACGGCGCGCCGGAAAGAGTGACGGTCAAAGTTGAAGTTGCGCCGGCGGCCAGCGTCGAGCTGGAAAGAGATGCCGCGACCGTGGATGATCCCGGCAGCGAGCCGGGGCTGCCGCTTACCGTGCAACAGGAAACCTTCGGCGCGAGCGTCACTGAACTCGAGGCAATGTTGGTCAGGGTGATGGTCTTCGATATCGGCAGCGAACCGGATTGCAGGGTGCCGAACGAAATCGTGGCCCCGCTGCCGCCAACCGTGGTGGGCTCGGCGGTCACGGTGGCGCTGGTGGCAGCCCCTGCGTCCAGCAGGCCGGCGCCGATCCACTCCGCATCCACCGGGTTGGGGGTGGGGTAGGAATCGTCCGTGGTCACGGTCTGCGCCGAGGAATTGACGATCAACGAACGCACCTGCGTTCCCCGCAGCCCCGGGTGCGCCTGAATAACCAGCGCCGCTGCGCCGGCCGCCAGCGCCGCGGAATAACTCGTGCCATCCACGGCCATGAATCCGTTGGCGCTGTACAGCTCCGTTTCCCATGGCGAGGTGTACGGATTGAAAATCAGAGAGGAGTCGTATGCGTCGAAGCTCTGCGTGGGCACATAGAAACCGCCGTACAGACCGTAGCTCGCGTAGGACCAGTCCCAGCCTCCGGTGGCCACGATATCGGGTTTCATCTGGCCATCGGGCGTGGGGCCGAACGAGGAATAGCCGGGAACCATGTTCGCGGTAATCGCGCTGCCTCCCACCGTGTTGACCCAGTACTGGCTCAACGCTGCGACAGTCTGCTCCTGGCCGGCCAGGTCAATGGTGACCTGCTGGTTGGGGTTCGCATCGATGTAGCTTTCGAGGTTCTGGCCATCGGCGTTGGAGATCGAAACCGCGGGACCATATTCGTTGATGCTGGATGGGGCGGAAGTGAAGTCGAATGCGGCAAAGGGCGTTCCGGCGGGCAGAATGAAGACGAAACCCACTGCGCCCGCACTTTGTGCGTTGGCCGCCGCCGTGTCGAAATCGCACGAGCCATAAGCCATCAAGGCAAAGGAATTGTTTAGCGATCCGGCCGGAAGAGCGCCGCTGGCGCAGGGATCGCCGATTTTCGATACATCCACCAGCGGAGCCGTGCTGGCGCCCGCACCGGAAGGGAACAAATAATAACTGAACAGCCCCGCGATCGCGGCGATGTGCTTGAGGTTGGAAGGCGCCCCGGCCGCCGTGACGCTGACGCTGGGCTGCATGATGTGCGAGCTGGTGGTGGCGCCGACCGAAATCACATCGGGCGCGTTGGAAGGCGAGTTGATGGTGTTGTAACTGGGGTAATTGTAGTTGTTCAGAACCCCGTCCGCTCCATCGTTACCGGCGGCTACCACGATCACAGGAATGGCGATGGTGCTGGCGAGAGAGCCGGCGGGCCGGGCGGTGGTCGCGGCCTGTTCGTACGCGGTGGCCGTGGGATCGCTGGCCCAATTCGTCAGCGCCAATGCTCCGTATGGCATGAAGATGACATCCATGCCATCTTTCACGGCGTCTTCCAGCGCCTGTACTTCGACTTCCTCATCGGTGTAGCCGAATGTGCCGGCAATCTTGTAAACGCCGATGTAAGCCTTGGGCGCCATGCCCTCGATGGTGATTGCCCCTCCGGTGGCCGAAGTAGCCGGAGCCGTGATGGTATTGCCCGCGGCTATCATGGCAGTGGCAACGCCGTGGCCGTAACGATCGTGGGGAAACGGATCGTCGGGTTCCGACTTCGCCGGACCGGTGCCTGCGACTGCGGCCAGCGGCTGCACGTAACTGCGCGCCACGATCACCTTGCTATTGGTGTAGCTGCCGCACGAACTGCCGCTGGGGATGGGAAAGCCACTGCACAGCGGAAAGCCGGACGGCATGGGAAGCGTCGAGTCCTGGAATGCCGGGTTGGCGAGGTCGATGCCGGAATCGAGGATGGCGATCTTGATTCCTCTGCCCGCGTTCGACTGGCCGCCCACCGCGGTCCATGCGGTCTGCGCGTCCATCAATTGGATGGCTTGGTTGAGATGCGCCCTCGCGCGGCGCATGGGCGTAACCGATTTCACCCCGGGAATCGCGCGCAGCTCGTCGATGCTGTCCCCCGGCGCTGAAACGAAGAGGGCATTCAACAGGTGCGATACCTGGCTGGTGACCCGGATGTGGCGGCCGGCAAGTTCACCGGCCACAGCCGCCTGCTTGGCTTCGATTTGCCGCCGGTAATCGGCGGCAGCCGAGGATTCGGCCTCCGCCCGCGTGGAAAAGCGCGCCGCCACGGGTGGGTCATCGAGGACCACAACATAGCGATCGGGAATAAAGGGACGGAAGGCCGGTTTCGCCGCGACGTGGCGGCGGGGGATGGAAGGACGCGACGCCGGCGCGGCG
>DASWZP010000082.1:0-3945 GCA_036404395.1 Bryobacteraceae bacterium | reverse complement strand
TTGCTCGAAGAGTCCCAGGACCGTGGCCGTGGAAGGGAGCCGTTCCAGAGTGTTGTCGCACCGCAGGAGAAGCGCCGAGAGATGGCCGCAGTTGACGTAGCGCAAGCGCTGCGTCCCGTCGTCATATTGGGCAAAGAAGAGAGTGGCATAGGCGCTGTCGGTGGTGTTCTCGCAAAAGAGCTCGTTGACGGCCTGCAGGAAGCACCGCGGCTTGTCGAAAGCGATCGCGCACTGGCTGCGGAAGTTGGCTTGCAGATTGGCCATCAACAAGGCGGCGGCGATTCCTTTGCCTGCAATGTCGCCGATCACCAGGCCGAAGCGCTCCCTGCCCAGATCCAGGAAATCGTAGTAATCGCCACCAACCTCGCGGGCCTGAATGCAGATGCCGGCGTATTCGAGTGTTTTCAGAAGCGGCGGCTTTTGCGGAAAGAGCCGCGCCTGCACCTGCTTGGCGATTTCCAGTTCCTGCACCGCGCGGCGCTCGGATTCCAGCTTCTCGGCGGCCGCGCGGCGTCGCGCTACCAGGGCCAGACTGACCTCGTCGAAGCTCACCAGTTCAAACGTATTCCCATCCGCATCTTCGAAGCGCGTGAACACTCCGCCCCAGATTGACGGCCGCGCCTCCGGCGGTTTCGAAAACGCGGTTGGCTGCGCCGATTCGTGCTGCGCATACGTCACGCGCCTCAGGCGCGGCACGAACCGAAAGCGCACTCCGCGCTTGCTCCATTCGCGGTACTTGGCAAGGACGTCTTCGGTGACAAACACGACCTGTGTTCGACGGCCGATCAGCGCGTACTGGCGGGAGTCCGGCTCCGGTGCGATCAGCGCCAGCACCGCAGTGCCGTCCGGCGGGGAGACCGCGACCCAGCGCTCGCCGGATTGCAGGCGGGCATCGAAGGCGAGACGGAACCCAAGTTGATCGAGATAGAACCGCAGGCTTCGCTCCTGATCTCGAACGAAAATGTTGACGGCGTTAATCCCGAGGTAGGGGGCTTGGAGTGATGAAGAGCTGCCCATGGGCGTCATTATAGGCCAGCGAGATAATGGGGTAGGACAGGCCATCGCCTTTTTGTGGCCTGTCGCGCCGCGTCGAAGCGCGAACCCCGACAGACGACAGAAACCGATCGTCTGTCCTACCTCCGCTCACCGCTTGGACGCGGCGATCGGCTCGTACACGACAAAAGCGAACTGGCGCGAATCCGGCGACCAGGAGTTGACGTTTATGGTGCCCTGCCCGCCGAAAAAGCGGAGCAGGGTTTCCGGCTTCGCCGGTTCGAGTTTCTCGCCCGGCGCAGGCGTCAGGCGCAGCACCACGCCATCCATGCGGTCGTTGTGAGTCTTGGTTCCCTTGGGAAACGAAAACACCAGCAGTTGCTTTCCATCCGGCGAAAAGTGCGGGAACCAGTCTTCCCATTCGTCGCTGGTGATTTGCTCCGCCTTGCGATCACCGGGACCGGCGCCATCGGCCGGCATGCGCCAGACGTGCCAACTGCCGGAGCGGTTGGAGTTGAAGTAGATCCACTTACCATCGGGAGTGTACTCGGTACCGTCGTCGTAAGAGCCTTGGGAGGTGAGCTGCTGCTCGGCGCCGCCGTCGGCGGAGACGCGGTACAGGTGGAACGCAGCGCCCTCGCGCTGGCCGACGAAGGCCAGCCACTTGCCATCGGGGCTCCAACCATGGAAGTAACTCGGCGCGGCCGGCGTCATCAGGCGCACGCCGGAGCCATCGGACTTGGCCAGGTAGACCTGCGACTGGTGCGACGACGGGCTGGACGCGGAAAACGCCAGCCACTTCCCGTCGCGCGACAGGTCATGATCGTTGTTGCACACGTAGCCGCCGGGACCGAGATCGATCTGCTCGGGCTTCGGCTCGCCGGAGCTTTGCAACGGCAGCCGGTACAGGTGGCCCTCGGTATTGATCAAAAGAAACTTGCCGTCGCGCGACCAGTTGGGCGCTTCGATCACCTGGTCGGCCTGATACACCACGCGGGTCGAGCGGCTGGCGAGATCGTAAATAGTGATCTTGCTGCGATAGTGCGAAGCGGGCGGGTGCGTTGGTTGTGAGTCGGTTGCCATGATCGTCATTCCGGACCGGGCGGGCAGCGCCATTACCAATGCGGTCAAGGATACTGCTGCGAGTAGAAACGCAATGCGCATGACGGAATCAGCATATCACCGCGCAGTGGGGCAGGTCCCCGACCTGCCAACTGAAAAAAGGCAGGTCGGGGACCTGCCCCACGTTTCACCGCCCGCCCTGCGGCCGCGGTGTCGCATCGCCCGCGGTCAGGCCCAGCGTCCACTTCACGGCTTCGATCCACATTTTCTGGATGTCCGGCATGTCCCACACTTCGTCGCGATGGCCGAGCGACGAATAGAAGACGCGCCCCTTGCCATAGTTATGTACCCAGGTGACGGCGAAATCCTTGTCGGTGCGATGTACCTTCGGGTTGGTCAGATCCACCGAATCCGGGTCCACGCTCATCAGCACACGCACTTTCTCCCGCGAGTACGGCGCTTTGAACTGGTAGATCTCGTCGTAGAAGGGAAACTTGTCCGGAAAATGCGCGGTAGCGGGGAAGGTTTTGTCCTCGGTGCGAATGATGCAGTGCACCTGCATCCACGGATGTTCGTTGAAGTATGCTCCGATCAGATCGCCGTATTCGGGCCAGTTGTAATAAGTATCGGTGGCGCTGTGCGCGCCTAAAAAGCCCTTGCCATCGTCGCGCACGAAGGAGAGCAGATCCGCCTTCTGCTGATCGGTGAGGCCGAGATCGCCGGTGGTGTAGAACCATACGGCGTCGAAATAATTCAGGTTCTTCGAATTGTTAGTGAGCTTGGCCTTGGTGAGCAGCTCGGCGTCGGTGCGGATGTAAGTGTCCCACAAGCCGGTCTGGCGGCCCAGCTTCTCGATGGTGGCCATGGCGTGCGACACCGAATCGTGCTCGTATCCTTTTACCTCGCCGATGACCAGCAGTTTCTTGGCGGGCGGCTGCGCCTGGGCGGAAACACAGGCGGCAAGCGACAACAAAACGAAGGCGGACAGGGATTTCGTTTTCATGGTTACGATGATACTCCCTGGCGCGGAGTCCGCGGGCAGCCTGCGGTACGCTGAAGAGTGGTCGTGGCCGGCATGACGGTGGCGTTACTAGCGGCGGCGTTGCCAAACGCAGTGGTGCTGCGGCCGGTGGCAAATATGTTTTCCCAGCCGTCGGAAGCGTCCGGCGTGGTGTCGCAGGCAATCTACGGTTCGAATGTGGCCCTGCTGGGCCAGCGCGAAGGCTGGGCGCGGATTCGCACAGCGGACGAATACACCGGCTGGATGCCGCTGGCCGCGCTGAAGATCGGCCCGCCTTACGCCGCCGCGGGGCAGGTGGCGATGGTGTGTAGCCTGTTCGCGCACATCTATCGCGAACCCGATGTCACCGTGCACGCGCCTCTGTTGACGGTGCCATTCGAAACCAGACTGGAGATTTCGGGCGGCGACGAGCAGGGACGCTGGCGCCAGGCGCGGCTGGCGGATGGCCGATTAGGCTGGGTGCAGGCGGGCGACCTGACTTTCGATACCACGCCGCTCAGCACCGCGGAGATGCTGGCGCTAAGCCGCCGCTTTCTGGGCCTGCCCTACACCTGGGGCGGAACTTCCAGCTTCGGCTACGATTGTTCCGGCCTGGTGCAGATGCTCGAGCGCCGCCATGGCGTGATGCTGCCGCGCGACGCGCAGCCGCAGGCGGATTCGAACCTTCTCAAGCCGGCGAGCGGCCGCGCGGATCTCGCGCCCGGCGACCTGCTGTATTTCGGCGCTTCGCCCGAGCACATCACGCACACCGGGATGTACCTGGGCGACGGCCAATTCATCAGCGCCACCACCTACCAGACGCCCATGGTGCGCATCGACCGTCTGGACGATCCACACTGGTCGCACCTGCTGGTCGAGATGAGGAGAGT
>DASWZP010000081.1:0-9052 GCA_036404395.1 Bryobacteraceae bacterium | reverse complement strand
GTCAGTGTCCCGGCGCCGCTCGATCAGCCGTTCACTTACTCGCTGCCCGAGACCCTCCGCCACCGCGTGCGGCCGGGCAGCCGGATAGTGGTTCCCTTCGGCCCGCGCAAACTCACCGGCGTTATTCTGCGCTGCCACGACGAACCGCCGAACATTGCCACCCGCGAGGCCCTGCGCCTGATCGATTCCGAGCCGGTGCTCGACGCGGAACTGCTCAGCCTGGGCCGCTGGATCGCCGGTTATTACTGCGCTCCGCTGGGCGACGTGCTGCGTGGCATGCTGCCGCTCCAGTCGGAAATCCGCCGCGGCAAGATCTGGTCGCTGACCGATGCCGGCCGCGACGCGGCGCGTCAGTTGCTTCTCGATGCCGCGCCCGACGACCCGGTGGCGCGCATTCTGGCCATGCTCGAAAAGCGCCCGCTTTCGGCCGCCTACCTGTCGCGCATCCTGCCGCTCGCCGATAAAGCCATCCGTTCGCTGGAGCGCAAGGGTCTAATCGCCGCTGAAAACGTGCAGACCGAGCGCGACCCTTGGCGCGCGCCCGCCGGACGCCTGCGCGTCGAGCTGGCCGCAAACCCCGCCGAAGGGAAGCTGAACAAGCCCGAGCGCGAGTTGAAGGCCTTCCTCGAATTGCATCCCGGCTCGCACAATCTGAAGGAGCTGGAAAGCATGCTGGCCCACTCGAGCGCCGCTGCGCGCTCGCTGGCGCGCAAAGGCGTGGTCACGCTCACCGCCGAAACTCCCGGCGTCACCGCGGGCCTTGTGCGCACGCCGCATACGCTCAACCCGGCGCAGCAGGCGGCCTACGATTCCATTCTTCGGGCCGTTGAGGCGCGCGAGTTTCACGCCTTCCTTCTCTACGGCGTCACCGGCTCCGGCAAAACCGAAATCTACCTCAATGCCATCCAGGCCGTGGTGGCACAAGGGCGCGGCGCGCTGCTGCTGGTGCCGGAAATCGCGCTCACCCCCGCCATGGCCGGCCAGTTCTTTTCGCGCTTCGGCGATCGGGTTGCCATTCTGCACAGCGCGTTTACAGACGTCGAACGCACCGAGCAGTGGCGCCGCATCCGCTCCGGCTCGGCTTCGGTGGTGGTGGGCACCCGCTCCGGCGTGTTCGCGCCCGTCCGCAACCTGGGGCTGATCGTGGTGGATGAAGAGCACGATGGCAGCTACAAGCAGGAGGAAACCCCGCGCTACAACGGTCGAGATGTGGCGCTCGTGCGCGGCCAGGCGGCGCACGCCTGCGTGGTGCTGGGCTCGGCCACGCCCAGTCTCGAAAGCCGTTACAACGCCGAGCGCGGCAAATACACGCTGCTGACGCTTCCCGGCCGCATCGAAGCGCGGCCCATGCCGGCGGTCGAGTTGGTCGACATGCGCCAGGAGTTTCTCGAGACGCGCCAGCAAGCCACCTTCTCGCGCAAACTGATCGAGGCCATCGGCCAACGCCTGGAAAATGGCGAGCAGACCATCGTCCTGCTCAACCGCCGCGGTTTTTCGAGCTTCGTCGCCTGCCGCTCCTGCGGCGAACGCGTCCAGTGCGTCAACTGCTCCGTCACGCTGACTTTTCACAAGCGCGACCGGCGCCTGCTGTGCCACTATTGCGGCTACGCCGAGAAGGTTCCGAGCGTCTGCCCGAAGTGCGCCAGCGAACACGTATATTTTCTCGGCGTAGGTTCCGAGCGCGTCGAGGAAGAGCTGCACCGCGCCTTTCCCGCCGCGCGTATCGCCCGGCTCGACCGCGACACGGTCACCGGCAAGCGCCAGTACGAAACCATCCTCGATGGGTTCCGCGAAGGCAGTTTCGACATCCTGGTCGGCACGCAAATGATCGCCAAGGGCCACGACATCCCGAACGTCACCCTGGTGGGCGTGGTCTCCGCCGATGTCGGCCTCGGCATGCCCGATTTTCGCGCCGCCGAGCGCACTTTTCAGCTCCTCACCCAGGTGGCCGGCCGCGCCGGGCGCGGCAGCCTGCCCGGCATCGTGCTCATCCAGACCATCAATCCCGATCACTACGCCGTCCGCATGGCCGCCGCGCAGGACTACGCCGCGTTCTATGAAAAGGAGCTCGCTTTTCGCCGCGCCATGTCCTATCCGCCCTTTACGGCCATGGCGAACGTGCTGGTGCGTAGCGACAAGAAAGAGATGGCCCTGCGCATGAGCGGGGAGTTGGGAATGCTGCTCACGCCGCCGCCCGAGAAGCTGCGCGTGATGGGCCCCGCCGAAGCGCCCGTGCCGCGCCTCAAGGCCGAATACCGTTACCAGTTGCTCATCAAATCCGCCAGCCGCATAGCGCTCAACGCGCTATTACAAAGAGCGCGAGCGTTCGCGCAAGAGCGCAAGTGGCCCGCCACCGCCTTGGTGATCGACGTGGATCCGCTCACGCTGCTGTAGGTGCGGCGCAGCCTGCAACTGTACTCGCTAATCTCCATGCTCCGCGAGCGGTCATCGGACTTGCTTCATTGCTGGACCGTGAGTTTCACGCCCGAGGGCGACTGCACTCCGCCCACGGTTGCCATGATCGGGTAATCGCCATTGGCCAGGGTTGGTGGCACTGTAATCGCGACCTGATAGACGCCGGCGAGTCCCGGCGACAGCGCGGTTGCCAACACGTTCGCCTGGGCGCCTCCTACCGTCACCGTGACCCCGTTGACGCTGTACGAATTTGGCGGCACCAACTGGCCGGCCGGAGCCGCCGGAGTCGTGGGGCCAAATCCGGTCCCCCATAAGATGACCGTCTCACCTGGTTTCGCGGGCGCGGTTGTGGTGCTAAACGTTCCGTTCTTCACGAGCCAGTCATAACTGGCGTCGGTTGCCACCGCATAGTTGCCCGGCCATTCGAAAAATGCCGGCTGGACCGTCGACGACGTGATGGAGTATGCATTACTCTTTCCCGCCGGCGTGGTCACTGTAACCGATACAGACCCCGTACCGACGTTGGGCGCCAGCACATTGATCTGTGTGGGACTAAGGTATTCTAAGTAAGCTGCCTGTCCCCCCATGCTGACACTCACGCCTGCCAGCGTGAGAGGTAACTGCCCGCCGACAACATAGTCACTCCAGATAGCAGCCGGCCAGCCGGTTGGCGCGAAATTCGATCCGTAAATCGAAATATAGGTGCCTGCCGAGACACCCAATTGCCCGCCCGCGCTGTTCGCTATCCCGGCGATTACCGGCACCAGCGTGGACGCGCCAGACGCGGGCGCCGCGCGGAGATTGTCGAGGTAATATATTCCGGGACTGGCAAAGTATATGTACAGGGTGTGCACGCTGGTCAAATCCGGCGTGCCGCCATAGCACGTAAGCTGCGAAGACTGGAAAGGCACCGTCAAGGTTGTGGTGCTGAACAGCGCCAGCGTTTGCCACGTGGCATTCTGGCACCAAACGGAACCTGAGCCCGACTGGAAGGCGAAGGCCGAGCTCCCGCCGGCCGAAGTCGTCTCGACATCCACCGCCAGCGACGGCCAATTGGAGAGATTCACGGGTTCAGGGAACGAGGTTCCGAACCAGCCGCCCGCGGTCACATTCACGGCGAGCGAGGAACTTCCCTCGGTGTGGAAGAGCGGGCTGAGCGCAACCGTGCCGGTGACCGGCGGATTGTTGCCTGCGATCGGGCCCCATCCGTCAGTGCCCGATTCGAACGAATCGAGCGTCGTCCAGCCCGTCAGGGCGGGATTCACAGTCACGAACAGGTAGCCGACATTGGACACCTGGTGGGTGCTGTCCACGACCGTGTAGGAGCCGAGACCCGCGGGCCCGACGAAGCCGGCTTGCGGCGTGAACTCGACGGTGCCGTTGACGACATTGAACACGCCGCCATTCACGGCGAAGGACGTTTGCTGACCCGGCGTATTGGGGTCGAGATCGATGCTCGTAGGGTCGATCGCGGCGTTATTCCCGTAGGCAACGTCGTTCGACAATACGTTGAGGGTGGCCGGCTCGCCGAAGGGTGTGGTAGCCCATTGATAGCCGGCGACCGGCGGCAGCGACTGCACCGAGTTCGCCGCCATGATTTGCGCGAAATCGCTCATCAGCGGCAACACCGGGCTGCCCGCGTATTCATCGAATCCGCTCGCCGATTCCGGCACGGTCACGTCGGGATTAACGTCCCAGAACATGGCGCCGCTCCCGCCCCCATTGAATATCATGTTCGTCCAATCGTTGTAGACGGCTATTTTCGCGTTGCCGGACAGCAGGCCGAACTCGCCCATGTATAGAGGCTTGACCAGCGTGGTCGCTTCCGATAAGTGGTCGGTGATGTAGGTTTGCGACCAGGCAATGTTCTTGCCCCATGAATCCGGGTACAAATGGAGTCCGACGAGATCGACGGCTGCGACGCTTGAGAAACCCTTGCTGTCGACGCCATTGGCGCAATCGGTGAAATAATCGGTGGTGCCGGGCTCGCAGAAAAAGCCTTCGTCGCCGACTGCCACCAGGTGATTCGGGTCGATGCTCTTGACATAGGCCGCCGAGTCGGTGATCCAGTCGATGATCGTTTGGTTCGTGCAGGAGCCCGATGTAGGCAGCCCGTCGTTTCCACACTCAGGCTCGTTCGCCAGCTCCCATGCCATGATGGTCGGATCATCCTTGTAAGCCACGCCGAAGGACGGCCCTTGAACGGTATTCAGATGATTCAGCACATGGCCGATCCAGTTCTTGTACCACTGACGAATCGTAGGATCGGTGTAGAACTGGTCGTGGTATTGCGGCCCGGCGCGCCACCTGACGTATTGGTCCATTCCGCCGAAATCATGCCAGTTGTTGGTAAGAGTCATGATGAGCTTGATCCCCAGCTTGTTGGCTTCGGTGACCGCCAGATCCAGGTTGGCCAAGCCGTAAATGGCGGCGTCGTTGTATGTCGGGGCGCCGGTGTTTGTGTTGAGGTACTGCAGGATGAAGGACCCTTGACAGGGAATTTCGCAAAAAGCCCACATGCGGACGACCTTCAGATTGCTGCTGGCGACCGTTTGCAGAATCTGATCCACCGTTGGCGAATTCGAATACATCAAAGGATAGGAATTGGTGCCGCCGAAGCGGAACGGCGCGCCATTCAGTGTCAGCGTTCCATTCGACGCCTGCACAAACTGGCTTTCCTGGCCCCAGCCCAGCGATGCCAATCCAGCCAAGAACAGCGCGGCGCGCCAAGAAAGCCTGGTCGGGAACCGAAAGACCGTCGCCATTGCAGTTGACCCCCTGCCCGCCCGCGAAATGTTGCGAGCGTGCAGCCATCCGCGCCGGCCCCGGTCCCACCCGGCCAGCCCAGCCGCGCGTTCGAATGGCTTGCGTAAGATTTTACTATGTGGCAGGGCGGAAAGGGCTGGCGACCGCTATTACGGAACGAGCCTTCCCAGCGCCCTGGCGCTTCACGCCCTCGGCTCTGGATGAACCTCGATCTCTTCCGGTTCCACGCCGAGGCGTTCTGGCTCGGGGAGGCGGCCGGTGAAATGGGCCCAGCCCCAGAACAGGGCGGTCGAGGAACTCAGCACGCCGGCAATCGCGCCGATAGTGCGCGGATTCCAGTATTCGCAGCCGATGCCGGCCAGCGTCATCGAGATCAGCATCACCGACCAGGTGACCGATTCCATGGTGGCGAAGACGCGTCCGCGCAAAGCATCGGGGACGATGCGCAGCAGTTGCGACATGTTGAGCACCGAGCTCATGGCCACGCCCGCGCGCGAGAGCGCGATGAAGAACAGCGCCCAGCCGAAGCTGCGCATCTGGCTGAAGAGAACGTAAGAGCCACCGTGGACGATGTAGCAGACCACGATGGCGCGCTTGTAATTGGTGAAGCTGAGGCGGCGGCCCACCGTATAGCCGAGCGCTCCGCCCGCCAGCAGGCCGATCCCGGCGAAGCTCCAGATGGTGCCCAGACCGGCGGGGCCGCGGTTGAAAACGATCTCGCCGAAAATGGTGAACAGAATCTGCGCCGCGCCGCCGCCGGAAGCCCAGCCGACGTTGATCAGCAGAAGCCCCATCACCAGTGGCACGCCGCGCATGTAGCGCAGTCCTTCTTTGTACTCGTGCCACGGCCGGACCATCTCGGCTTCGGTGAGGGAGCGCCCCGGCGGATAGAAGCCGCGCCCGGGCAAACGCAAACGCGAAATGCAGAGCGCGGAAATCAGAAACGAGACTGCATTGCCCACGAATGCCCAGCGGTAGCCGAACCCCATCACGCTGACGCCGGCGAGGAAGGTGCCGATGGTGAGCGTGGTCCACGCCGTGGTTTGGGTGAGCGAATTGGCGGTGTGCAATTCCTCGCGAGTGGCGATGGTAGGCAGAATGGCGGAGCGGCCGGCGGTGAAGAAGGGCGAGGCGCCCATCAGCAGCGCGCTCAACGAATAGAGCAGCCAGGTGTCTCCGCGGCCGATGGCGAGGATGAAGCCGAGCGCGACCACGGCGCGGATCAGGTCGCTCGCAATCATCACCTGCTTGCGGTTGAGGCGGTCGAGCACCACGCCGGCGGCGGGCCCGATCAGCATGGCCGGAATGGCGCGCGAGAGCATCACGCCGCTCACCACCATGCCGGAGCGTGTGGCCGCCACGGCCAGGCTGAACACGGCGATGTTGTTGAAGTGGTCGCCGATCTCGCTCACGATCTGGCCCACCCACATGTAGCGGTAGTTGCGGTTTCGGGCGAGGAGCGAGAAGAACGCGTTCAACCGGCCGTCTCCTCGCGCACCGTGATAGCGGCCATGAATTCGCGATCGAGCGCGTAGCCGAAACCCGGCTGATCGCGAATTTCGATGGTGCCGTGCGCGGTGGTTTCGACCGCCGGTTCGATGATGTCTCGCTGCCAGTAGCGGCGGCTGGCGGAGACGTCGCCGGGCAGCACGAAATTGGGCAGCGTGGCCAGCGCCACATTGTGCGCGCGGCCGATGCCGGCTTCCAGCATGCCGCCGCACCAGACCGGAACGCCCGCGGCCTGGGCCACGTCGTGCAATCGGCGCGCTTCGGCGAAGCCGCCCACGCGGCCCAGCTTGATGTTGAGGATTTGGCAGGCGCGCAGCCGGATGGCCTGCGCGGCGTGGTGCGCGCTGCGAATGGATTCGTCCAGGCAGATGGGCGTTTGTAAGCGCGCCTGCAACTCGGCGTGGTCGATGATGTCGTCGTGCGCGAGCGGCTGCTCGATCATCATCAGGTAAAAATCGTCCAGCTTGCGCAGATGATCGGCGTCGGCCAGCGTGTAAGCGGAGTTGGCGTCGGCCATCAGCTTGATGAGCGGGAAGCGCTGGCGCACGCGCGCTACCACGTCGACGTCCCAGCCGGGCTTGATCTTCATCTTGATGCGCTGATAGCCGGCGGCGAGCTCCCGCTCGATGGTTTCGAGCAGCTCTTCGACCGAATCCTGGATGCCAATAGAAACGCCGCAGGGAATTTCGCGCCGCGCTCCGCCGCCGATCTTCTTCCAAAGCGGCGCGCCTTCCCTGCGCGCGGCCAGGTCCCATATGGCGGTTTCCAGGGCGCCCTTGGCCATGTTGTGGCCGCGAATGTGGGCAGTGAGCGGGTAGACCGCGTCCGGCCCATCGAGCTCGCGGTCCAGCACGCGCGGGGCGGCGTAATCGCGCAGAATCCGCCAGGCCGATTCGGTCCATTCCTCGTTGTAAAAAGGATTCTCGCCCGCCGTCACTTCGCCCCAGCCGGAAATGCCGCCAGCCTGAGCTTCCACCAGAATGATGTGGCGCTCGTATGTGCGGCCAAAACTGGTTTCGAAAAAGTGCAGCAGCGGCATGCGGATCTGCCGCAGGGTGACGCGCTCGATCTTCATTGCCATGGCTCCAGCAGATAGCTACCGGCGTCGGGACCGCGTTCGAAGCCAGTCACGGCCAGGCCGCGCGCAAACGCATCTTGAAACAGCGCAGCATTGGTTCTTTGAATTTCGCGCGCGCGGACTGCGTCCTGGGTGCGAATCAGCGCGATATCGGCCGGATACGAGATGCGTTCGACGGCGTGGACAGGCGGCCGCGCGCCCGCCAGAATTTGCCGCACGCGCGGCGAATCGAGGTGCCATTCGGCGGTGCAGCGATCCGTCGGCAGACCGCCGTGCAGCGGGCTGGCCGTGATGCCGTATTGATTTTCCGCGTAGCGGCGCACGACGGCGCCAAGCCGCTCCATGTTGAAAAAGGCGTTCTTCAGCTCGAGCGGATCGAAGGTCCATTCGATCAGGCCGATACCGCGGGCGAGCGCGTCTTCGTGCTGGAGAAGCTTGAGGCGGCGGCCGATGCCGGTATCGCGGTATTCCGGCAGCACGCCCAGCATGTGGCTGTGCAGATACGGCGTCGGACCGGGCTTGACGCCGGGGATGGCGAAACAGAAAGCGATCAGGCGATCGCCGTCATAGGCGCCGAAAATGTGGCCGCCCACTTTGTCGAGCACCACCAGAAAACGCATGGGCAGCAGGTCGATTGGATCGAAGCCCCAGATTTCTTTTTGCAGCTCGACGACGCCCGCGAACTGGGTAATGTCGCGCAGCAGCCGAATGTCGATCACGGCGTTGCTTTCTGGCACTGCTTGGCTTCCTGCCACAGCGCCTCCATTTCGTCGATGGTCGCATCGGCCGGTTTCTTGCCGTGCTCGGCCAGCTTGCGCTCGATGTAGCCGAAGCGCTGGCGGAACTTGGCATTGGTGGCGCGCAGCGCCTGCTCGGGATCCACCTTGACGAAGCGCGCCAGGTTGACCAGCACGAAGAGCAGGTCGCCCATCTCGCCTTCCAGTTCCGCCTGCGTACCGCCGCGGCGCGCTTCGGCGAATTCGGCGAGTTCCTCGCGCAGCTTGTCGAGCACTTGCTCAGGGTTTTCCCAATCGAAGCCGGCTTGAGCGGCGCGCGCGGTGATCTGCTGCGCCTCGACAAGCGCGGGCAGAATGCGCGGCACGCCGGCCAGCAGGCTTTCCTGGTCGCGGCCTTGCGCGGCTTTTTCGGCGGCCTTGACCTCGCTCCAGATGCGCTTCACGTCGCCCGAGGTCGCGGCCGATTCGTCGCCGAAGATGTGCGGATGGCGCCGTAGCAGCTTGCGATTGATCGCGTCCAGCGCGTCCTCGATGGTGAAGAGATTCT
>DASWZP010000080.1:0-4053 GCA_036404395.1 Bryobacteraceae bacterium | reverse complement strand
CCGGCTTTCCTACTCGGCCGTCCGGTCCGCCCTGTGGCCGCCAAAAACGTGGATTGTCCTGGTTCCCGCCAGTACTTCGCCGCCGTGCGGAACGCCGCGCGGTATCACGTATTCCTCTCCGGCCTTCACCACTACGCGCTGCCCATCCATGAGCAGCGTGTAACAGCCTTCGACCACCAGCATGTACTCGTCGTAGTCGTGGACGTGCTCCGCGGACGCCGCCGTTTCCCGACATGCCCAGAACGCCATCTGGCTGCCGTCTGCTCCGTCGAATATGTATCCCTCAACTCCCAGTGTCGCCTGTTGAGTGCTCGCAATCCGGTTAGCAGGCCGTTTCATGAATGCAGGGAAATCGCCCATAGTCGCAGCCCCAATTGTCGCACCGTTAATCAGAGTTAGTGAGAGGGGCGGCCAGACAACCAGATATTGGTGGGCGGTGCAGGATTCGAACCTGCGACCTTCTGGGTGTAAACCAGACGCTCTAACCAGCTGAGCTAACCGCCCGTTCCCAAACTCAAGTTTAACATTCGCCCTGCCGCGGCCCGCGGCGCGCTTCAGTCCGCGGGCGAAAGCGCGTTAAGATGGAAGACCTTATGGCGCGCTGCCCTTCGTGCTCCCGCGAGTTCACCGAAGCGGGCAAATTCTGCCCCTGGTGTGCCACGCCGGTCGACGCCAGCTCGGCCGAAACCGCCGTCCTGCCGCCGGCCGTTTCGGCGCCGCCATCGGCCTCCAACCCGGTGCTGGCGGCTTCGAGCGCGGTGGATGAAGGCCGCTTCCTGCCCGGAACCTTGCTGGCGTCGCGCTACCGCATCGCCGGCCTGTTGGGCCGCGGCGGCATGGGCGAAGTCTACCGCGCCACCGATCTGACCTTGGGCCAGGCCGTGGCGCTGAAGTTCCTGCCGGAAGCCGCCTCGCGCGACGATCGCGCGCTGGCGCGCTTCTACAACGAGGTCCGCATCGCCCGCCAGGTCACCCACCCGAACGTGTGCCGCGTCTACGATGTCGGCCAGGTCGACGGTCTCGAGTTCATTTCGATGGAATATGTCGATGGCGAGGACCTGTCCGTGCTGCTGCGCCGCATCGGCCGCCTGCCGGTGGATAAGGCCGTCGAAACCGCGCGGCAGATCTGCGCCGGCCTCGCCGCCGCGCACGAAAAAGGCGTGCTGCACCGCGACTTGAAACCGGCCAACATCATGATCGACGGCCGCGGCCAGGCCGTAATCATGGATTTCGGGCTGGCCGGCTTGAGCGCCCAACTGCAAGGAGACGTGCGCAGCGGCACTCCGGCCTACATGTCGCCGGAGCAGTTGGCGGGCTCCGAGGTCACCATCAAGAGCGACATTTACGCTCTGGGCCTGCTGCTGTACGAGTTGTTCACCGGCAAGCGCGCCTTCGAAGCCGGCACGCTGATGGACCTCATGCAGATGCAGGAGCGCGCCCAGCCGGCCAGCCTGACCACGCTGGTGAGGGAATTGGACCCGGCGGTGGAGCGCGTAGTGTTGCGCTGCCTCAATCCGGACCCGCGCCAGCGGCCGGCCTCCGCGCGGGCCGTCGCCGCCGCGCTCCCTGGCGGCGACCCGCTCGCCGCTGCCATGGCGGCCGGCGAAACGCCAACGCCCGAATTGGTTGCCGCCGCCGGCGAAACCGAAGGAATGCGGCCGGTGGTGGCGCTGGCCTGGCTGGCCGCTGCGCTGGTGTTCACCGCCGTGGCCGGCTTCGTGGGCTCGAAATACACTCTCAGCGCGGAAGTGCCGCTGGACGTCGCGCCCGCTGCCCTGGCGCACCAGTCGCGCCAGATGCTGGAGGGCTTCGGCTACACGACGCGCCCAGCCGACGCCGCGTGGGGTTTTGACGAGTTTCCACTCTACCAGGACTACTTGAAAACTCACCCTGACCTGGCGGCGCGGCGCTGGCGCACTCCGACCGCCGGTTTTCCGCCGCTGGTGCGTTTCTGGTATCGCGAGAGTCCGCAGGATCTGACCGGTATTTATAGCTTGAACACGATTCCGAACTACATGGACCCGCCGCTGGAGAATTCGGGCATGATTCGCTTGCGCACGGACCGGGAGGGCCGCCTGCTGGACCTCGAGGCTGTTCCGCCGCAGAAGGAGGCGCCGGCTGTTCCCGCACCCGCCTTCGATTGGAGCCGGCTGTTCGCCGCCGCCGGCCTCGACCTCGCGAAGTGGCAGCCCGCCGCGCCCGAGTGGACGCCGCTCGCCAACTGGGATACGCGCGCCGCCTGGACCGGCTCCGATGCCTTCACCGGCTCCGCGCTGCGCATCGAAGCCGCGGCCTGGCGCGGCCGGCCGGTCTTTTTCCGTGTCATCGGCGCCTGGACCAAGCCGGACCGCATGCAAGGCGCCCCGGGCAGCCAGGTGCCGTGGTTGGCGCTGGTGGTGATCTATATCGCCTTCGCCGCCGCGTGCTTCATCGCCTGGTTCAACCACAAACAGGGGAAGGGCGACAAGCGCGGCGCACTGGCTTTGGCCCTGTTGTATTTCATCTGCAGCGCCGCCGGCCGTTACCTCGCCACGTCCCATTCCACCACCAGCCAGGAGATTGACACATTCTGGCGAGTGGTGGCAGTGGCAGGCATCAATGCCGGCTTGGCGTGGATTCTGTATCTCGCGCTGGAGCCTTGGGTGCGGAAGCGCTGGCCGCACACCATGATCGGATGGACGCGCTACGTAGCCAAGGGTATCCGCGACCCATTGGTGGGCCGCGACCTATTGATTGGATCCGCCGCCGGAGCCTTGTTTGCCGTCACCACCTACATTCAACTGGCGTGCCACGGGGCTAGCGGCGCTCCCAACATACCCGCCTTCGGCGCGCTCACCGGGATCCGCCACAGTGTGTATCTGCTCACGCAATTGATATGCAACAGCATCTTCACTTCCCTTTTTCTCTTCTTCGTGTTCTTCGTGCTGCGCGTGCTGTTGCGTAAGCAGTGGCTGACCGCTCTGGCGTTCATCGCGCTCACCACCCTGATCATCAGCGGGCCAGGCTCTAATTGGATTGACCGTCCGTTTCAGGCCGCTTACGCCGCCTTGTTTGCTTTCATCCTGCTTCGCTTCGGCCTGCTGGCGCTGATGGTGGCGATTGCCACGCAAGACGCTCTCGGCAACGTGCCCTGGAGCGCCGAACCGTCGGCGCTGAATCTGGTAGCCCTGGCGATGGTGGCTGTAATCGCTGTGTACGGCTTCCGGATTTCGCTGGCAGGGCGGCCCATTTTGCGCGGGGATCTGCTTTAGCCTGCTTTAGCCTGTCTCGAACGGCAGCGCCATTCCACGCGCCTGGCTGCCGGCCGGCTGCGAAACCTCACCCACTCAAAGCCGTGGATTGTCGAGTTTCGCGACTGATTCTGCGTAGGTTAGTTCAATTCTGGGCAGTGGCAGGGCAATTGCACATCTGCGGGCATGGCATATGTAATTACAGATACCTGCACCAAGGACAAGTTGTGTATTGAGGCTTGCCCGGTGGATTGCATCCATCCGAAAGAGGACGAACCGGGCTTTGCCGACGTCCCGCATCTCTATGTCAATCCCGTGGACTGCATCGATTGCGGTGCGTGCATCCCGGTCTGCCCGACCAACTCGATCTACACGCTGGAGGATCTGCCGGCGGAATTGGCGAGTTTCGCCGAAGCCAACGCGGCCCATTACAACTGATCCCGGCTAGGCCCGGCAAGCCCGGCCTCTACGCCGATCAGCTTGTAGGGGCGAGGCACGCCTCGCCCGCAGGCTGTTGCGACAAACCGCTAAGGTAATTGCAACGCTCGCTCACGCCGCGCTATTTCGATTTCAGGGCGTTGGAGCCCTTGGGCGCCGGCGACCCCTGGTCGGGCGTGGCGTAATAGCCGCTGCGCGTGCGCACCGACGGGTGGCCCGGCGCATTCACGGCGACCTTGATTACGCGGTAGGAGCCATCCATGGCGGTGTTGCTCGGCGAGTACTCGATGGTGTACTGGCTGCGGATATCGCGCGCCACGTCCGCCGCAATGCGGTCGACGTCGCTCAGCTCCTTGGGGAAGAACGTTTCGCCGCCGGTCGCCGT